>CADALT010000001.1 GCA_902788785.1 uncultured Ruminococcus sp.
TACCTTAACTATTCACTATTAGTTATTCATTATTCACTTTTCATTTAGCAGCAGCACGCAACAGCTGTAGGTTTCAAATACTTCTTTATTGCTGCTGCGATTATGGCTGCGTTCTAATTGGTTTATCTTTTAGTCACCGAAGCTTACGCCCAGATCCTTAGCATATTTTACCATCTGATCGTCTTCGGGTACGAATTTTGTCTTGCCAGCAACATCTTCAAGCTTGTTTTCTGCAACGACTTCCTTTATCATAGCTACAGCATAGCCATACTTTTCTTTAGCTACCAGTTCAGCTGCATGAACACCGAATTTTGTTGCGAGAACTCTGTCGTAAGCCGAGGGACTTCCTCCTCTCAGCATATGACCGGGTATGCAGACTCTGGTCTCTCTGCCTGTCATCTGCTCGATCTGCTTGGCTATCCTTGAGGTAGCAGTGGTGATGCCCTGTTCAGCTCGTGCTTTAGCACGCTCTTTTTTCTTCATTTTAGCCTCTGCCTTATCGAATGCGCCCTCTGCAACTGCCATAATGGAGAATCCCTTTGAGTCACGCTTTTCACAAGCCTCAGCAAGCTTTTCAATATCATAAGGTATCTCAGGTATAACTATCATATCTGCTCCGCCTGCGATACCTGAATAAAGTGTCAGCCAGCCTGCCTTGTTGCCCATTATCTCAGCGACAAGTATTCTTCCGTGGGAATTTGCAGTGGAATGCAGCCTGTCTATAACATCAGTAGCAGTATCGACCGCAGTATGGAAACCGAAGGTCACGCTGGTGCCCCAGATATCATTATCGATAGTCTTTGGGAGACCTATTACGTTGAGCCCCTCTGATGAAAGAAGGTTAGCGGTCTTGTGGGTGCCGTTTCCTCCCAGTGTCAGCAGACAATCAAGCTTCTGCTTTTTGTAAGTAGCCTTCATAGCCTTGACCTTGTCTACCTTGTCATCCTCGATGACCTGCATCATCTTGAATGGCGTTCTTTTGGTACCGAAGATCGTGCCGCCTGTGGTGAGTATTCCCGAAAAATCAGACTGGTTCATTTCCTTGCACAGTCCGTTGATAAGACCGTAGTAGCCGTCATGTATACCGACTATTTCCACATCCTCTCCGAACTTTACATAGCAAGCCTTTGCAACACCTCTGATGGTTGCATTAAGTCCCGGGCAGTCACCGCCGCTTGTAAGTATTCCTATCCTTCTTTTCATTTTTATCTATCCTTTCTGCTAAGTAATATCAGTATTTATCGTCGATGTCATCTGTAAAGCTTTCATCATCTGCCATACCCATAAGTCCGTTGAGCTTATCCTTGAAAAGACGGTTTGTGGCAGGTATTATCTTTGGAGCATCGTAGCTGTGCTCATCTTCCTCGGGACTTTCAGTATATTCATAAGTCTCTTGTGATGGAGACGAGTAGCTTTCAGGTTCATCATAATTATCCGAGTATCTGTTATCGGGAGTATCATTGTAATCAAACTTGGATACATTAGCATTATCCTTTTTCTTTCCGTTGTCCAGTCTGAATCTTGCGATCATGTTCTTGAGTATCAGTGACTGGCTGGAAAGTTCCTCACTGGCTGATGCAGTACCTACAGAGGCAGATGTATTTGCAGATACTACACTGGATATCTGTACAAGACCTGTGTTTATCTGTGTGATAGCCTCTGTCTGCGCCTCGGAAGCGTCAGAGATATTCTTTACCAAAGTCTGTATCTCGGAAGAGCTCTCAACTATATGGTTGAGTGAATCTGCAGTCTTTTCAGCGATCTGCGAGCCCTTTGATACAGCTGCGGAGGAATTCTCTATCAGAGAAGCTGTCTGCTTTGCAGCTTCTGCAGAACGTGAAGCAAGTCTTCTTACTTCGTCCGCAACGACACCAAAGCCCTTTGAACCCTCTCTTGCGGCTTCAACAGCAGCATTAAGTGCAA
The DNA here is from genome assembly GCA_902788785.1 of uncultured Ruminococcus sp. Lineage (GTDB taxonomy): Bacteria > Bacillota > Clostridia > Oscillospirales > Ruminococcaceae > Hominimerdicola. The sequence goes on from CADALT010000001.1 coordinate 1,924, forward strand.
GTATATTGGTCTGGAAAGCAATGTCATCTATGACCTTGATTATCTTGGAGATCTCCTCGGATGAGGTACGTATCTCATTGATAGCGCCAAGCATATTGCCCATATCGTTATTGCAGTCGCCGATAGCTTTGGCGTTGCTTGTAACTATAGTAGCGGCATTCTTTGCATCAGCAGCATTTTGTTCGACTTGTTTGGAAACATCTTTCAGTGTAACAGACAATTCTTCGATAGCAGAAGCCTGCTGAGTTGAACCCTGAGAAACAGACTGTGCTGAATTCGATACCTGTACCGCACCGCCGTTAACCTGTTCAGCAGCAGTGTTGATGGAAGAGAAAGTATCGGAAAGGGAATTGAAGATGTCGTTGAACGTATTCTTGATCTGCTGGAAATCGCCCTTGAACGAGCCTTCCATCCTGTGGCACAGATTGCCGTCGGAGATCTGGTTAAGTGCTACAGTTATCAGCGTGATATACTGTCTGAGTGCAACTATAGTTTCTTCAAGTGAGCTTGTCAGCACACCCAACTCGTCCTTTGAGTACCATACATCTACAGGTGCAGAAAGGTTGCCCTGTGCCAGCAGACGTATACGCTTAGTAGCAGAAACGATGGGCTTGGAGAGCCTACGTGAATAGATCACCGAAGCGATGACCGTTAATATAAGGAGTATAGCTGCTATGAGTATTATACTGCGCAGAGTTGCAGTGGTTGTTTCGCTGAAATCATCGGGAGTAAGAGCGTATACAAGGTTCGCATCGAAATAGTTTGTCTTTGATGCACCGAATACATAGTCATGACCGTTAAGATCATACTGACCCGAAGTCTGATCATTCTGCACGATGTCTCTTGTAGCATCTGCAAATGATTTGTAGCTCTTGTTGCTGTCAGCTTCAAGCAGCGGATTGAACCTCTGCATAGCAATGTTTTTATCAGTGTGCATCACTATATCTCCGCTGGAATTTACAACGAATACATAGCCGTTTTCTCCTATAGCATCATTGCTCATGATACTTTCCATAAAAGAAGTATCTATCGTTGCAGCGGCTATATCATACTTGCCATGCTTAAATATAGCCTGGATTATAGAGAAAAACTGCCTTTTATTGTTCTTTGAATCGGTGTAGATAACAAGGTCAGTAACAACGGGTTTGAGAGTATTCATAGCCTCTTTTACATCGTTCTGTGTTATGACCGAAGCATAGTTCTCGTTGGTGGAATAGACAATATCACCTGCCATGCCGACAATGGAATACACAACTTCTTCCTTGATATCGTCTGGAAACTCGCTTTTGAGTATTGCCACCATTTCATTTTGAGTCTTTGCACTTGAGAAATCCGAGGATTTTGCACCCTTGGAAAGTGCAAGAACATACGAGTTTACAGTGTCGTTGAAATTCTTAGCGCCCTGTACCGAAAACGGTGTAGCCGAACTTTTAAGTGTTTCCTTCGTGGTTTTGTTTATGGATTTTATAGCTACAAAATCCAGCACGAAGATGATGATCAATGCTGCGCTCAGCATGATTATCATAAGCTTTGTACGAATAGTTTTCATGGTGGAAGCCTCCCAACATAATAATTTATAAAAATATTTATCAAAATGCTAAATAAACTCACTATGCTTAAACAAAGTATATCATATTTGCACAATTTTTTCAAGACCATAAAGCAAATTTTTTGAATTTTTTTTACAATGTTGGCATACATTTTTTCTAAGGGTGCTTGTTTGAGCGTTATTATAAAAATATCATCGAAGATAAATCAAGGAGGAAACAGCGATGTTCAGGACTATCAGGCTGAAAAAGGCTTTTATTGTGATACTGCTGGCGGCAGTTACTATCATAGGTGCAGGTCTAAGCAAAAGTCACGCAGAGGAAAAGAATACATATGAAACAAAAGATAAAATAGCCGCAGTTCCGGTCATAATGTATCACAGTGTACAGAAAGATGCGGATCTATGCGGCGAATACGTGGTTTCAACTGAACAGGTAAAATGTGATATAAGGTATCTCAAGGAAAATAACTTTACACCTGTTTTTGTAAATGATCTGATAAAATTTGTAAAAGAAGATGGAACATTACCTGACAAGCCTGTTATCTTGACATTCGATGACGGCTTCTATAATAACTATGAACATCTGTTTAGCTTGCTCAAAGAGGAAAATTTCAAAGCAACTGTATCAGTGGTGGGGGAGTTCACAACAAATGCCAGTGAAAGCGCTGCCCCTCCCGATCCTTCTTATTCCTATTTAAGATGGAAAGATATCTGTGAGATGCACGACAGTGGTCTTGTGGAATTTTGTAATCATACAAATTCCATGCACAAACTCGAAGACCGCAGAGGGATACTCCCGATGGACGGCGAGGCATTTGACAGCTACAGAAATATAGTACGAAATGATCTTATTTCTCTGCAAACATTATTTGAGAAAAACTGCGGTTTCAGACCCGATGTTTTTACATATCCGTATGGTTTCAAGAATGGGGATTCAGCAGAGATAGTCAGTTCATGCGGCTTTTCTGCCGCTATGGATGTGGAAGAAAAGCCGAATTATATAGATAAAAACTCGCCTGAATGTCTTTTTAAGATACATCGCTATAATCGCTCTGGTCTGACCGATACTGCATCATTTATGGAAAAACTCCTTGAAGGCTACGCAGGTGGTTGACCTTTTTATCGAAATAGTGTATAATATTAGCGATGTTGTTTTTATATGTAAAACAGTCCATGTTTTTGACATCATGGGGAACTTGAAGAACAGGGAGTGACATAAGATGAATAGACCTTTTATTTCCGTGTGTGCGGGTATGATCATGGCTGCGGTTTGCAGTGTGACAGCTTTTGCGGATACCACCGATAAGCTTGTCGTTCAGGATAAGGTCAGTGAGGGCGAGACTTTCACTGTTACTGTTGAAGTTGATTCTGATACAAATATAGGCTATATGCAGTCATCGCTTGAATATGATGACAGTATCATACAATTTGTTGACGGTGAGGCTATCGGCGGCGGCGGACTTATAACGGTACAGACCTACCCGACTTCATCTCCCGATAAGATAAACTGTGTACTTACATTTAAAGCTGTCGCTTCAGGTCAGGCTGATATCAGGCTGACGAATGGCTATGTTTTTTCTGCTGATGGTGTCGTGCTGTGTGAAAGTTCAGCGTCGGCATCTGTTCAGGTAGAAGGCGGTGCACAGGAAACACAGCCTGTAACTTCTGCACCTGACGAAACTACAGTTGAGACCTCAGCGCCCCCTGAAAGTTCTTCAAAGCAGGATAATGGTGAATCATCCAAGACCGAGCCTGAAAGCAAGGCGGAGACTGCTGCAACTGTTCAGACAACTGCGGCAGAAGTGATAAATCAAGGATATCTGACTGAACTTAGCTGTAGTGCAGGCAAGCTTGTGCCTGATTTCTCATATGATATATATGAGTATACCGTTTATGTGGAGAACTCAACTGAAACAGCTGAATTCAAGACTACAGCGGCAGCTTTCTCCGATACTGTAGAGATCTCTGACGGCGGTGCTTTGCAGGTCGGCGATAATATCCGCACCATAACCGTAACAACCGAAGACGAACGTCAGCGTGTTTACACTATCAATATCATAAGGGCGGAGGCAGATGACTCTTCTGCGGAAAGCAGTAACAGTAAAGCTGAGACTGAAAGCAAGCCTGTCAGCAGGGATAAGTATAAAGAGTTTTTAAATCCTGCGCTTGCAATCGTATTAGTTACGCTTCTGGTGGCATTTGCGATAGTGCTGATGTGGATAAGAAGTCTTAATTCCAAAAAGAAGAAAAAACGCAGATAATATATTAAACGCAGTTAAAAGCAGCGGATCATTTCGCTGCTGTTTTTTGCATCTTATTTTCATGAAAATGCATTTTGTACATGATAAATTGCAACATAAGCAAAATTCATTGAATTATTTCTTTCTTTCGTGTATACTCAAGACATACCAAACAAAACAAGTTAAATCGAAAGGAAGTTTTTAAAATGACAAACACAATTACAGCTAACACAAGGATAAAGAAAGAACCAAACAGATTCGTTAAAGGTCTGGGTGTTCTTAAATATGGACTTGCTGCTTTTCTGGCACTTGCAAGCGAAGGCATACTGGCTTACGGCATCGAGCAGAATATATATGGTGTAAGCATAAATGACTACAATTCAGTCCAGATGATCGTTCACTGGATACTGACCTATATCGTATGGGGTGCGAGTGTGTTCGCTATATGCCGCTGTGCAAAGAAGAAGGGTCATGACTTGTTTGCAAAGAACGACAGCAAGATCAAGCCTTGGCAGTGGGTATGCATAGTAATCGGTGTTGCAGCTTGTCTTATAAGCTCGTGGATAGACTGGAACGGCAGCAAGGTCCTCCAGGAATTTGCAAGCAGGGGTGCTTTGAAATTTGTTTTCCAGTACATCTACTATATGTTTGAAGTTTCACTGGTAATGCTCATAATCGTTTTTGGTCAGAAGGCTTGTGAGACTTGGTTCGTCAAGAAAAATATCCCCTACGGCGGAATTATTGCCGCACTGACATGGGGTCTGGGTCACTGGGCATCTAAAGGTTCGCTGGCAGCCGGCATTTTCTCGGCAGTTTGCGGTCATGCACTGGGCAGCATTTACCTGCTCACAGGCAGAAAGACAAAACTTTCATATGCACTGCTCTGTATTATGTTCATTCTGTAATCTCAGCATATTGCATTGACAGAATGAAAATTTATAAAATATCGTCATCGACAGGATATAAAAAGATGGGAGTAAAAAAATAATGGATACGACTATTGACAACACAAGAAAAAAACAGCTTGACCTTGATCTTATTGCCATAGGCATCATAACATTCATAGCACTTACACTTATTATGGTGGTATTCGGCAAACAGTTCAACGGCTTTGTTTACGACAAGACAAGCCCCGTACTTCCGAGAGTTGCCGTTGCTGCGATATGCGGACAATTTGCACTGGCAGGACTTGGTATAACAGCAGTCTGTCTTTTCAGAAAAGAGAAGTTCACAAAATTCGGGCTGAACACCAAAAATCTTTTGCCCGCTCTGCTTCTCAGCCTTGCTTGCTGTGTACCCGACTTCGTCTATCAGCTGGCAATAGGAAATGTTCACCCCTGGTGTCCGTTCATAGACGTATTCACCACAAAAGAACTGCTTACATCATTTCTCCCTGTAAAGGTGCTGGGATTTGCACTGACAGCTATGGCGTGGGGATTCTTTGAGGGCTTTAATTATGTTGTAATTAGAGATAAGCTGAGCGAGCGTTTCCCCTCAAAGCACAGATTCTGGGACGTGGGCGCTTTCTTATGTGCGGTAATGTGCATCCTGATACACGGCGCAGTAGGCGTCACCCCAGATGCATTTTTGAATATGCTCTTGACGATGTTCCTTATTTATGGTATGCTTATAGTCAGAAAAGAAACAGGGAACGCATGGGGCTGTGTGCTGATATTCTTGGTGTATTGGAACGCTCTGTAGCTCCCATAAGGAAAGGTTCAAATGCGATTTATAAAAACAAAAGAAAAAGGACTTTCGGAAAACTATCTTGAGCTTCATTACGATAAGCTTGATGATGAGACGAAGGAGTATATATCAAGGCTTGATAACACTCTTTCAAACATTGAGGGCACGCTGGATGACAGGCGCATTTCTCTGTCTGTGACAGATGTAATGTATTTTGAGAGCGTTGACCGCAAGACCTTTGCCTATACCGAAAAGGTATGCGTTGAGATGCGTGATACTTTGAAAAATCTGCTTGACAACTATTCGGAAATGGGCTTTATACGTATAAGCAAATCCTCAATAGTAAATGTATATAAGATAGATCATCTTCAGGGCGATCTGAATATGCGTGTAATAATATTTCTAAAAAACGGTGAAAAGCTTATAATGAACCGAGGCTACAAGAAGGATTTTTTTGCTGAACTCGAAAAGATAAGGGGGAAGAATAAAAAATGAAGCTGATTAACAGAAAGAACTTTATATCCATAGTATGTATCAGCTTTACACTGGTAGTTTGCGGCAAACTGATACTGGAAGGTCTAATGGGTTTTACTGATAAGAACTATACCATGAATATATTTGCTATCCTTGGGTTTTCGATAATAATCACAGCTGTACTTGCATTGCACTTCTATTTACAAAAATTTCCGCTTATCCCTGTGCTTATCGGACAATATCTGGGGGTCGTGGGGCTGACAGTTGCGTTTGTTAAGATCACTGATTTTATCGCAGATACAGAGACAAATGCAATGATACAGATGATAGCCTCGGTAACGATACCATTCATCATCTCAGCTATTGTGTATTATATTGCATTTTTCAGGCAAGTAAACAAAGCTAACGATATCCTGTCCGAGATAACCTCTGAAAACAAATAATTTAAGGCATCAGCTCTGTAATAAGAACTGATGCCTTTTGTGTTATTTTGCGGTTTTTCGCATCTCAGCCTTGCGGCTGCGTTTGTTGCGGTACATTATCTCGTCGGCACGTTTGATTGCATCGGTAAGGTCAAATTCACGGCTAAGCGTTGTCTTGAAAGAACCACAGCTTAGACTGACTTTGTAGTCGGTTGCTATTTTAGCGTTGTGCTCGTTAAGCTTATTGTCTATATTCTGTATGATGCTGTCGGTGTCCGTATCTCCCGGGTAAACCGCAAGCATTTCGTCACCGCCGTATCTTACACAAAGCGAACCCTCGGGACATGAAGTTTTTAATATATCCGCAGCAGCAGAAATAGCATTGTCGCCTGCTGCGTGACCGAAATTATCATTTATATATTTCAGACCGTCCAGGTCAGACATTATGACAGTGATCGTCATACCTATGTTTTCTGGAATATCACAAAGCGCAGTGAATTCTTTATTAAAACCGCTCCTGCTGAGAAGTCCCGTAAGCTGATCTTTCAAATACATCTGCTCCACACGTTTTGCAACGCAAAGCTGGTGCTGTTCCTGCACAAAGCTGCCCAGTCCCATGGAAAGGGTGTTAGTTATACTTGCACTTTTTGCATAGTCAATGAAATTGTAGCCTTTAAATGTGTAGCAGACAAAGCCCAGCGGCTTGCTAAGATAGTCAAGCGCATTGAATATGAGTGCGCTCTTGTTTTTCTCGATCTTATTGGCGAGCCATTTATAAAAATAGTTTTCGTTTATATCTTTTACTCTGTTTTCGGGATCATCGCAGTCATACAAAAGTTTGAACTTGTTCTTCTCACTGCTTAGCAGAGGTTTATCATAATAGTACATCTCATAATCGAAACAAGACCTGTACATAAAGCAGTTAACATTCTGCATGATCTCATGGTCGATACATTCGGCAGCAGCGGCTGCATCTTTACTCATATGTATCGCTGTGGTTATCTCGTACATGATGCGGATATCGTCCTGATACCTGTAGAAATTATCGTTCAGACGGTATACAAGCGTTGTGGAAATATTATCCAATGTGCATTTGCAGCCGCAGGACTCATTGGTCTCAAGCACAGGTACTATTGCCTTTTCACTGAATACTTCGCCGTTCATGCATCTTTCGATACACTCGTGAACGGCATTTGCCAGAACCTCACCGTCACAGCGTGCAGTAGCAAGTTTAGGGGTACAATAATTAGCTTCATCCAGACCGTCAAATCCTGATACGATAATATCCTCAGGGACTTTGTAGCCGTACTTTTTCAGCACATCTATTACATTTATAGCCATTACATCGTTAGCACAGATAACAGCATCGGGGATATTTCCGCTTTCTATGATATCCATCATGGCTTTTCTTGCAGGATCTGCCCAGAACTCACCGTAATGTATCATATCGGGCTTGAATTCAATACCGTTCTCGGCTAAAACTTTTTTGAAGATGGCTATGCGGTCATCGGAAAACTTGTTATCCTTTATACCTGCAATGAAGCAGGGCTTTTTAACACCGTGGAATTCGATAATATGGCGTACGATCTTTTCAAAGCCCGGGTCATAATCGAACCAGACATCTACTGTGTCATCATATTTTCCGTCAACGACGATCACAGGTACGTTCCTGCGTTTTGCACGGTCGATTATTTTTCTAGACTGCTTGCGGCTTTTGATCTTTTCGTCCATTACGATTATGATATCGGCATAGTCATAAGGCACCATATCATATATCATGCTTTCGGGATAATACTTATCCTTATTCCATAAAAAATCACTGTTCATGGTATATATGAGTATACCAATATCCTGACTTTCAAGCTTTTCTGACAGTATACGCAGAAAACGCTGCTGAGTAGGTTCAAATATACGGGCTGTGCATATAGCGACTATCTTTTTACCGTTCAGCATTATTCCCCACCTCATTTCTGTATAGCTTTTTCTTATATATTATACCATGTATATGCACATATTGCAAGCAAAATTATTCCAATCGATTTTATTAGATTTAAACAATATATGAAGACTAGGATAGATCTGTTATTCCTCATAAAATATAGAGCATATTGATAATGATGTATTATTATCGTTTTTTATCGTATAATAAAAGATCCTTTATGTCGAATTTATAGTACATATTCCTAAAAAAGGAGACAAATTCTGAAATAATTACCAAATATGATTTTTAAATGGAATTTGTACTAAAAGGCACTTTACAATTTTGAAAATTTGTGTTATATTTATAAAAGAACAAAATGTTAAAGGATGTGTGCTTGATGGATCTTAAATTGATAGTTGAAAGCTTTAAGGCTGCTACGTGTGTACTATCTGTGAAGAAACTTCCGGATGGCGGTTATGGTGATATACGTATCGTAACGGGCAACACACCTTATCTTGCGACGATAGAAACATCGTATGTCCCGGGTGAACCTACAAAGAAATTTATCCCAAATTCACCCTATGAGACATATCTTCCAAAGGATATAAATTTTGAAGAATATTGTTATCAGAGTGCAATACTGGGCAAACCTTTGCATACCTATGTTCACCCCGAAAGATTCAATATATGGTTCAATATTTATATGATGCCTCTTCAGACTGACAGAGATGATGTGGGTTACTGCACCTATTCTATGGAATTTGCCCATGCCGCCGATGTGGATATAATGTCAAATATTTCTCCTGATATTGCAGTAGCTGTACTCAGGACCTGTATAAAGCTTCATGGTTCTGAGGATTTTAGGAGTGCTATGCAGGAGATAATAACCGATGTGAGAAATCTGAGCAATGCCTCGCAGTGCTGTATAATGCTGATAGATTACAACACCAGGAGATGTTCGGTGCTTTGCGAATCGACAGACCCTGAAAGGTCAAAGGGATCCGCATTTGATCTGATAAACGATGATTTCTTTGAAATTGCAGACACATGGTTGGATACCATATCCGGCAGTGATTGTCTTATGCTGAAAAATGAGCAGGACATGGAGATATTAAGGAAGCGTAATCCTGCGTGGTATGATTCTATGGCTAAATACGGCGTGGAAAGTATGTTAATGTATCCTTTGATATACAGCGGAAATATCATAGGCTTTTTATGGGCGACCGATTTTGATGTCAGTGACCCCATAAGAACAAAGGAAACACTGGAGCTTACGGTCTATTTCTTGGCATCGGGAATTGCTAACCATAAGATGATGAAGAGCCTTGAGATAATGAGTACGACCGACCTGCTGACAGGCATCAAAAACAGAAATGCCATGAACAACAGGGTAGATGGTATTGTTTCGGGAGCAGAACAATTGCCTGATTCGTTGGGTGTTGTATTTGCCGACCTTAATGGTCTGAAGACGAAAAATGATACCGAGGGTCATGTGGCAGGCGATCTTATGCTGAAAAATGCGGCAAATATTTTGCAGAATGTATTTGTAGGCAACGAGATATACCGTGCAGGCGGTGACGAGTTTATGGTAATAGCTGTAAATATCAGCAGGGAAGACTTTGAAGCCCGTGTAAAAAAGCTGCGTGAGGTCACAAAAGGCAATGAAAGTGTCAGCCTTGCTGTAGGAAGTATCTATGATGAGCACTATACCGATATACGTGCAGCTATGCGTCTGGCGGACGAAATGATGTACAAGGATAAAGAGATGTACTACAAAACAAATAAAAAGTGATATGTATTTGTACTAAAAGCAGTCGATAGAAAATGACTGCTTTTTTGATTGTTTATGTGCAAATTGAATAAATAAAGTTGACCTTATTTAATTCGGTTGCCAAAGTTTGGGTGAAGATAACTTTGTTGTATTTACAAATAAAAAATGTTGTGCTATAATTTGTATAGTCTGTAAGTCTGAAAATGTAAGACGTTAATAAACAGGAGGAGGGCAGTATGGATAATTATAAGTATCAGGTGATCGTAGATTGGGTGAAGGACAAGATCGCATCAGAGGATCTGAAGCAGAATGACCGTTTTCTTACCGAAAAACAGCTGTGTGAGATACACGGCGTGAGCAGACAGACAGTAAGGCAGGCGCTGACAAGGCTCGAAAGCGAGAATGTTATCGTAAGAGTCAGGGGCAGCGGCACCTTTGTAGGCGGCAGGAGCGTTGTGCCGACTGTTCAGCAGAACAAGGGCAGCATCGGTGTTATATCCACTTATTTCAGCGATTATATCTTTCCGCATATCGTTACGGGTATCGAGAGCGTGCTGAATAATTCGGGCTGTTCAATGCAGCTGGCAATCACGCATAATCAGGTCTTTGAAGAAACACAGGCGCTGGAGAATATGCTGGCAGGGGGAGTTCAGGGACTTATTGTCGAACCGTCAAAAAGTGCTTTGCCAAACCCGAATATGGAGTTGTACGCTCAGCTCAGGCGAAACGGAACACCGCTGGTGTTTTTCAATGCAAAATATCCCTGGGCAGATTTTCCTTATGTTGCCATGGATGATGAAGCCGCAGGCAGGATAGTGACAGATTATTTGTTTGAATGCGGACATAATAAGATCGCAGGTATTTTTGCGCTTGATGACATACAGGGTCATAAACGCTACAGCGGCTACATGAAAAGCTGTCTGCAGCACGGGGTAAGTGATTCCGAACGTAATGTCATGTGGTTCTCGACTTCCGAGCGCAACGATATATTCAGTTTTGGCAAGGATAAACTGCTGACGCTCATGCGTGGGAAAACGGCTGTTGTTTGTTATAATGACAAAATGGCAGTCAAACTGCTCGCACTGTGCCGTGAGAGCGGGATAAAAGTGCCTGATGATATATCTGTGGTCGGTATAGATGATTCGAGGTATGCATCTATCTGTGAAGTGCCGCTGACAACAGTGCGTCATCCTCATAAAAAGCTTGGTGAGGCTGCGGCGAATACGCTGCTGGAAATGATAGATAAGCGTAACATCGTACCCGAGAGCAAGATATTTACTCCCGAGCTTATTGTAAGAAATTCTGTTGCAGTTATCTGATAGGTGAACAGATAGCTGCATGACCCGAAAGTACAGGGTCTATGATCGAAAGTGTGTAAGTGTATAGAGGAAATAAGGTGATGTAAATGAAATGTCTTTCAGTTGCAGAAGAATGTTGTACTGTCAAACGCCTTGATGAAAAGAAGATAAACGATCTGCTGCGTACAGGCAGTATCTCGGACTGCCAAAAAGTGTTGGCAGAAGTGCTTGAAGAGATAAGGTTTAATGAACTGCGCTCAATGGTTCTGAGGCTTTATGTAAGTACGGATATTTATTTATCAGCCAGGAGTTTTTCAAGGGAACTCGGCATTGATAATGAGGAATTTATCCGCTGTTTTGGCGGTATAGATGATATCGGCATAAAGATGGCATCTGTGGAGGGAACGGTCGGATTTCTCCACGAGCTTCTGGTGCAGTGTGTGCGCTGGCGTATCGGTAAATGCCGTGAAAACGGAAACTGTGTGGTGAAGAATGCAAGAGATTATATAGATGCAAATTATATGAGCGGTGAGCTTTCGCTGACGAATGTTGCGGATGCGGTCGGCATCAGCCCTGCATATCTCAGTTCGCTGTTCAAGAAAGAAACAGGCAGTAACTTGTCTGAATACATAACAAGAGTTCGTATAGACAAATCAAAAGAATTACTATGCTGTACCTCCAAATTGGTCTATGAGATAGCTTTTGAAGTGGGCTTTCAGGACTATCGCTATTTCAGTCAGATATTCAAGAAATGTACGGGACAGACTCCCAGACAGTTTCAGAACACGGCAAATCTGTACTGAAATGATATGCATTTATACGTACAGATCGGATGAAATGTTTGAATTTTTTTGACTGAACCGGATTTCGTAAAAATTCAAACATTTTAAGTAAGATTATCGGTATAAATGTATGCACAATTTTTATATAATGTAAATACAAGTACGGAACATGGTGTGTTAAACAAAAATGATACACTTAATAAAAATATCTTGTATTTATTCTAAGGAGGAATAGTTATGAAAGTTAAGAAGATGTTAGCGTTTGCAGCAAGTCTGGCAGTCTGTACAGCAATGTTCGCAGGATGCGGTTCAAGCGGCTCGGGTGATACGACTGCGCCAAAGTCCGAAGACACAGGCAATACTGCTGATGCAGGCGAGGCTAAGACCGATGCAGGCTCGGGCGATCTTATCAAGGTCGGTATCATAAATAACGACCCTAACGAGTCGGGCTATCGTACAGCTAATGATAAGGACCTGAAAGCCACATTCACTAAGGAAAACGGCTTTGATGCTTCCTTCGCATACAGCTTGAAGAATGATGAGCAGATCTCTCACGCTCAGAAGTTCATACAGGATGACGTTGATTATCTTCTGCTTTCTGCTGCTGATACAGCAGGCTGGGACTCTGTACTTAAAGATGCTCAGGATGCAGGTGTCAAGGTAATACTTTTCGACAGAACGATAGATGCCGATCCCAGCCTTTATGAAGCTTCGATAGTTTCTGACATGGCTAAGGAAGGTCAGACCGCTGTTGACTGGCTCAAGAGTCAGAACCTTGATAAGTATGAAGTTATCCATATCCAGGGCGTTATGGGTTCAGCTGCACAGAAGGGTCGTTCGGGTGCGCTGACAGATACAGCCAACGCTGAAGGCTGGACTATCGTTACCGAGCAGACTGCTGAGTGGAATGCTGAAAAGGCTCAGCAGATCGTACAGTCCGTTATCGACTCGGGCAAGAGCTTCAATGTTATCTATGCTGAAAATGACGATATGGCTAAGGGCGCTGTAGCAGCTCTTGATAAGGCTAATATTTCCCACGGTGTAGGCAAGGATGTTATCGTAATGGGATTTGACTGCAATAAGTGGGCACTTGAAGAACTGAAGGCGCAGAACTGGAACTATGATGGTCAGTGCAATCCCTTCCAGTCCTCATACATCAAGGATATAATCGACAAGCTCGAAAATGGTGAAACGATCAGCGAGAAGACCATCGTCATGGATGAAAAGGGCTTTGACGCTGCAACTATCACTCAGGAAGATGTTGACAATTACGGTATCTGATACTATCGGGTAAACCGAAAGTATGAATAAATAATATAAGTGCGGTGCGGCATGATATGATCATACAAACATCCGACGTATGTTGTTTGCAGTTGATGTACTGCTTAGTTATAGTCGTTTGATCGTCTTGTCCCCGCACTTTTTATGAGAATAAATCGGATATTCTATTGATTGATCATATCTTTTTACTCGGGAGGGATAGTAATGCAGGATGGATCGCTGCTTGAATTAAGAGGCATCTATAAATCATTTCCCGGTGTAAAGGCACTGCAGAATGTTGACTTTACTCTGCGTGAAGGTGAGATCCATGCGCTTATGGGTGAAAACGGCGCAGGAAAATCCACTCTTATCAAGGTGCTTACGGGAGTATATGTAAAAGATGAGGGCGACATCTATATAAAAGGTCACACGGGACCTGTGCAGATACATTCGCCCAAACAGGCACAGGAGGTCGGGATAAGCACAGTTTATCAGGAGATCTCGCTGTGTCCTAACCTGTCGGTCGCCGAGAATATTTTCTTGGGCAGGAGCGAAGGCAGGATCATCAGCTGGCGCAAGATGAACAAGCAGGCAGGTGAACTGCTTGATTCTCTGGGCATCGCAGTAAAGCCCACTCAGCAGCTGGCAAGCTGTTCCATCGCAGTACAGCAGATGGTAGCCATAGCAAGGGCTGTGGATATGGATTGCAGCGTGCTTATACTGGACGAGCCCACATCATCACTTGATGAATCAGAGGTGGCTAAGCTTTTCGTGCTTATGCGCAAGCTGAAAGACAGGGGAGTGGGTATAATTTTTGTTACTCACTTTCTGGATCAGGTATATGAGGTCTGTGACAGGATAACTGTCCTCAGAGACGGTAAACTTGTGGGAGAATATGAGATCGAAAAGCTTCCACGTGTTCAGCTTGTATCAAAGATGCTTGGAAAAGAGCTGGATGATATGGCGGATATCAAGAACGAAAGCCCTGAATATGATTCCAAGAGTGATGAGTTCGTATATGAAGGCAAGGGGCTTTGCAGCAGTGAGGGTATATCACCTTTTGATTTTAATATTAGAAAGGGAGAAATAAACGGATTTACAGGTCTGCTCGGTTCGGGACGAAGCGAATGCGTAAGGACCATATTCGGAGCTGATAAAGTAACAGGCGGCACGGTAAAGGTCGATGGCAAGGAAGTCAGGATAAGCAAGCCTATCGACGCTATGAAGCAGGGGATAGCCTATCTTCCCGAGGACAGAAAGCGTGACGGCATCATCGGAGATCTTTCTGTAAGAGATAATATCATACTGGCTTTGCAGGTGAAAACAGGCTTCTTTAAACCTTTCTCGAAAGCTAAGGCTACTGAGTTTGCAGAGAAGTATATAAAACTTCTTGATATAAAGACAGCTTCGGTAAACACACCTATAAAGTCATTGTCCGGCGGTAATCAGCAGAAAGTCATACTCGGACGCTGGCTGCTGACAGAACCGAAGTATCTGATACTTGATGAACCGACAAGAGGTATCGATGTAGGTACAAAGGTCGATATCCAGAAGCTTATGCTGAAACTTGCATCAGAGGGTATGAGCGTTACCTTCATTTCGTCCGAGACAGATGAGATGCTGCGTACCTGCTCAAGACTTCTGGTCATGAGAGACCGCAAGCTTGTGGGTGAACTGACAGGAGATCAGCTTACTCAGAATACTATCATGGCAACTATTGCAGGAGGTGAGAAAGATGCCGAGTAATGCACTAAAACCGCCAAAGAACTCTAAGATGCCCGGTATATTCCGTCATCAGATAATGATACCGATCGCAGCTTTGGTACTGCTGGCACTTTTTAATCTTATTGCCGACCCGTCATTTTTCAAGATAACGATGGGACAGACAAGCAACGGCGATCCTGTTCTCACGGGACAGCTGATAACTATAATCGATTACGGTTCTGAGGTAGCTATACTTGCTTTGGGCATGACCCTTGTAACTGCTTCTTCGGGCGGACAGGATATAAGCGTGGGCGCTGCCTGTGCGATAGCAGGTTCGGTACTGCTGCGAGTGCTTTGTGGTACAGAGACCAGCCCCGAAAAACTCCATGCACCTATAATAGTAGGCTTCCTGGTAAGTATGCTTGTTGCGATGATATTCGGAGCATTCAACGGTGCTTTGGTCGCTTTCTTCAAGATACAGCCAATGGTCGCTACACTGATACTCTTTACAGCAGGCCGTTCTATTGCGGCATGGGTAAACCATAATCAGCTGCCTAATGTGAATGAACCTTCTTTCGGCTACTTTGGCAGCTACATCCCGGGTATCCCTATACCAACGCCTTTCTGCATAGCTTTGCTCTGCTTCCTGGTGACTTTCCTGATACTTAAATTTACTACGCTCGGGCTGTATGTACAGTCAGTTGGTATCAATGAAAAAACTTCCAGGCTTAACGGCCTTAACCCTGAAATGATAAAGCTGATGACATATGTGTTCCTTGGTATATGCGTAGCTGTGACAGGCTTTATAAAAGTAAGCCGTCTTTCTACAATCAACTATTCGGTAGTTGCAAAGGATATTGAGATGGATGCTATACTTGCTGTGGCTCTTGGAGGAAATGCTCTCAGCGGCGGTAAGTTCAGCATGAGCAGCTCCATTTTGGGCGCTTATGTTATACAGTTCCTTACGACCACACTTTATAAGTTTGATGTTAAGTCCGATGCGCTCCCTGCATACAAGGCTGTGGTAGTAATAATCCTTGTTATCATGAGTGCACCTGCTGTCAGAGAAAAGCTGTCACAGCTGGGCAAAAAGCTGCGTGCTGAAAAGCATACAGCCGAAAGTGCCTGAGGAATGGAGGGATAGTAAATGTCAGGTCTTAACAGAAGGGGCGGAGGTATCCTGAAAGCCCCCGGAAAAATGACAGATACCAACCTGCTGACAACTATAACTATAGCAGTATTCTTCGTGATGTACATCTGTGCTATCATATTCCTTCGTGAAGGATTTTTGAAGCCCCAGGCATTCTTCAATATACTGAATGCAAATGCAGCGCTTATGATCCTTTCCTGCGGTATGAGTCTTGTCATGATCACAGGCGGTATCGATATCTCTGTAGGCGGTGTGACCGCACTGGTAGCTATGAGCTGTGCGGTTTTTCTTGATGAAAAAGGCGGAAGTGTCGGTATGTCCATACTTATAGCTTTGGGTATAGGACTTGCTTTCGGAATAATACAGGGCTATCTGGTAGCATATCTTGAGATACAGCCTTTTATCGTTACTCTGGCAGGAATGTTTTTTGCAAGAGGCATGACGACCATTGTACATACGAATCCATTCAACGTTGAAAATAAGGATTTCGTAGCCCTGAAAGATACCAGAGTTATCATACCGTTCCTTGGCACCACCAACAGAAAGGGTATATATGTACCTGCTTATATCGAGATCGGTGTGCTTGTGGCACTGATACTGGCGGCTGCACTTTTCTTCATGCTAAAATGGACAAAGACAGGCAGAAACTTCTACGCTGTTGGCGGCAATCGTCAGAGCGCATTGATGCTGGGCGTAAATGTTAAGCGTACAGTATTCCTGTCTCACGTTATTTGCAGTCTGCTGGCAGGCATAGGCGGATTTGTTTATTTTATGCACGTAGGTTCAGGTTCACCTCAGCACGCTTCGGGCGCTGAGATGAATGCGATAGCTTCTTCTATCATTGGCGGCACCATGCTGACAGGCGGTGTCGGAAATATCATAGGTACGGTGTTCGGTGTACTTTCACTCGCACTTATACAGAACATAGTTTCATCAGTTGGTCTGGATGATGCATGGTGGACGGGTATAACAGTTGCAGCGATGCTGTGCATTTTCCTGGTGGTTCAGAGCGTGATAATCGCTCGCCGCAAGAAAGCAGATATATCCGCCGCCGACGAGAAAAAAGAGAAAAAGCCTGTCTCGGCTCAATAGATCATTACAACTGTCTGCAAAGCAAAATTGTTGCTTTTGCAGGCAGTTTTTTCTTCCGTATTATTGTAATAAATTTACAAATCGAACTGTTTGGTAAATTAGGTTGGTTTTTCAATTAAAAATAATGATTTTTTTGTTGACAATTCCAAAAATATGGTTTATAATAAAATATAAAGATATTATCATGTTTTCAGCTTGCTGTAAAATATGATATTTTTGACAGCCAATGCTGCCGTTTCTTGGGGGAATGTGTATTGAATCCTGTTTTACTTTATTATGATATAACATTTGCCGTATCGGTTTTTCTGATGATGGTCTATGCATTGAGATGGCACAAGCATTTTGATGTGCATTTTACGTTGGTATTTATATTGATACCGCTGACCAATCTTGGATATACTTTGCTCTATAGGGCAGAATCCATTGGAGAAGCTATCACGGCGAATAAGCTTGTGTATGTGGGCGGATGCTATCAGCCCATGCTTTTGTCGCTGATAGTTCTGAGTATGTGCCATATACGAGTCAAACGCTGGATGCTGGCACTGATGATGTCACTTACGACTAGTGTTTATCTTTCGGTCGCATTGAACGAAAGATCACCTATGTTTTATCAGAGTGTAAAAGCCAAGTATGTAAACGGGATACTTGTTATGGATAAGACCTACGGCATAATGCATAATGTTTTTTATGCGATGGTCGTGCTTTATTTCTATATAAGTATCGTGGCGATGGTATACAGCTATTTTGCAAAGAAAGACGTTTCAAGAAAGATACTTTATCTGCTTTTTGCTCCCGAGATCGTTGCGGTCATGATATTTTTCCTGAAAAAGCGTATTTCCGAGACCATCGAACTTGTACCGCTGGTTTTTGTTATGACACAGATAATCTATCTAATCATAATCCACAGGATATGCCTTTACGATGTGACCGATACAGCTATCGATTCACTTGTTCAGAAAGGTTCTACGGGACTTATATCCTTTGATCTTAAATATAATTATCTGGGCAGCAATGAGACAGCAAAGCGTATTTTCCCGGAATTAAAGGAACTCACGGTGGACAAGCCTATCTCAGCTGACCATAAGCTTAGTGAAACTGCTCTGGTATGGTTAAAAGAATTTATCGATGACCAGAAATATGACAGCCATCACTATGATCTTGACGGACGTACATATCTTATAAATGTAAGCTTTTTGTATGACGGTAATCATAAACGTGGTTTTCAGTTCACGATAACTGATGATACCTTAGTGGTTGAGAATATGAAGTATCAGGAAGAGCTGAACAGCGAGCTTGATGCCAAGGTCAAGGAAAAGACCGCACATATAGTTGAGATGCACAATAACCTCATCATGAGTATGGCGATGATGGTCGAGAGCCGTGACAAATCCACAGGCGGACACATCATGAGGACCAGTGAGGGCGTAAGACTTCTTATCGAGGAGATACAGAAGGATGAAGAGGTGGAGCTGCCTGAAGAGTTTTGCCGCTGTATCATCAAAGCCGCACCTATGCATGATCTCGGAAAGATAGCTGTCGATGATGCGATACTCCGTAAGCCCGGAAGATTTACCGATGAGGAGTATGCTATCATGAAGACCCATGCAGCTGAGGGTGCACGTATCGTCCATAAGATACTGGAGAATACCGATGATGAGTATTTCAAGGAGATAGCTGAAAATGTGGCACATTATCATCATGAACGCTGGGACGGTTCGGGCTATCCCGAGGGGCTTTCGGGTGATGATATACCGCTGGAAGCCAGAATAATGGCGATAGCCGATGTATATGATGCACTGGTCAGCAAGCGTGTATATAAGGAAAAAATGTCCTTTGAAGAGGCTGACAAGATAATCATGGAAGGTATGGGAAAGCATTTCGATAAGGCTCTGGAAAAATATTATGTCAGTGCCAGACCGAAGCTTGAAGAATATTACAGAAGTCTTGACTGATCTATCGAGACCCGAAAGCGTGAATTGTGCTTTCGGGTCTTTTATTTTAAAATTCATGCTTTGTTTACAATTACCCGTAAAATTTAAGTTGACAAGTCAACTTAAAAGTGATATACTGTTCATTGTTAAGTTGATTTGTCAACTTATTTTTGCATAGAAAGGAGAGGTCACATGAATGTTTCCATGATAGAGTATCTTACGACACTCAATCAGCAGAAAAATCATAGTTTTACCAGGATATATAATGCGTGCCCGATCTCTGAAAAGGTATCGTTGTCTACTATGCTGTGTATGTGGATGATCTATAAAAATGAAGGCGGATGCAGTGCTACAGACCTCAGAACCATGTCGTGCTATGATAAGTCGCTGATATCACGGATCCTGAATGATCTTCAGGAGAATGGGTATATAATCAGAAATCCCGAGGATGACGGTAAAAAAAGAGGTATGCGCTATATCCTCAGCAATCAAGGCGTAAACGTCGTTGAGGATATGCAGGAAAGTTTTTTAAAGTTCACTGATAAGATCTCTGAAGATATCCCAAAGGAAGATCTCAGAACATTTCTTGATGTCAGTGTAAAACTCATAGGTAATATTGAAAAATACGCAAAACAGTTGGAAAGTAAAAATTCGTAGAAGGAGATAGTTAAAGATGCTTAGTCTGAAAAATATAACCAAAGACTATGTAACGGGCGATACGACTGTCAAAGCACTTAAAGGTGTCAGTATTGATTTTCGTAAGAATGAGTTCGTATCCATACTGGGACAGTCGGGCTGCGGTAAAACGACTTTGCTCAATATAATAGGCGGTCTTGACAGATATACCGATGGTGATCTGAATATCGGAGGAAAATCGACTAAAGATTTTAAAGACTCCGATTGGGATGCATACAGAAACCATTCAATAGGTTTCGTATTCCAGAGCTATAACCTGATACCCCACCAGACTGTACTTGCAAATGTCGAACTGGCGCTTACCCTTTCGGGTGTCGGCAAAACAGAGCGCAGAAAGCGTGCAATAGAAGCGCTTGAACAGGTGGGTCTTGGCGATCAGCTCAATAAACGTCCGAATCAGATGTCGGGCGGACAGATGCAGCGTGTTGCGATAGCAAGAGCACTGGTCAATGACCCTGATATACTTTTGGCAGACGAACCTACAGGTGCCCTTGATACCGAGACCAGCGTACAGATAATGGAGATACTCAAGAAGATCTCCAAAGATAAGCTTATAATCATGGTAACACATAACCCCGAGCTGGCTGATAAGTATTCATCGAGAATAATTAGACTGCTAGATGGTAAAGTGACAGATGATTCAGACCCTTATAAGGCTGAGATCAAAACAGATAACAAGTCGGCGGCGGAGAAGAAAAAAGAGCGTAAAAAGCTTAAAACTTCAATGAGTTTCGGTACAGCGCTTTCGTTGAGCCGAAACAACCTGATGACCAAAAAAGCAAGAACTTTGCTGACGTCATTTGCCGGTTCCATAGGTATTATAGGTATAGCGCTTATCCTATCTATATCGAACGGTGTGCAGTTATATATCGATCAGGTACAGTCTGATACGCTATCGACCTATCCGCTTCAGATAGAACAGTCCACTGCAAGTATAGCCGAGATAATGAGTACCATGGCGGAAGCAAGAGACAGCGAACGTGACCATGATATGGATAAGGTCTATTCGCAAAATCAGATGTCAGGTATGATAAATACTCTTATGCAGGAGACTAAGATAAATAATCTTGAAAAATTCAAGACTTTTCTTGATGATAATAAGGAAATAAAAACTCTGACGACCGATGTCAAGTACGGCTATTCCACGACACTGAACGTTTTCAAAGCTGATACTTCCGAGGGCGCTTATCAGGTAAATCCATCGCAGGTGCTTATGGATATGGGCTACCTCAGCGAAACTCAGAAGATGGGTATGTCCATGGGTGGTTCTTCCATGAACGGCATGGATGTCTGGACAGAGATGATAGATAATGAGGACCTATTAGCCTCGCAGTATGATATTGTTGCAGGCAGGATGCCCGAGAAGTACAATGAGGTCGTGCTGATAATCGATCAGCATAATGAGATAAATGATTATATCCTTTATTCACTGGGCATCATGGATGCATCGGAGCTTGACGGTATAATACGGCGTGCGCTTTTAGGTGAGGAGATACAGCTTAAAAGCGAGCAGCAGACCTATACCTATGATGAGCTGCTGGAACTTAAATATAAGATACTCCCTACGACTGATTTTTATCAGAAAAAGGACGGCATCTGGGAGGATATGACAGAGGACGCAGATTATATGACCGAGGCTGTCGAAAAGGGCCTTGAGGTATCCGTGGTCGGTATAATAAGACCTAATGAAGATGCCGCAGCTACCTCTCTGAACGGCGGTATAGCTTACCGTCACGATCTGATGGAGTATCTGGTAAATGAGGTCAAAAACAGCGACATCATCAAAGAACAAATGGACGATCCCGAGATTGATGTTTTCAGCGGACTTAAATTCAAGACCGATGAGGACGAAGATGAGCTTGAGATAGAAGAAACTGTTTCAGACGCAGAAAACACTGCAGACGATATCGCTAAAACCCCGGAAACAGAAGAAACTGATGAAGACACGGAAAATACAGAGATCAGTGAAGAAATGTTAGCATCGCTGATGTCCGGTGAGCTTCCCGAGGGAATGACAGAGGAATATGCAGCCGAACTCATGGCGCAGATGCCGAGTGATGATGCACAGGCTATGCCCGAGCTTTCTGATGAACAGCTGGCAGCGCTTATGGCAGGGCAGCTCCCCGAAGGCATGACTGAAGAAGAAGCGGCAGCTTATATGGCTCAGGGCGGCGACCCTGAACAGATGGCTGCACTTAAAGGTCAGGGCATGGAGGCTATGCAGGGGATCGATATGTCATCGCTAATGAGTGATGGCGGCGACTTCATGGGAGGTCTTACTGATCTTCAGAAGGAGTATCTCGCATCCCTTACCGATGAACAGCTTGATCTTATGCAGAAGATGATAACCGAATCTGCCGAGGAGAATGTAGAAGCTCTGGCAAACAGCGGTAAATATTCCTCCTCAAACTATGATGCAAATCTGGCAAAGCTTGGTTATGCGACTCTTGAAAATCCCAGCACGATAAATATCTATCCTAAGGACTTTGAATCTAAGGAAGAGATAATAGCTCTGATAGACGATTATAACGACAGCGTCGAGGAAGCAGACAAGATAGAATACACCGATATTGTGGGTATAATGATGAAATCCGTGACTTCGATCATAAATGCCATCAGCTATGTGCTCATTGCATTTGTAGCTATTTCACTGGTAGTATCTTCGATAATGATAGGCATAATCACCTATATCTCTGTACTTGAAAGAACCAAGGAAATAGGTATCCTGCGAAGCATAGGCGCATCAAAGCGTGATATATCCAGAGTTTTCAATGCAGAGACTGCTATAGTAGGTTTTGTGGCAGGTGTGCTGGGCGTTGGACTGTCATATGTTTTGACAATACCCATAAATGCCATTATCGCAAGGCTCACAACTGTACCCATGAGAGCATCTATACCTTATGCTGCGGCGATAATACTGGTAGCCATCAGCATTGTGCTGACACTTATCGCAGGTCTGTTCCCATCGAGGATAGCCGCAAAGAAAGACCCTGTTATCGCTTTGCGTACAGAATGATAAAATATAACTTGAAATTTATTGAAAAGTGTGGTATAATACAATCTGTGTTATACCGCACTTGTTTTTTAAGGAGTGGATATTTAATGCAGGGATTTTCTGAAACTGACGGACAGATACTGCTGTGGATACAGGAACATCTACGCAATGATACATTGACACCTTTTGTTAAAGGAGTTACATATCTGGGGAATTACGGTGCGCTGATGATAGCCGCCTGCATCGTGCTTATGATCATCCCGAAGACACGTAAACTTGGGCTGATATGCACAGCGGCAATGGTAGTTAATGTGATAGTTAATAATGTGATGTTAAAAAACATCTTTGACAGGACACGTCCTTATGAGGTGGTAGATGGTCTTAGATGCATTGTTGCAAAACCACTTGACCCGTCTTTCCCGTCTGGACATACCTCGGCGAGCTTTTCGGTGGGCTCGGTGATATTTGGCGAAGTCCCACGAAAGATAGGTGCTGCAGTGCTTGTGCTGTGCGCCATGATAGCATTTTCAAGGCTGTATGTGGGTGTGCATTATCCGACAGATGTATTATGCGGCATGGTAAGCGGTACGCTGATAGGCTGTTTTTGCTGTGTTATGTATCACAAGTATATCTCACGGAACATGAAAGCACTGCACAGAGGATAGTTAAGTTTTCAATATACAGAGAGTTAGCCGACAAGTTTTTTGGCAGCTCATACGGAGGTTTAATATATGGCTGAAAATAATAATGTTGAGAAGCTGACAGAAGGAGTTAAGGAAGGCAATGTTCTTGCCGGCTTTGTGCTCTATAAAGATGCCAATATGGACTGGGCAAGATTTAAGAAATACCTTAAAGAAGATTGGGATATGGATGTTCAGGATGAGGTAAAGGATAATGCCATCGTTTTTCATGCGGATGATATGGTGGTTGCCTGCTCGCTGATGCCTTCTCCGATACCAGATAACGAGGCGGAGACTTTTGCTGCAAATAATATAATGTGGAAGGACGGCGCTGCTGAGGCTGCCAAGCATCAGGCTCATGTAATGGTCGCTGTCATGAACAAGTTCGATGCAATGGACCAGGCTGAACTTTTTGCTAAAGTAGCTTGCTGCCTGTTAAAACTTGATAATGCGATAGGTATTTATAAGAACCCTACTGTTTATGAAAAGCAGTTCTATGTTGATTTTGCAGAGACTATCAAAAAGGGTGAGATGCCCGTTCCGATACTTGTATACACAGGTATGTATCTCGGCAAAGACGGACTTTGTGCGTTTACACAGGGTATGAAGTATTTCGGCAAGGACGAAATGGAGATAGTTAACAGCAAGCAGCAGCCCGATAAGCTTATAAGCTTTATGTTCTCGATCGAAGAATATGTTCTCAGTGAGGACGTTGAGCTCAAGGACGGTGAGACCATAGGTTTCACTGAGGAACAGAAGCTGCCTATCTCGGTAGGAGAGGGTGTAAGCATACCCGGTACAACAGTAAAGATAGGTTTCTGATATGATGAAAGATATCAAAGCAGCAGTTTTTGACCTGGATGGCACACTCATAAGGTCAAGAGGTGTATGGAGCGAGATAGATGTGCAGTTTTTCAAGAAAAGAGGGAAGTCTGTTCCGGATGATTACTGTGCTGCTGTCTCGACCATGAATTTCAGGACAGCCGCCGAGTATACCAAAGAACTTCTGGGTATCAGCGACAGCGTTGACAGCATCATGCAGGAATGGCAGGATATGGCGGTATATGAGTATACCCACATCATACCCGAGGTCGATGGTGCAGCGGAATTTCTGCGCCATCTTAAAGCAAAGGGCATTAAGATCGGGCTGGCAACAGCAAACTCCGAGGCGCTGTACGGACCTGTTCTTGAAAGGCTCGGGGTGCTGGGGCTTTTTGATAGCTTTGCGACAACTGCTCAGGTCGAGAGGGGAAAGGGCTTTCCCGATGTTTACGAGCTTGCCTGCCAAAAGCTCGATGTGCAGCCCGAGGACACTATGGTCTTCGAGGATATAATCGAGGGTATCAGAGGTGCTAAGATGGGCGGCTTTATAACAGCGGCTTGCCTTGATGAGCTGAAAAACTCAGAACGCCGTATTATGGCGGAAGAAGCAGATATTTGCTACGAGAACTATCTTGAATTATTGAGAAAGTATGTATGATATGTTAAAGTTTCTAAAATGCGCTTGACAAATCGCTTGCTAAATGATATAATATTAGAGTTGAATGTGCGCCAGTAGCTCAGCTGGATAGAGTGACTGGCTACGAACCAGTAGGTCGGGGGTTCGAGTCCCTCCTGGCGCACCAGCCTAAATAGGCGGTTATCCTCCATCTTTTTCGGTGGAGGATATTTTTTTATTTGAATGGACTTGACAAAAGCTGTTCTATCTGATATAATACAAGAAATAAAGTTCATGTGATCGTGAAATTTATTTCTAAGACAATTGGAGCACAATAAGACGAGAAAGGAGCATTGCTATGTGTGATAACAATTTTAAAGAAGATCCTATTGAAATTCCCGAGAAAGATACCAATAAGGAACAGGGCTGTACACAGAAAAAGCCCGAGGAAAAGAAAGAATATGATAAAGATGACTGGAAGAAGATGTTTTCCAAAAAGCTTTATGACCTTATCGGTGAGGAAAGCGTAAGTTCAATTGCAAACAAAATAGATATTGAGGCGAGAACTCTGCATAATTATATCAAGGAAAAAGCTGTACCCACGGCGATGAATCTTGCAAAGATCGCTAACTATTTCAATGTTAGTGCAGATGATCTTATTACTCCCGAGAAGAATGAGGTCAGACCTGTTAAGGAACTGCATTTTGACGGCGAAAGTATGCTTGCGCTTGCCGCTTTGATAAAGGAACTTGATGTTAAGGCTGAACTAAGTGCGGGATCGAATGAGAAAGTGGTGCTCACGGTGGAAGATAAGCTGTTGGCTATGGCTTTGAGTGAGCTTTATCTTGCAAAGGGAACTGCTGAGTTTGATAAGACGGCTGACAGGCTGGCAGTAAGTATCGGATCGATGCACCCATACAAAGGCAAACTTGTGGATGAGACTACTTTCATGGCGATGATGCGCCATGAGTTCATTTACCGTGATCTTGAAGACAGGATAATGCGTTTTAAGGGCGAGGACGGCAGTGACCAGATCGCAATGGATGTCGGAACCCACGAGGAGATAGCTCGCAGGACTTCCATGTGGGATAACATGAATCCTGAGATGAGGGCTAAATGGGTACGTTCAAATAAAAGACCTAATGACAAATAATAGTATATTTGATTGACCGCAGCATCATTATGAGTATGTAATGGTGCTGCTTTTTATTGACTAACCTGCTTTAAATGAGTATAATTAAAATGCAAAGATAGAATATGACGTACTGTTGTCATGTTTGGCGTGTTATAATACAAGAAAAAGGAGGACTGATGAAAATGATGTCTGTCAGCGCAGCTGAAAGATTTATTACAGATAACGCAAGACCTTTTGAAAAAGCGGTTTTTGAGGTGCTGTACCATAATTGCAGCGCAGATAAAGCTTTGGAAGAACTTAAAAAATTTCAGAATAATGACGGTGGCTTCGGCAATGCACTCGAAGCCGATAACTGGAATCCTGCATCTAATCCGATAGCGACCAATGATGCGCTTATATGGCTGTATCGCATGGGCTGTCTTGATGAAGCAGAGGATATTACCGAGGGTATCATCAAATATCTTCGTTCGCATGATTCATTTGATGAAACAGAAAAACGCTGGCTGTTTTCGATCGAGTCCAACAAAGACTATCCTCATGCTGTCTGGTGGGAAAAGAAAGGCAGCGGCATAGACGGTTTCAATCCAACGGTTTCGCTGGCAGCATTTATGGTATGCTATGACAAACGTTCAGAACTTTATAAAGATATACTCGGGCAAGCTGTTGATTATCTGAAAGAGAATAATAAGCTTATAGGCGACCATCTTAAATGCTTTATGCTGGCTTATGAATTACTGCTGCAAAACAAAATAACGGATATTATAGACCTTGCTGAATTAAAATCGCTAATTCTTAAAAGGATAATCGAGGTAGTTTGTCCCGATATCACTAAATACGGTATTGAGTATGTAACTGCGCCATCCGACCTGTTTGGCGGAGTGTATACCGACCTTGTACCCGAAAGCTTAGTACCTCTTATAAAGGAAGAACTTGCCGTTCTGCAAAAACTCCAAAAAGATGACGGTGGTTTTGATATTTCGTGGCAGTGGTATACTCCTTACCCTGAATTTGAGACTGCACGAAATTGGTGGCGTCCCAGAGTGACTCTGGAAAAACTGCTTTTTACAAAAGCAATGTCCGATATATAACATATGACCCCGAACGGATATGCTCGGGGTCATATTATGTGATGAAGAACTTTTTATTCTTATTCGCTTCATCTCGTGCATAACGTTCACGGTACTGTCTTGGGGTCATGCCCGTATGCTTTTTGAATGCGGCGATAAAGTGGCTGTGAGAACTGAAATTCAGATAATTGCAGATGTCCAGAGGGGAGTGATCCGAGAAAATCAGCATATTTTTCGCTGCCTGTATACGCTTGTCCATGATAAAATCAGATATGGTCATCCCAACTTCTTTCTTGAACAGCTTTGATAGATATTGTGGCGATATATCAAGCTTTTCTGCTATCTCACTGACTTTGATACCGCTGTGTATGTTCTCGTGGATTATATCAAGACAGCGCAGTATGTTTTTTGAATAGGCACTCCCTGCATTTATCAGTTTCATACGCTGGGCGTATTCAACAAAAGTCTGCCTGTGTATCTCTTCAAGCTCCTTTGTATCATCGCAGTTATCCACATGGTTTATGAAGATATCACTGATAGTATAAGCGGTTTCAGTCGGCATACCTCTGTCTATGCAGAAACGTGCTATAAGTGCGACGGCGATGACGATGTGGTATTTCAGGTTGCGCACGGGGTCTTTGCTGAGCACGCCGTAGCCTTCAACTGTAAGGGGAGTATAAAGTTCCTTAACACGTTTGATATCGCCCGATGCCACAGCCGAATAAAACTCCATCTCCTGCTCGTAAGGCAGGCGCACCATTCCGCTTTCACGCTGTATGAATTCAAGCTGAGACAGTTCCTTGTTTATACCCATGCCATCACCTCCTGTGGTTTTAAGTATAACATATTTCCTATGAATTGTAAAGCACGGAGGCTTATGTGACAAATGTAACTTTATGACACAAAGCTATTGACTTTTAAATATAACATATGTTATATTATAGGTGTTATATAACGAATTTATTGGCAGGAGGGTCTTAAAATGCCGCCCAGATCGAAGATCACAAAGGATATGATAATTGATGCAGGCCTAAATATAGTCCGAAATGAAGGGCAGGAAAGTCTGAATGTCCGCAGGATAGCGGCAGAGCTTGACTGTTCGACACAGCCTGTGATGTATCATTATAAGACTGTTGACGAGCTTAAAGCCGATATATATTTTGCCGCAGATGAATTTCATACTAATTATATCATGACGCCCGATGAGAGCGCTGATGTTCCTTTTTTGTCAATAGGCATGAGGTATATTAAGTTTGCGGACGAGGAAAGTCATCTGTTTCGGTTTCTGTTTCAGTCGGATAAATTCAAAAGCAGTTTTTCAGAACTTACCTCAGCTGACGCATTAGCACCTATCATAGAACCGATGTGCAAGGCGTTCGGACTTACCGAAGAAAAAGCGGGTGAAGTCTTTGATGCGGTGTTCATGACAGTTCACGGTGCGGCAAGTTTGCTTGCGAACAATTCGCTAAGCTATGATGAAGCTTATTTCAGAAAACTTCTGACAGATGTTTTCAATGGTATGATAGAGAGATAAGGGGGATATCATATGAAAAAACTGTATGAAAAAAACGAGGTCACTTTTGCTGTTATAATGATAGTTATTTACGTTGTGGGTATGAGTATCATGAAAGACATATCCGAAAAGCTCGGGATAGAGTATTTTGCAGAATGCATTTTTGCTGTTATTCTTGCGGCGGTAATAATTCTTTTTATAAGGAAGAACGGGCTTGGCAGATACTACGGTCTATGTGCCCCAAACACTAAAGCTAAGGATATGCTGTATTATATACCCCTTTTCTCTATACCTGTAATACCGTTGTTTTTCGGTATCGGCACTGATCATTCAACAGCGGTCATCATCACGCACACTATCTCGATGTTGTTTGTCGGTCTGCTTGAAGAAGTCATTTTCCGTGGATTTTTATTCCGTGGCATCGAAAAAAGCAGCATTCAGATCATATACGCTGTAGCTGTAGGTTTCATGCTTGTGATAATAGTGATAAAAACCGGCAGTCTTATCAGCTGCATCATTTTTCACAGCTTAAATAATATGCTGGCAGATTTCTGCACGGGAGAACGCCTGATAACATTTACCGGCAGCGAAAAAACAGCAGAGATAGTAATGCTTGCGGTCAGACTATTGATAGTTTTGGCGTATACGTTATATGTTTCCGGAAAGATACCTGACGAAACATAGTTCTTAAGTATTTCTTAATAGTATATATGCTAGAATATGTACAATGAAACTTATGAAAGGAAGACGAAATATGAAAAAAGCTATCCTGTCAGCAAAAGGTCTGTGCAAGAGTTTTGCGCATAACGGAGGTCAGGTACATATTCTTACGGGTGTCGATCTTGATATTTATGAGGGCGACCTAACGGTCATCATGGGTGCTTCCGGCTCAGGTAAATCGACACTGCTCTATGCACTCAGCGGAATGGACCGTGCCACAGGCGGAAAAGTCATGTACAACGGCGAGGACATAGTGAGCCTTAGCGAAAAAAAGCTTGCAGCCCTGCGGCATGGCGATTTCGGATTTATTTTCCAGCAGATGCACTTAGTCAGCAACCTTGATCTGCTCGAGAACGTAACTGTGCCGGGTTATCTTGATAAAACAAGGTCAGCAGCGGAAACGGATAAACGTGCCGAGGAACTCCTTGAGAAAATGGGTATCGCACACATCAAAAAGCATTTGCCGTCCCAGTGTTCGGGAGGCGAACAGCAGCGCTGTGCCATAGCCCGAGCAGTCATAAACGAGCCTAAGATACTTTTTGCGGACGAGCCCACAGGTGCACTAAATAAAAAGAATACCACAGAGGTGCTTGACTTGATGACCGAACTCAACCGCAGCGGTCAGAGTATTCTTATGGTGACACACGATGCAAGGGCAGCCTGCAGAGCTTCCAGAATAATTTATATCGAAGATGGCAAGGTCATTGGTGAGCTTGAGCTTGCACCTTATGACAAAAAAGATGAAAAGAGCCGTGAAACTCAGGTCAATGCATGGCTCACGTCCCTTGAATGGTGAGGTGAGCATATGAGAAGCATACTTAAACTTATGTGGGCGAATATCAGGCACGGCAAAGGGGCGTTCAAGGGCATAGTGCTGCTGATGATGCTTATTACATTCTCTTTCTCGGGAACAGTCAGCAACAACGACCGTCTTGTGGAGGCTAGAACAGAAAAGTTTGAAAAATCGTCCGTATCTGATGTCATCGTACATATGTATAAAGAGAATGTCACTGATGAAATGGTGGATCAGGTCAGGGAAAACGAGCTTGTTAAAGATGTCAAAGAAGAGGAAATGTTATATTTTCTCAGTAAGCTCAAAGTTGATGACAAAGAAAAAGATGTGACTCTGTTTCTAAAGGCTGCGGACGAAGATGTAAATATATTCACGGATGATTACAGGGATTTCAAAGCAGATAACTCTATTGATAAAGGCGAGATAGTTTTACCCTATAAGATGAAGATACTTGATGGTTTTAAGGTCGGTGCCAAGATCGCACTGCGTACACATAACGGCTATGATGAGGAGTTTACCATTGCTGGTTTTTATGAGGACGTTATAAACGGTGCATCCACACAGGGCATGAACTGTGCGGTCATATCCGAAAGCGATTTTGAAAGGATATATGCCGATAAGACTGACAGCGTTTTTGGGGATAATTGCTGTGTGGCAAAGGTACAATGGTTCTATATAAACGGTAAAGACGGCGTTAAGTGCTATGAGCTGCAAAAAAAGCTTTCGGACGATACGACGCTGATAAGTTCCTCGATCGCTGCCAGGACAAGGGACGATATAACCGATTGTATCGAAATGTATTCAAGAGTCGGCAGCAGAACTATCGTGGCATTTGTTGCACTGCTGCTGATAGTTACCCTGATAACCATGTATAACAGCATAAGCGCATCCATTGAACTTGATTATACCGAGCTTGGTATACTTAAAGCTCAGGGCTTTACAAGGCGCAATATCAGTCTGGTATATGTTCTGCAATATACTCTGGCACTTGTGATAGGCGGTATCGTCGGTATCGTAATCTCTATACCGGCCTGTGATCTTCTAATCGGTGCCTGGAAAAATGTTACGGGTCTGCTTACGGATACGAGCGTATCATATGCAAAATGTGCTTTGCTTTGCGTTATAATCATAGCTATCTGTACTGCTTTTATCTATATAGCTACTGCAAGAATAAACCGCATATCACCTGTAAGGGCTATTGCAGGCGGCGGAAGCGAAGTGCATTTTGACAGCAGGCTGAACACAAAGATAAGGCAGAGACCTCTTGCGTTCTTTATCGCACTGCGCCAGCTGAATTCACGTAAAAAGAGTTACATAGGTACAGTCCTTATCGTTATGATGCTGGTATTCTTCATTGTGACCATAATGATACTTACAAAGGGACTTGACCTTGATGAACTGTTCTATCAGGTTGGCGGAGATATTTCCATATCCAACACAGGTTATCTGAAGCTTTCAAATGTTGACGAACTGGAAGCTGAGATCAGAAAGATAGATGATGGTGCAGCAGTCGAAACTTGCTCATATCACTACATGATGATCGATGGCGAGCAGACTCCTGTACATCACTACCGTGCGCTGAAGAACGTATTCAGACCAGATGAGGGCAGAGTTCCGAAATATGAGAACGAGATAATGATAACAAAGAAAGTTTCCGAGCGCTGCGGCAAAGAGATTGGCGACACTGTAACGGTCGAATACATGGATAATAGAGCGGATTATGTAATAACAGGATATTTCCAGAGTATCTGGGATTTTGGTTTGGTGACTGCCATGACGGGGGACGGCATGATAAATATTGGCTATGACAATATAAACGAAGCCTATGTTCGTCTTTCAGATGTCTCAAAACAGCAGGAGGTCACCGATATGATAAATGATAAGTACAAGGATAAACTGGAAGCTGCTGCCTTTGAAAAAGATGACACGACCGAAGCGTATAAAAAGGTAGCCGAGGTCATAATGAATGCGCTTACTGTTGCCATGGATGTTGTGATACTCACTTTTGCTGTGGTCATCGTAAATATGGTCTGCAAGCGTGCTTTTATCCGTGAACGCAGAGATATAGGTATATTCAAGGCAGTGGGCTTTACTGTTGATGGTCTGCAAATGCAGTTTGCATTGCGCTTTACGATAGTTGCGCTCATCGGCTCGGCACTTGGCTGTATTTTGAGTATCCTTATGTCACGCACGATGCTGACATTTGTACTGCGTGTAGTAGGTCTTACGGACTTTACGACGGATTACTCCCTCTCGATGTTCATAACACCGGCAGTTCTTGTTACACTGAGTTTCTTTATCACCTCATATATTTCATCACGCAAGATAAAGATCGTTCAAGTCAGGGAACTTATCAGCGAATAATATATTTCAAAAAAAGGAAGCTTCCGATCATTTTCGGAAAGCTTCCTTTGCTCTTTATGTTTTATTTCCCGCAAACTGAGTCTGATACAGCCTGTAGTAGCAGCCTTGTTTTTCGATAAGCTCCTCATGTCTGCCGGCTTCTGTGACCCTGCCGCCATCTATGACAACTATCACATCAGCATCACGTATAGTGGAAAGCCTGTGTGCGATTATCAATGAGGTTCGGTCTTTCATAAGGGCTATCATAGCCTGCTGTATGTGCATCTCTGTTCTGGTATCGACGCTTGATGTGGCTTCATCAAGGATAAGTATCTTAGGATCTGCAAGTACAGCCCTTGCGATGGTTATAAGCTGTCTTTGTCCCTGTGAAAGGTTAGCGCCGCCCTCAGAAAGTATGGTGTCATAACCATCGGGCAAATGCCTTATGAACTCATCTGCATTTGCATGACGTGCCGCACGCTTTATATCTTCCAAAGAAGCGTCCTCTTTACCGTAACGGATGTTGTCTCCGACTGTACCCGAGAAAAGCACGGTATCCTGCAAGACTATGGCTATCGAGCTGCGGAGTTCATCTTTTGGGATCTCTGTTATGTCTGTACCATCAACGGTAATGCTGCCGCTGTCGGTTTCATAGAACCTTGTCAGCAGATTTACGACCGTGGTCTTTCCTGAACCTGTTGCGCCAACAATAGCTATCTTCTGACCTTGTTTTATATCAAGATCGAGTCCTTTGAGCACTTGCTTGCCTTCCTCGTAGGAGAACCATACGTCTTTAAAGCAGATATCGCCACGTACCATTTCAGCGGTCACAGGTGCCTTGCCGTTATCCGGTTCAGGCTCAGCCTCCATGACCTCGAAGATGCGTTCTGCACCTGCAATAGCTGTTTGTATGTTGGCATACTGGTTAGCTATCTCGTTTATTGGTCGTGAGAACTGCTTGGAGTAGAGTATGAAAGCTTGTATAGTACCAACGGTTATCCAGCCTTTAAGACTGAACCATCCGCCGAAAGCTGCTATCATAACAAATCCGAAGTTTGAGATACAGTTCATGAAAGGACCCATGACACCGCCGCAAATCTGGGCTTTGATACCGCATTTGCGCAGTTCATCGCTCATTTCACCAAAATCCTGCACCGCATCTTTTTCCTTTGAATAAGAAACAACTGTGCGGTAGCCTGTTACCATTTCTTCCACATGACCGTTGAGTTTGCCGAGTATTATCTGCTGCTGCAAGAAATATCTGCGCATGAACTTAGTCATTTTGCCTGTTACGAATATGGTCAGTACTACAGTGGAAAGCGAGATAAGCGTCAGCAGCGGCGAGTAAGCCAGCATTATAACGACCGAACCTATGACCGTTAGTACGCCCGATATCAGCGAACCAATGGACTGTGAGATCGTATTTGATATGTTTTCCACATCGTTTGTCATACGGCTCATTATATCGCCGTGCCTGTGGGTGTCGAAGTATTTTATGGGCAGTCTTACCAGATCGCCGAAAAGGTCACGGCGCATGGTGCTGACTGTCCGCTGTGAAAGCTTTGCAGAGAGTATGCCCTGCAAATATGTGAATACCGAGTTTGATATATAAACTATACCAAGTATTATAAGCATTTTCAGAAGCTTTGCTGTTTCCACATTAAGATGTTTATTATCCAATGTAATGCAGTCAATGGCTATCTTCTGTATAAAAGGTGCAGCCAGATTAAGCAGGGTAATGAAGATCATGACCGCCATCAGCCCGAAGAAAAGCCTTTCGCTTTTTTCTATGTATTTTAAAAGCTTGCGCAGGGTCGCCATGGCATTTTTAGGCTTTTCACCTGTTACTCTGCCCGAGTTCGGTCCTGCGGGACCACGTCTGTTTGGTCCTACGGGTGGCATAGGGGGCATCAGCTCTCACCTCCGTTAGTTCTTACCTGTGAACTGTAGATATCTCTGTATACTTCACAGTTTTTCAACAGTTCTTCATGTTTGTCACAGCCGACTATCCTGCCGTGATCCAGCACAACTATCCTATCACAGTCTTTGATACTTGCTATTCTCTGGGCAATGGTGATGACAGTCGTGCCCGAGAGTTTTGTTTTGAGCTCGCTCCTGAGTTTAGCCTCCGTTGTAAGGTCTAGAGCCGAGGTCGAATCATCGAATATAAGTATCTCGGGCTTTTTGAGCACAGCTCTTGCAATTGATAGCCTTTGTTTCTGACCGCCCGAAAGGGAAGCGCCTTTTTCGGCGATCATGCTGTCATATCCATCGGGCATACGTGAAATGAATTCATCTGCCTGTGCTGTCACAGCAGCCGATCTTATTTCTTTATCCGATGCATCTTCTTTGCCCCAGAGAATGTTTTCCTTAACAGATGCCGAGAACAGTTCGCTTTTTTGCAGAACTATACCGACACGCTGTCTCAGATCTTCAAGATCCTGCTCCTTTACATTTACGCCGTCAACAAGTATCTCACCCTCGTTGGCATCGTAGAAACGTGGTATCAGATTTACAAGAGAAGATTTGCCCGACCCTGTACTGCCAAGTATAGCGATGTTTTCGCCTTGCTTTATGTCAAGGTCTATATTGTAAAGCACAGGTTCACCTCCTGCCGCAGGATAAGTAAATGAAACGTTTTTAAAAGCAACGGTGCCTTTTTCTGTAAGCTCAACAGGTGTTTGAGCGCTGTTTATTACCGGTTCGGTCTCCAGAACTTCGTTTATACGCTTCGCTGATGCTGATGCTCTCGAAACAGTCTGGAACATCATGGAGATCATCATTATACCGTGCAGCACCTGAGTCAGATAATTGACTGCTGCCATTACCTCGCCCACCTGCATTTCTTTAGCTTCGACCTGAAATCCTCCAACATAAATAACTGCCAGCACTGACATATTCATGATGAGCATCAGAAAAGGCTGCAGCAAAGCCAAAAGCTTCATTACATCGAGATTTGACTGCATAAGCCCCATGTTGGCAGCATCAAAACGTGTTTCCTCATGTTTTTCTCTGACATACGCCTTGACGACTCTTGCACCCGTAACATTTTCCTGCATGACAGAGTTTACATTATCAAGCTTTTTTGCGACTACCCCATACAGGGGATTAGCCTTGCGCATTATCAGTATTACTATCAGGGCTTCCACAGGCAGAGCAAATGCAATTACCTTACCAAAGCTGACATTAAGTGAAAGCATCATTACTATACCGCCAATGAACATTATCATGTTGCGCACAAAGCTTCTTATCAAAAAGTCTACCATCTGCTGAACTGCTGTTATATCGGCGGTTATCCTTGTTACCAGAGAGCCTGTGGTGAATTTATCTGTCTGCTGGAAGGAGAGCCCCATGACCCTTTTGAATAGACCGTTTCTCACATCTCTGGCAAAGCCCTGAGAGGCACAGCCCGCAAAAGCAGCCGACCCAATACCGCAGCTTGCACCGAAGATTATCGATAACAGCATTATTATCCCCGTGCGTATTATAAGCTGCATATTACTCCCCAGCACACCATCATCAACTATTTTTGACATGAGCTTTGGCTGTAAAAGGTCCATGGATACCTCGCCTACCATGCACACGGGCGCCATTATCACAAATAACAGATAGGGCTTTATATATTTCAATAATTTCACTTATCTTCCTCCTCCAAAAGATTTATGAGCATCCTGCGCATTATTTTCATCGCTGCATCTAGCTCATCATCGGGGATATCCTTTGTAAGAACAGCATCAGCTTCACGGAAAGTCCTGCGCACACACTCGACCTTTTCTCTGCCTGCGTCTGTGAGATATACCTTCATTTGTCTCATGTCTTTTATATCGGGGATACGTTTTACCAGTCCATCGCTCTCCATTTTAGAGAGTGCCACCGAGACCGTAGGTGCAGTAAGTCTTGTCAGCTGTACCAGTTGAAGTTGAGTTACCCCGTCTTCATGGGCAAGTTCCATAAGCAGTCTGTGATAACCGTGGGCAATGCCTTGCTTTTCACATTCATGACGCACACGGTGCATAAAAAGCCTGGATATATCATTTATATACATACTGGGCTTTGGGTCTGGTCTTTCCAGCAAAAGCCTCGGTTTTCTCGTATGGTCATTCTTATATTTCATAATATCATCCCTTTCATACTAATTAGTTTTCTAACTAATTATATCATGCCGCATCTCTTTTTGTCAATAAAAAATGGGATATTTTGTCATAAAAGACATTTTCCCGGTACATATTGAAAGTTTTCTTTATCATTTTTAAGATGAACATTAAGATTAATTAAGGTTTCATAAAGTAAGGATTTAGAATAGAATGATAGTATTATGATAAAGGCAAGGGAATACCGAAGAAACATCGGTATTTCATTTAAGTAAAGAACATGGAGGAGTAGAAGATGAAAAAGTCTAACAGGAAAAAGGGTAAGAAGAAGGTAGTCGCTTTTACCGTATGTGGTATCGCTGCGGCAGCAGTAGGCGGCATGGCGCTTTATGGTTCGGCAGCAGCGAAGAATGAGCCTTCTGTAAAGCAGGAGACCATAACTCTTGAGAAGATGGACATCTCTCAGAAAGTTACAGTTTCGGGTACTGTACAGAGCGCTGAAAAGCTTTCGCTTACAAGTGAGATAGTTAATACAAAGGTAAAGAGCGTCAAGGTCAAGGTCGGCGACAAAGTCAAAAAGGGCGATGTTATAGCAGAGCTTGATGACACCGATCTTAAAGCACAGCTCGATACAGCAAAGAAAGCTATAGATAATTCCAAACAGATAAGCGACATAAATCTGAATGCTGCACAGCGTGGCTATGAAGATGCGATCGAAGACTTTAATGCAAAATCTGCCAGCGGTGCTCGCTCAGTAAATGTTGCACAGGATACATATAATAAAGCGGTTGACGATCAGAACAAGACATATAACGATTATAATGAAGCAGTCAACGACAGAGTTCAGAAGGAAAACGCTGCTGCCGAAGCAGCTACAGCATCTGAGGAAGCTGCAGAGACAGTTGAAGATCTGACAGCAAATCTCAAAAAGCTGAAAGCTGCTTACGATGCAGCAAGCGATGCCTATGATAAGGTCGCAGCAAATAGAGATGCTGATGCATCAGCACTTAACGATGCTAAGTATGAGCGTGATACTGCTAAAAACTGTCTTGAACTGGGACAGCAGGCACTTGATGAAGCAACAGAAAAGTCTAAGGCAGCTGATAAGGCTGCTGCTCAGTGTGCAGAGGCGTATTCCGCAGCACTGATGAAAGAGAAAGAGCTCAAAGCAGGGCTGACCACTGTTGACAGAATGGTAGACGATACATGGAACGCTGTTCAGAGCGCATCTGATGCCAAGAGAGATGCAGAGCATCAGTACGGCAGCATGGTCTCCGACAGACAGGATGCTGTTGACACAGCTAAACTCAGCACAGACGGCGAAACAGATAAGAATGATAAGCAGATAAAGGACATCGAGGAGAGCATTGAAAAATGTGTTATCCGAGCAGAATTTGACGGTGTAGTTACAGCAGTCGGTGTAAAGGAAGGCGAAACTTACGCAGGCGGTCAGATAGCTGAGATACAGGATGACAGCAGCTATAAGGTAGAGGCAAAGGTCGATCAGTATGACATCAGCAAGCTCAATAAGGATATGCCTGCCGAAATATCGGTACAGGCTCTGGGTTCGGAGTCCATCGACGGAAAATTAAGCTTTGTTTCACCGACACCTGCACCTGCCGTACCTACAGCAGACGGTACTATCTCATCATCAACAGACTATGTTGTTGAAGCATCTTTCGGCGATAAGACAGATGGTCTGCGCATAGGTATGTCAGCAAAGCTTATCGTTGTTACCGAGGAAAAGCAGAATGTATTTGCTGTTCCCGATAACTGTATACTTTCCGATGATGACGGCTGGTATGTTCAGGTAAGCAAAGATGGCGCTGAGATCGAAAATGTATATGTCGAAAAGGGTCTCAAGACCGATTATTATACAGAGATCTCGGGCAAAGATATCAAAGAGGGCATGAACGTGATACAGCCTGAGTCAGAAGATAAGCCCATTTCACTGTTCTACTGATGGGAGGGCTGACAATGAATTCTGATGTTGTAATTGATCTTAAAAATATATACAAAAGATTTTATGAGGGTGAGCCCAATGAACTGGAGATACTCCACGGTATCGACCTGAAAGTACACAAAGGCGAATTTGTTTCGATCGTCGGTGCTTCGGGTTCGGGCAAATCAACGCTGATGAATATAATCGGCGCTCTCGACAGACCTTCAGACGGAAGTTATATACTTAACGGCACAGACATCTGTGCTGCGGGAGATAACGAACTTTCACATATAAGGAACAAACAGATAGGCTTTGTGTTCCAGACATATAACCTCATCCCCAGAAATTCCGCACTTAAAAATGTGGAGCTTCCTATGATGTACGCCAGAACAGCCGGTCTTTCAAGAAAAAAGAGAGCGAAAGAACTTCTTGAACTGGTGGGTATGGGTGAAAGAATGACCCATACGCCCGATGAGCTTTCGGGTGGTCAGAAACAGCGTGTTGCCATAGCAAGAGCACTGGCAAACGACCCCTCTATCATTCTTGCAGATGAGCCCACAGGTGCACTGGATTCCCATACGGGCAGAATGATAATGGATCTTTTCCATAAGCTCCACGAGGAGGAAGGTATCACCATCGTACTCATCACCCATTCCAACGAACTGGCAGAGGAAACAGAGAGAGTCCTCACGCTGATGGACGGCAATATCATTTCGGAGAGGAGAGGCAATAACTATGTTACTGGACAATATAAGACTCGCATTCAGTGAGCTCAAAGCCAACAAAATGCGCTCGATACTGACTATGCTGGGTATTGTCATCGGTATTGCAGCGGTAATTGCCATAATGACCCTCGGTGACGGACTTGCCAATTCCACTATGGAGACCTTCGGCGGAGCGCAGGCAAATCAGATAGAGATCGACGTGATACAGAAAACTATGGCAAATGTGACTGACAGGGACAATTATGACAATGCTGCCCGTCAGATTAAAGACAGCGATAAATTCAACGTAAAAATGTTTGAAGATATACAGGCACATTTCGGTGACAAGCTTGAAGGCATGAGAATGTTTGAATCTTTCGGCAAGATTGAGTCGGGCGATAATAAGATGGAGTTGATGTCCGTTAATCCCTGCGGTTTTGAGATAGAAGAAGAGAGCAAGAATATCTCTATCATTGCCGGCAGATCTTTTAATGTCGATGATTATTCAAACGGCGGCAAGGTAATGCTGATAGGTAAGAAATCCGCAGAGAAGCTTTATGGTTCTGCTGAAAATGCTCTCGGCAGTCTGTATGAAGGTCAGGTAGGCGGAAAGTATCTTACTTATACTATTGTCGGCGTATACGAGACCAAGGAAAACGGTGCAGCCATGAGTATGCTGACGGGCGGCAGAAGCAGCTATGAAACAGCTTACATTCCTTTTAAGAGCTATCTCGAAAAGCCTCTGGAGGATATGAGCTTTGAGTGGATCGTCCCCGTGGCAAAGAACGGTGTAGACGTAGAAAAGCTCCAGAAAGACATCTGTGCATACCTTAACGATAAATACTACGCAGATAACGACACATATAAGGCAGCTTCCATGACTATGGGAAATATCCTCGAGCAGGTCAACAGCATAACAGGTCTTATCAAGGGCGTACTTGCAGCTATTGCAGCTATCTCGCTGCTGGTAGGCGGTATAGGTGTCATGAATATCATGGTAGTTTCCATAACAGAGCGTACCCGTGAGATCGGTACAAGAAAAGCTCTGGGCGCTACAAATAACGATATAAGAGGACAGTTCCTCATCGAGGCTATCATAATTTGTCTCATAGGCAGCGCCATAGGTATACTGCTGGGCTGCGGACTCGGTGCAGGCGTAGGTGCTGTAATAGGCATCAACGGTGCAGCTTCCGTTAAGTCCATTGCAGTCAGCGTACTGTTCTCAATGGCGTTCGGCTTGTTCTTCGGATACTATCCTGCAAACAAGGCTGCAAAACTCAATCCCATCGAGGCATTGAGATACGAATAAAGCTTTTTCCTTTCTTTCATGTAGATATACGGTGTATCTCCTCTGTGCAATGCAGGGGAGATATTCCGGTATATGGGAGAAATGCGCCTTTACTTTTTAGTAAAAGTGTGCTATAATTTGTTTTAGATTATTGAAAAGGAGTATGTCTATGGCTTATAAGATCCTTATTGCAGAGGACGACACGGATATACAGGAGGTACTGCGCCTATATCTTGAAAATTCGGGATTTAAGGTGCTGAGTGCTTATGATGGCAAGACTGCTTATGATATGCTGAAAGCTGAAAAGCCCGACCTTGCCATATTCGATATAATGATGCCTGAAATGAATGGCTTCGAGCTTACAAAGCGTGTACGTATCGGCAGCAGCATACCAATCATCATCCTTTCAGCCATGAATGCCGACAGTGACAAGATACTGGGGCTTGATATAGGTGCTGATGATTATATCACAAAGCCGTTCAATCCGCTGGAGGTCGTTGCCAGGGTACAGTCAAATCTCAGGCGCAAGTATAAACTTGATAACGGCAGTATGGACGATGGCAGTGAACTGCTGAAAGTCGGTGAGCTTTCTTTGGATACAAGAAAATTTATTCTCACCAAAAACGGCGAAGAGATACAGCTCACACCCACAGAATACAAGATACTTGCGACCCTTATGGAAAAACCCGGCAGGGTTTTCACAAAAGCCCAGATATATGAGCGTATAAATGGTGAGTATTTTGAGAATGATGACAACACCATGATGGTACATATCTCAAAGCTGCGTGAGAAGCTGGGTGATGACAGCAAAAATCCCAGATATTTGAAGACCGTTCGTGGACTCGGATATAAGATAGAGAAGAACGATCATTGATAAGGCAGGTGAATTCCTCTGATAAAGTTTTTCAGAAAAAAGAGTGATCCCGAAAAGAAAAGCAGTCTGAGCTTTTTTATCATCGGTAACGTTGTGCTGATGCTGATGCTTACGATACTTGCCATAAATATCGAGAGCGAGATACTTAATAATATGATGAATGACAAGCTGGTGCAGTCATATTGCGATGATCATCAAGGAGTAACGGTCAACGATGCACGAGAGGCTATAAGACCTTATAATTACACTGATGAGATGGAGGACATCGTTATATCCTTCAATAATGCTGCATTCTTTTTGCAGCTTATGAGCATAGTGCTTGTGACGACGCTTTTCGTAACGGGTATATTAAGACGAGTTACCAAAGAACTGCGTAACTTTGAGATCGCACTCGATAACATCTCGTATGAGAATGTTATCGAGACAGATATAATGGAGACTAACGATATCAAGGAATTCGATAATATATGCCGAAGCTATAACCAGATGATACACAGGCTGCAGGAAAGTGAAAAGATGCGTACTGCCCTCGAAAATGAAAGACGCCAGATGATAGCTGATATCTCACATGATCTGAAAACACCTATTACTGTGATACAAGGTTACGCACGAGCTCTCAACGATGATATAGCTGATGAGCAGGCAAAGAAGAAATATTATGAAGCCATCTACCGCAAGACCGAATCGGTGGCAGAGCTTATAAACACCTTCCATGAATACAGCAAGCTTGATCATCCGCAGTTTGACTTTAATATGAAGCAGGGTGATCTCTGTGAGTATTTGAGAGGTTATCTTGCCATGAAATACGAAGATCTTGATCTTGCAGGATTTGAACTTGATGCTGAACTTCCCGAAA
The DNA here is from genome assembly GCA_902788785.1 of uncultured Ruminococcus sp. Lineage (GTDB taxonomy): Bacteria > Bacillota > Clostridia > Oscillospirales > Ruminococcaceae > Hominimerdicola. Next base: position 44,339 of record CADALT010000001.1, read on the forward strand.
AGCCGATAATGTATTCCTTTGACCACAAACAGTTAAAACGTGTCTTTGAGAATCTGATAACCAATTCTTACCGCCATAATGAGCCCGGGACGAAAATATATGCAGATATATCGGATGAAGGAAAAAACATTGTCATACATATCGGCGATAACGGCAAGGGTATACCAAAGGAACTCAGGGAGAGCATATTCGAGCCTTTTGTGGTGGGCAACAAATCACGTACAGGCGTTAAGGGATCGGGACTGGGACTTGCCATAAGCAAAAGGATCATTGAAGCACACGGCGGAACAATAGCTTTGATAGACTCGATCGACGATCAGTGGAAAACACTCTACGAGATAGTTCTTCCCAAGCAGAAAGACAAATGATAAAGCGGACAGTAAGGCTATTGACCTTGCTGTCCGCAGTTTTATCGCTATAAAAAAAAGGAGGGTCCCTGCACATCGGTGTTTTGTGCAGGGACTTTACCGTTACCCACAGGGGGATGAATGTGGATAACGGTTGATGTATTGAAAAAGTTTAGGCGTAGAAATCAAAGATACTCGATGAGCTCATTTATAACAGGTCGCATATGCTCATCAGTGAGTCCGAAATTCATCTCTTTATAATTCCATGCGGCGTGACCTATGCCGAATTTCTTGAATGCAGCTGAAATATCCTTGTACCACATAAGTGTCTGCTTAGGGTCTGCATTTTCTATAACGCCGTATTCTCCGCAGTAAAGTGCGCATCCACGATCTTCGCAAAGCTTGACCGCTTTCTTGAATTTCTTTTCAAAATACTTGGTATCAAAACCATTCTCACCCACGGCAGAATAGTCATCTTTGTCGTCTATACCGAGCTCTTTGAGCTTGTCACGATAAAACTCAGCATTACCAGGATAATCTACCCTGAGATCCTCGGGCATTTCATCTACCCAGTATGCTGCCTGATGAGTGAACAAAAACGGGTCATAGCAGTGGAAATTGTAGACCACATTTTCATCATAGGGCTTGTCCAGATCTTTAAGTGCATCTATGGAATTGTTCCAGTAACTGCCTATCAGTATCTTGGTCTTAGGTGCAAATTTGCGTATCATACCTATGCAGTTCTGTGCGATCTTGTTCCATGTTTTCGAGTAAGACTTGTCTGTTACTTCGTTGAGCAGCTCGAATGCCACACGCTCGGGATATTTACCGTAGCGCACAGCCAGTCTTTCCCATAGCCTGTAAAAGCGTTCCTGCAATCTATCATCATCAAAAAATCCGTTTTCGTTGTCTCCTGAATAAAATGAATAGCCGTATACCTTGTGTACATCTATTATCATGTTCAGCTTATATTTTTCGCACCATTCAAGTGCTTTATCCACAAACTCTATACCGTCGTTTTTGAGTTCGCCGTCATCGGTCTCAAAGATGTTATAGTCCACAGGAAGTCTGACATGATCCAGACCCCAGCCTGCAATGATCTTTATATCTTTCTCTGTTATAAAACTTTCCAGATGTTCTCTGTCATAGCTGCCTTGCGAAAGCCAGCCGCCCAGATCAACACCGTTTTGGAAGCCCTCAAAGATCTTCATATGCATACCCCCTGCTGCTATCTAAATTTATACATAAATATGTCTACCACAGTTTACAATTGAATCATATCATATTTTATATCATATTTATATCATAAATGTAATATAAATATCAAAAATGTGATATATTATTCCAACTGCTCAAAATTCGTCAAAACGCTTATATTATAGTAAAATAAACCTTATTTATATGGCTCATTTATCACATTTTACTTTACTTTTTATTTAGGATGTGCTATAATAAAAAGTAATAACTGTTTTAAACAGCAAAATTTTTTTTTTTGGTAACGTTTACATTATAATAAGAATAAGTTTTTCTATAGAAAGAGTGACAGATGATGGATAAAAAATATCTACAGCTCCTTGCGAAGGAGTTTCCGAATATCGACAGCGCAGCCACCGAGATTGTCAATCTGTCTGCCATACGCAGTCTGCCAAAGGGTACGGAATATTTTTTCAGTGATATGCACGGCGAATACGAAGCTTTTCTGCATATGCTGAAAAGCGCCTCGGGTATGATAAAGATCAAAATTGACCGCACTCTCGGCAAGACCGTTTCAGGCGTTGAGAGGGAAGCACTTGCAAATCTCATATATTATCCCGATAAGGAACAGAAGCGTCTGATGAAAATGGGGCTTTTGGATGACGAATGGCGCAGGCTTACCATTTATCGTCTGATACTTGTGCTTGAAGCCGTATCTGCCAAGTATACCCGTTCCCGTGTGCGCAAAAGCATACCCAGAGATATGGTATATATTTTAGATGAACTGCTTAACGTTACAGATGATGTCATCAAAGAATACTACTATGAGGAGATAATATCCACCGTACTCGATACGGGCATAGCCGATCACTTCATAACCGAGATTTGCAAGGTCATACGCTCCATGGCGATAGACAGCCTGCATATAATCGGCGATATATACGACCGTGGTCCCAGAGCAGATATCATCATGAACGAACTTATCAAGATGCACGATGTTGATGTTCAGTGGGGCAACCATGATATAAGCTGGATGGGTGCTGCCTCAGGAAACTGGGCGCTTATCGCCAATGTCATAAGAGTTTCGATGAGATATAATAACTTTGATATCCTGGAGGACGGTTACGGGCTAAATCTGCGTGCGCTGGCTGTATTTGCGGCTCAGGTCTATAAGGATGATGACTGTGCGCTGTTCATGCCGCATACTTTGGATGATAATGTCTATGACCCCGTAGATACGGGACTTGCCGCTAAGATGCATAAGGCTATGACCGTTATTCAGCTGAAACTGGAGAGCCAGCTTATTCGCCGTCACCCCGAGTGGGATATGGATGATCGTGATGTGTTCAGCCATATGGACCTTGATAAAGGCACTGTCAATATAGGCGGTAAGGACTATGAACTTCTGGATAAGAATTTCCCGACGGTGGACAAGTCTTCTCCGCTTACGCTTACAGAGGGTGAAAACGAGCTCATGACAGTCCTTGCAAACTCGTTCATGCACAGCGAAAAGCTGGGCGAGCATATGCGCTTTTTGTTTGCGAACGGTTCGATGTATAAGACCATCAACGGCAATTTGCTGTTCCATGGCTGTATTCCCCTTGACGAGAACGGCGAGCTGCAATCTGTCAATATATCGGGTCAGGATTATTCCGGTAAGGCACTTCTGGATAAGCTTGATGAGATAGTCAATAAGGCGTATTTCTTACATTCGGGCGAAGAGAAGGACTATGCCGCAGATTTCATGTGGTACCTGTGGTGCGGTGCAAGGTCGCCCCTTTACGGCAAGGATAAGATGGCGTTTTTCGAGCGTTATTTTATTGATGAGCCTGCGCTGCATAAGGAGAATTACAATGCGTATTATCATTTCTCCGAGCAGGTCGATGTGTGCCGCTATATACTGGAGATGTTCGGACTTGACCCCGACAAGGGACATATCATCAACGGTCATGTTCCCGTGAAGATCAAGAACGGCGAAAGCCCTGTGAAAGCAGGCGGCAAGCTGTTTGTTATTGACGGCGGTATATCGAAGGCTTATCAGAAAGCTACAGGTATTGCGGGCTATACCCTTATCTGCGATTCTCACAGCCTTAATCTAGCCGAACATAAACCCTTTATCCCCGGGGAAAGCGAGCATACGCCTTCGATACATACGGTAGAACGTTTTGAGCGCCGTGCGAATATTTCCGATACGGATAAGGGCGCAGAGTTCCTGACACGTATAAACGACTTGCGTGAGCTGCTTGATGCTTACCGTTCGGGTGCTATCAAGCAGCGCCCCGGCAAACGCAGATACTTTATATAATGTAATAATTTCAGCCTTGCAGTGGTATAATATCACTGTAAGGCTTTTTTGTGCGAACAGATATTCCTAAGAACAAATTTTCGCAAAGCTCTTGACAATCGAACAAATGTATGATAAAATATAAATGCAAACAAATGTACGAATCGGAGGTGAGCGTATGGACAGGATATATGTGGCGATAGATCTGAAATCATTCTATGCCTCGGTGGAATGTGTTTACAGAGGATTAGATCCGCTTGATACTAATCTTGTGGTCGCTGATGCTGAACGTACAGAAAAGACCATCTGTCTTGCGGTCACACCATCTTTGAAAAAGTACGGTATTCCGGGCAGAGCCAGACTTTTTGAAGTAGTTGAGAAGGTAAAAGAGATAAACGGCAGCCGTCTGCGTGCTTTGCAGGGAAAGCCTTTTTCGGGGAACTCCGTTATCGCTTCACAGCTTGATAAAGACCCTGCTCTCGAACTTTCTTATATCACGGCTGTTCCGAGAATGGCAGAGTATATGCGCATAAGTTCCGAGATATACAGTATCTACCTGAAATATGTCGCACCAGAAGATATTTTTGCTTATTCTATTGATGAAGTGTTCATAGATGCCACAGGATATCTGGCGATCTATAATAAAACACCTCATGATTTCGCTGCCATGCTCATAAAAGATGTGCTTTCTGCCACGGGTATAACAGCTACCGCAGGCATAGGCACTAATCTGTACCTTTGTAAGATAGCTATGGATATAGTGGCGAAGAAAATACCTGCGGATAAGGACGGTGTGCGCATAGCTTATCTTGATGAGAAGCTTTACAGGGAGAAACTCTGGCAGCACACGCCGATAACGGATTTCTGGCGTGTCGGTGCAGGTATAGCTAAAAGACTTGAAAAGCTGGGTATATTTACCATGGGCGATATAGCTGAACATTCTCTTGACCGCTGGCGCATAGACCATATATATAAAACTCTGGGCAAAAATGCCGAACTGCTCATCGACCATGCCTGGGGGATAGAGCCTACTACTCTGGCTGATGTAAAAAATTATCGTCCCGTGACGAACAGCCTGTCTTCGGGGCAGGTACTTAAAGAACCTACCAACTATAATGATACAGGGCTGATAGTCTGGGAAATGGCGGATATGCTGGCTTTTGATCTGGCGGAAAAAGGACTTGTCACAGCGACGCTTACTCTGACCGTTGGATATGATATATCCTGTGTAAACAGCAGTTATAAAGGTGAGGTCACTAAAGATCATTACGGCAGGGCAGTGCCAAAGCACGCTCATGGTACAGTAAATCTGGCTAAGCATACTGCCTGTGCATCCACCATAACCCATGCTCTGTCGGAACTTTACGAGCGGATCGTGGATAAATCCTTGTATTCACGAAGACTGACGATAGCTGCCTGTAATGTTATCCGAGAAGAGGATATCCCTGACTGCGAACGCTTTGAACAGCTGAGCTTGTTTTCGGATAACACAGAGAGCAGACTTGCGGAACGTGACGAGAGGGAACAGCGTGAGATGGAACTTCAGCGTGCCATGATAAAGCTGCGTCAAAGATATGGCAAAAATGCGGTGCTGAAAGGTGTAAACTTCCTTGAAGGCGGCACAGCCCGTGAACGCAACAGCACTATCGGCGGACACAGGGCATGATAGGAGGAAAGTGCAATGGTATTCGGATATGGTGATATGATAAACGCCTCACGACCTGTTTATGATGAGTATCCTGCTATGTCGATACATGACAGGGCAGCGCAATTCTCACCGTTTGCAGCACTTACAGGTTTTGAGGATGCTGTCGCCGAAAGTGCACGATTTACGGAAAGCAGGCGGGAACTTACCGAGGATGAACAGACGCAGCTGAACATAAAGCTCGTTAAACTCGAAGAAAGCCTGCCTTACAGCGATGAACTGAACATCACATATTTTCTGCCGGATAAAAGAAAAAAAGGCGGCAGCTATGAGCATATAGCAGGTTCGGTCAGGATAATAGATCATTACTGCCGTGAACTTGTGATGACAGACGGGCTGCGCATACCCATTGATGATCTGGTGGATATTACTATAGAAGATCAAAAAAATCGGAACGACCTTTGAAGATCGTTCCGATTTGATTTATTTAAGGGTTCTATCAGTAATTTCTTGCGGCAAGTCTTTGACTGAATTCATCGGCACTCAAAGGCTTGTCATAAATATATCCCTGAATCCTGTGGCAGTTCATATCAGTCAGATTTTGCCGCTGATCACCTGTTTCAACGCCCTCGGCAACTATCTCTACACCCAGTTCATCTGCCATGTTTATGATGTGTTTTAGGATTATATTCTCACGCTTGTTGCGGTCATCTGTGCCCTCATCTACAAAAGCCTTGTCTATCTTCAATACATCGACCGAGATAGAATGCAGCATGAGCAGCGAAGAATAACCAATGCCAAAATCGTCTATAGCCACCGTAAATCCACGGGAATGGAGACCTTCAACATAGCCGAGCAACTGATTTATCTCGTTCACATCAACAGTTTCCGTCATTTCTATTTCGATCAGACTGTGGTCGATACCGTAGTGATCGACTATTTCCGATATCTTATCTAACAGCATCTCGTCACCAAGATGGTCATTCGAGAAATTGACCGACAGCTTTACAGGCTCCAGCCCTGCGTCGATCCATTTGCGTATATCACGACAGGTGTGTTCCAGCACGTAGAAATCAAGCTCGGAGATAAGATGCTCTTTCTCAAAGATCTCGACGAATTCACCGGGGTAGATGATCTTTCCGTCACAGTTCCACCTGACAAGAGCCTCGCCGCCGTAAATGGTATCATCCTTGGTATAGACCTTTGGCTGATATACCACAAAGAACTCCTCACGGTTGATGGCAGCTCGGAATTTCTGGCAGAACTCTTTATGCTCGATGACCTTGTGCTCTATCTCGTTGGTAAAATGTACCACATGAGTCTTGGAATAGTTTTTAGCATAGTTTATACAGTTTGAAAGGGAACTCAAGACCTTATCGAAAGTCTTATCATTATCAGTAACATGATACAAGCCTACTCTAGCCGAAAGATCAAAACGTATCGTGGCAGAATTGACTCTCGACCTTACCACTATGCTTTCAGAAGCTTTGAGTACACGGGACAGGTTCTCCTTCTTGAAGACCAGCATGAAATTATCACCGCCGGGTCTTGCGACAAATTCATCCTTATCAAGTATATCTCTTAGCTTTAAAGCATACTGCTTCATTACCTTTGTGCCTGCTTTGAAACCGACCTTCTTGTTAACGTAATTGAAGCCGATTATATTGAAAAATGCACAGTCATATCTTGAAAAGGTATCACGTTTTATAAGGTTATTAACGAACCTTGCCAGACCGTTTATGTTGCTTACAGTCGTGGTAGTGTCCATATAATAGTAATTGTTGGCAATAGATTCAAGACGCAGCTTTTCGGATACTACGCAGATGAGTTTGCAAAGAAAACCGATATCGTCCTTTTCTTTATCACCCAAAGTCTTGGCGCTTGCCCAAGTAACAGTAAGTCTGCCGCCCGCACTGTGCCTGCCTTCATAGGTTATCAGCTGTGCACCGCTTATATCGTCTGTGTTATTTCCATAGATATAATAGATCTGCCTGTTGTTTGTTTTTAGATTTATATCGAGAGAAATATAAAGTGCCCCATAAAATTCTGCAAGCGGTCTTAACGTGCGTTTTAACTGTTCAGGCTCAAATCTTGGAGCACCGAGCATTTTCTCGAATGAATTTTTTATAAGTCCGAAACTATCGTTCACCCCATCACCCCTGTCAAAACGGATCATATATCCTACCATTTTTAATTATACTATATAAAAAATAAAAATCAAGGCTAATGTTAAAAGTTCTAAGAATTTGACAACCCGACATTGAATATTAGCATTCAATTGTACTTCTTTAACAAAGATAATCACGCAGTTACGTGGTGTTATGATTAGCCTGCTTCAATAGAATATACATTTAAGTATATGCCCCGTGTAAATATCTGCTTAATAAATTTGTGATTTTGACTTGAAACCTGTGAGAAAATGTGTTATAATATATCTGATAGAGCTTTTATCAAATTAACAGTAATTTTATGTAAGGTCAAAATTTAATTCAATGTTAAACTCATCAGAGTTTTGATTTTTCTTTGGAGGCTTACCATGTCAGTACAAACAATGGTAAAGATCTGCGGACTGACTTCGGTACGTGACGCAGAATATGCATCAAAAGGCGGTGCCGATCTGGTTGGCATGGTCGTGTTTTTTCCTAAAAGCAAGCGCAATATAAGTCTTGAACAGGCAGAGGAGATAATCAGTTCATTGCCTGAAAGCATTAAGAAATGTGCAGTTACAGTGTCTCCCGATGCGAAACAGATAGCTGTGCTGAATGATTCGGGATTTGATTATATCCAGATACACGGCGTACTCACGGATGAAGTTTATGAAGCTGCAAAACTTCCTATTATCAAAGCATTCAATGTTGATGACCTTGATGATTTTGCGAGATATTCAAAGCTTGAAAAAATTATTGGTTATGTTTTTGATGCTGCTGCATACGGCAGCGGAAAGACTTTTGACTGGAAACTTCTTGAAAAGATCCCAAGGGATGATAAGCTGTTTATACTGGCAGGCGGATTGACTCCCGAAAATGTTTCGCATGCTGTCTCACAGGTACGGCCGGATTGCGTTGATGTTTCTTCAGGTGTTGAAAATGACAGCGGGATCGGCAAGGATGAACTAAAGATATGCAGCTTTGTAAAAAATGCACGAAGTGTTTAAATTACTTTTGTGTTATATGAATATTATGTTTCTGAAAAATGTAAGTATATTGCGCTTAAAGAAAAAAATTTAATATTTGTAGGAAATTTTGACAAATTGTATTGACTTTTCAGTTTAAATATTGTATAATGTATAAGGACGATGATAACGGTGTCTGTGCTGTACTTTTCGGTGCAGCAGCGGTAGTGATATCGTAATTTGCATGGAAGGATTGATCGTTTTGGCAAAGAAGAAAGAAAATATGAACGAAAAGATAGTCCGTCTTTATAAAGAAGGCTATAGTTTCGATGAGATCTCTAAGCTTCTGACTATTCCAAAGGGCAATATCGTCGGTATAGTAGAGAAGTATTTCCCTGAGTATCAGACTTATAAGCAGCCGCAGATCGATCATGCTGCGCTCGATGATAAAGATAGTAAGGGTTCAAAAAGCAAGATACCAAATGTTGGCGGTTTCTTTAAGAGAAACGGCAAGGATAAGGATAACCATGGTAACGATAATGTTACTATAAACCTCGAAATGGATGAGGAGGGCTTCCTTGACAAGACTACTCAGGGCATTGCAAATATGCTCAAGAATGGCAAGTCGCCTGCGGATACAGCTGAGTTCTTCAACAGATCAAGGGCTGATATACAGGCAGTTGAGGAAGTTATGGGTGAGCATTTCAGAAGGGTAGAGGCACATACTCCGCCTGCACCCAAAGCTCCCGAGCCAACTCCCGAGGATAATAAATTCAGTAATTTCGCAACAGGTCTTGAGGCTGAGGTCTCAAAGCCTGTAAGACCTAAGTATACTCCGCCCACGTACTCAAAGCGTGATGATCCCAAGCCCGTTTCTGCGGCTTATGGTCTTGTTTCCGAAAGCAAGCCCGTGATCAAGGTGGATGAACCTGTCGAAAAGGTCAAGGAAGGACCTGCTGAGGAAACCAAGGCAGCTGCTGCGGAAGAGAAGCCTGTTTCTCTGCTTGAAAAGGAAGAAGAGACAAAGGATATCTCTCTGCTTGAAAAGGAAGAAGAGACCAAGGATATCTCCCTGCTTGAACAGGAAGAAGAGACTAAGGAGATATCACTGACCGAAGCAGAACAGCCCGAGGAAAGCAAGGTCAGTCTTGTTGCAGAGGAAACTTCCGCTGACGATGGACAGGAAAGCAAGATAAGTCTTGTAGATGAGCTTGAAAAGGCTGTTGAAGAGGAAGAAGAAAGTTTTGAGATACCTTCCATTGAGCCTGTAAGCCTTGAAGCTCTTGAGAAAGAGCTTGTAAAAGCTCCTGAACCTGTTGAAGATATCCCTGAGATAGGATATGATAATAAATCAGAGGGTGATTCCTCGGAGATCAAGGAGGTTAGTCCAAGTATGGGTGCTATGGAAAAGATGAAGCAATTTGCTCAGGAGCAGATCGCACTCAATAATAAGAAGATCGAGGAGCTGAAGACCAAGAAGACAGATGCAGAAAATGATGCATTTGACTGCAATACCAAGGTCGAAGCCATGAAGAAAGAGATCGAAGATATGCAGGCTAAGCTGCTTGTCCTCATTGATGAGAAGGATAAGGCAGGTAAGGTCGTCAGCGATATAAACGAACAGATCGAAGCGATCAATAAGGAAAACGCTGATTACGGTACATATCTGTAATATACTGAAGATCATAGCTCCGTCTGGTATCAGGCGGAGCTTTTTGTGAGGTGGGGCAATGCTTGTCAGGGATAAAAGATATAAATTTCTGGCTGATATTATCATGCCTAATTCCTGCGCTTTCTGCGGTAAAGTTATTCGTTGGGACGCACTTTTGTGCCAAGACTGCGAAAACGATCTGCCCGAAACATTTTGCGCATCTGTCGCTATAGGAAATTGTTCTGGTATGTGGAGCGTTTTTGTATATGAAAATGAGATCATTGATCTTATATATAAGCTCAAACACGGAGGTTCAGTTTATAATTTTGCTGAGCTCTGTGCGGTAAAACTGGGTGAGAAGCTTGCTGAAAACGGTGTCGCTGATAAGATAGATGCCGTGATACCTGTACCTATGAACATAAGAAAGCGTATTCGCCGTGGTCACGATCAGGCGGTCGTACTTGCAAAGTTCATAGCAGACGAGCTGGGGAAACCTGTAGATCTAACCTGTCTGTGCCGAGGAAGCGACAGTACCGAACAGCATACTTTAAGTGCAGAAGAACGTGATACTCATGCAAAAGAGGTATATTTTGCAAATGAAGGTCATACAGACATAAAAGGAAAAACAATATTGCTGTGTGATGATGTTATCACAACAGGCTCGACCATGAGTGCCTGTGCTGCTATACTAAAGGATATGGGCGCTAAAGAGATATACTGCGTCAGCGCCGCAATTGCCGCATCAAACGTTGAAAAGGAAGAGTAAAATGATCGACTTGAACAAACTTGAAAAATACAGAGAAAACAACCGCATTGAAGCTAAAAAAGCCATCGGCGGACTGCCGCACAGTATTTGGGAAACATATTCGGCTTTTGCAAATACCCTTGGCGGACTTATACTGCTTGGGGTAGAGGAACTTGAAGATAAAGCACTGCATCCCATTGAACTGCCTTTTCCCGAAGAATTGGTGGACGAGTTCTGGAGTCTGATAAATTCCGAAGCTAAAGTCAGCAGAAACATATTAACGAAAGATGATGTTACAATACAGACATCGGGCGAAAGAAAGATAGTGGTCATAAATGTGCCCCGTGCGCACCGTATCGACCGCCCTGTTTATATTGACGGTGATCTTTACAGTGGAACGTACAGGCGCAACGGTGAAGGCGATTATCGGTGTACTCATGAAGAGATAGAGGCTATGCTGCGTGATGCATCAGAACGTGCCGCTGATATGCAGGTGCTTGATCTGATGGACCTTTCGGTATTTGATGAGAACAGTATCAGCAGCTATAGGATAAGATGCGAATATGAGGGCACGGAAGATCTCTCTGCGCTTGACGATATGAGCTTTTTAAAGGAGATAGGCGCAGCTGCACAAGACGAAAACGGTATGATGCATCCTACCGCAGCTGGACTTCTCATGTTCGGGTATGAGTATGAGATAGTCAGACAGTTTCCGCTCTATCATCTTGAATATAAGGAAGAAAACGATAATGGGACGTTATATACTATCTCCTCTGACAGCGGAGACTGGAGCGGAAATGTATATGATTTTTTCCAGAAAGTCAACAGCCGCATTATTGAAGATATGCGCTTTATCACTGATGAAGCTTATGAAAACAGTATCAGGAGCGCAGTACGTGAGGCACTGGCAAATTGTCTTATAAATGCGGATTATTATGGCAGCCACGGCTTACAGGTCATTCGCAGGAACAGCGGTATAGTGCTTTCAAATCCAGGCGGACTTCGTATTGAACCTGACAAAGCGAAGGTAAAGGGAATATCTGACCCGAGGAATAAAGGTCTTATAAATATGTTCAGGCTAATGGGCGCAGGAAAGGGCAAAGGCGCAGGACTTAGGGATATTTATTCTCTATGGCAAAGCGGAGGTTTTGATGAACCTACACTGACAGAGGAATTCGGTGAAGACCGCACAACACTCTCACTGCCTGTGAAAACACGCACGGAACGTGTACGCATAAACGACAAACAGCGTGAGATGCTGGCAGAATATCTTACAGATAATGTTACAGCTGATGCGGAAAGCCTTTCGGAAATACTCGGAGGAGATATGCTGCGCACTTCACAGCTGCTGCGTCAGCTTGTATGGGAGAAACTTATCGTTGCCGAAGACAGGGAAGGCAGAACTTTCTATCGCTTGCGGCACGAACATAAATAGGCGGCGTTTTTATTGCGCCGCTTTTCTGTGACTTTACAATCGTGAAAATACGTGCTATAATAAACCTAAATTTAAAAGGCGGTGAGTAGATGAATATAAAGATCGCAGTGGTAGAAGACGATCATGAGATAAGCAGGATACTTAAAGACCTGTTGGAAAATAATGGCTACGAGGTAATTCAGGCATTTGACGGCAGTGAAGCTACAAAACTTCTGGTTGAAGAAAGTCCTCAGCTTGTGCTGATGGATCTGATGCTGCCATATAAAAGCGGCGAAAGGCTCATAAGTGAACTAAGAGAACATTCTGATACTCCTGTCATAGTTATTTCGGCAAAGTCCATGATGGAGACAAAGCTCGAAGTGCTTCGGTTAGGAGCGGATGATTATATTATCAAGCCTTTTGATCTGGATGAGGTACTTGTGCGCATTGAAGTTGTGCTGCGCCGCAGCGGTGCACTGCGCATGAGGTCGGTTCTTGAATGGGACGGGATAAGTTTCGACACAGAAGAGAACCGTGCATTCGTTTCGGGAGAACCGATACAGCTGACAGCCAAAGAACTTATGCTGCTCAAGCTTTTTCTTGAACACCCAAAAAAAGTATATACAAAAGCCGAGCTCTATGAGTCTGTCTGGAACGAAGAATATCTTTACGAAGACAACACTATAAACGTCCATGTGAGCAATCTGAGGTCAAAGCTGAAAAAGGTATCGGGAAAAGATCATATCTCGACCGTATGGGGGATAGGCTACCGTCTCGGAGGTGAATGAGATGTTGTGGATAGTGCTGCTCGGGATAATATGTCTGATCCTTCTTATCTACTTGATATCTCTGAAAAAGCAGCTTATGAATATACGCCGTGAGCTTGACCGAACTTCGGAGGTCTCCTATGACCGCAGGATAACTATACAGCTTTTTGATAAAAGGACTGAAGAATTATGTGCTTCCATAAACCGCTGTATCGACCACCAAAAACTGCTTAAAGCCGAAGCGGAACGTTCAGAGGTTCAGCTGCGAAGAGCTGTTTCCGACATTGCCCATGACCTGCGCACGCCGCTTTCGGTCATAAAGGGTGACTTGCAGTTGGTTCTGCGTGAGGAAGAACTCTCCGAAAAGGCAGAGGGTTATATAAGGACCTGTCTTGAAAAGACCGAGAGACTCAAAAATATGTCAGATGAATTTTTTGAACTGTCGGTACTTGAAAGTGACAGCACACCCATCAAGCTGAAAAAACTTAACCTTACCAATCTGATAATGAAGTTCTTTGCAGAGAATGAAAGTCTGATAAGGCTTTCAGATCTGACTCCCGAAATAGACCTGCCTGCCGAGACTGTCTTTGTTATGGCAGATGAGCAGATGGTCATGAGGATGCTTTTAAATCTACTTGGGAATATCATTAAGTATTCCAAAGATCATTTTACATTCAAGCTTTCGGCTAATGGATGTTTGCGTATCTCAAATCCTGTTGATAGGGACAATATTCCCGAAACAGACAAACTCTTCGAGCGTACTTACAGAGGTGACAGCGCACGAAGCGGAAATGGTGCAGGTCTGGGTCTTTACATTGTTAAACTGCTTGCACTGAAACAGAATGCACAGGTCAGTGCGGAGATATCAAACGGAGAACTGGCTGTTACTGTGGATTTTCTAATAGATGATCCGATAAAGCCATAAAATAACCACACCCGAGTGATCTTTTTAGTCCGCTCGGGTCTTTTTATAAAATAAAGTTATGAACTTTTTGTAAACATTAAGGGTATTTAAGGAATTCTTTATACTTGTATTTTACTATTAAAATAACAACAAAGGGTACATCCCATGAAAGGAGAAGTTCAGATGGCAAACGAGATCATTTCAGTCACAGGTCTGACTAAACAGTATATGAAAAAGACTGTTGTGGATAATGTAAGCTTTACTATCAGAGAAGGTATGATCTGCGGACTGGTAGGTCCTAACGGTGCAGGTAAGACGACCATCATGAAAATGATAGGCGGGCTTGTTATACCTACGGCAGGGGAGCTGAGTATTTTCGGCGAAAAGAGCGAGGAAGGGCTAGCACATTCAAGGAGCCGGATAAGTTTCATGATAGAGATACCTTATGCGAAAAAGGAAATGTCTGCCGTACAGAACCTTGAAAAAATAAGGCTTCAAAAAGGTATACCCGACAAGGGGAGGATAGATGAAGTCTTAAAGCTTGTAGGACTTGAAAACACGGGAAATAAGCCCGTAAAGAATTTCTCATTGGGCATGAAGCAAAGGCTGGGTATTGCGGCGGCAATGATGTCAAAGCCCGAGGTAATGGTGCTTGATGAGCCTGTAAACGGTCTTGACCCCGAGGGTATCGTGGAGATAAGGGAGCTGCTGTTAAAACTCAACCGTGATGAACACGTAACTATCCTTATATCTTCTCACATATTATCGGAACTTTCGATGCTGTGTACGGATTATATGTTTATTCGCAACGGTAAGCTGGTGGAGACCCTTTCGGATGAAGAACTGAGAAGATGCTGTCACGAATACTATCATATCCACACCGATAATGATGAAGCTCTGCCTGCTATGCTTGAAAATAAACTTGGCATAAAGGACTTTGATGTGGAGAAGGATGGTTCTGTAAAGCTTTATGAGCGTATAGATGAGATGCGCCTGATCTCAAAGACCATGTTCGAGAACGGTATCATTCCGCTGGAGATACATATGCAGGACGCTAACCTTGAAGATTATTATATGAAACTGGTAGGTGAAACAGATGTACAACGTGATGAAAGCGCAGATTTATCAGCTGAAAAGAAGTAAGAGTACATACTTAATAATTTTTATAGCCCTGATATTTCTTATAATGGGCATTGTACTTGAGCTTGGATCACAGGGCGATGATGCCTCGGCAAGTACGATGCTGACGGCAATGGCTGAAAGTTATGTGTTGTTTATCCCCATGATAACCATGGCATATACTGCCTCCATATGCGGCGGCGACCTTAATGATAAGACCATCAATTATGAACTGCTGACAGGTACAGACCGTAGGTGCGTGTTTTTCGGAAGGGTGCTGGTAAGCCTGACAGTAAATATCATAGTTACGGCATTGTTGCTTGTTGTGCCGGCCTTGATTTTTACAGCATTCCTTGGCTGGGGTCATACAATGTCGCCCGAGGACGCAATTATGAGGTGTGCAGCGACGCTGTTTCCGCTGATAAGACTGACTGCTTTTTATGCGATGCTGTCATTTCTTATAAAAAGCAGTGTTGGCGTGTATGCCATAGGTTATATTCTAACTTTTCTTGAAATGGTCTTGATGGTATTTATCGAGGAGTTATTCAGTACAAAGGCACTTATGTATATTATGTCTGTTGATCTGCTTGACCGTATACTCATTCCGCAGAACTTCCGTTATGGCTTTTTTGAAGAGCAGGATGTCATGGTGGTAAAAGATGTCATGGAGACATCCGCTGTTCTTCATGCGGCTGCGGCAGGCATAATAGGTACAGCTGTATTCCTTTTTATCGGATATAAGCTGTTCAGTAAAAGCGATTTGGATTGAGGTGAGCATATGAAAAATCTAATTAAAGCACAGCTCTATCAGATAGCACATACAAGAGTGTATTATCTGGTATTGATAACATTCATTTTGCTTGCTGTGATGTTTGGCGCTATAGATTACCTTAATGGTGCAGATGCACTGGAAGAAGGACAGCTTTTATCCGCCTCCGATCTTGCCACACGTATGGATGTTGTAACTATACTGTCTGTTATGGGCATGGCGTTATTTGCATCGTTCATCTGTGCTGACGATCATTATGATAAAACTGCAAATTACGAGATATTATCGGGCGGAATGCGTAAACAGAGCTTTTTCGCAAGAGCGTTCGTATCTATCGTTATATGCATAGTGTTTTCAATATCGTTGGAATGTGTTTCACTTATCACTGCGACCATACTTACAGGCTGGGGCGACAGCGTACCTGTAAGCGCAGTAGTATCAAGGATACTTCTGACTGCCTTCCCATACTTCAGGCTAGCTTGCCTGTTTGTGATGTTATCATACTTCATCAAACGGCCCGGTATAACATTTCTGGCAGTATATGGTCTTATACAGGGATTTTCTATGATACCGTCCAACGACAGGACAGGTGTGTTATTTTCTGTTACGACTCTGGGAAACATCATGCACTATGATGAATGGCACGTTTTCGGACTTGAATGTGATGCACAATTTATCTACCTGACACAGCTTGACGGTGGATTTGTACCACGCTGCATAATCGTTTCACTGCTGATGGGCATTACATATCTTGCCATAGGCTACAGTTATTTCCACAAAGATGATCTTGAATAGGAGGACGGCAAAATGGAAATATATGATATTATAATTATAGCTGCCGTTGTGGTCATAAGTGCGGTGCTTTGGTGGCTGGCAGGGTATGCTGAAAAAGTAAGAAATTCAAGATGGCGGCTGTGCTGGCTCACACCTGCCGCATTGGTATTGGTACTTGCTTATATCAGCGGTTTTGAACGCCTGATGATACCCGCATATATTGGTGCAGCACTGATGATACTGGGACTGGTTTTTCCTGATATACATACAAGGCGTAAGTCCTCTATCGCAGCGGCTGTAATGGCGTTCATCTCGCTGCCGCTTTGTCTTTTTAACAAATGGTACCGCAGCGTTGATTATGTAAAAGATTTTAATACAGGATTTGAAAGCATGAAAGCACACTATGTTCTTTCCGAACATAAAGGAGTTGACTGGGATGAACTGTATGACCGATATCTGCCGCAGTTCAAACAAGTCTACGAGAAACAGGATGCGGTAGAAAATGAGATATTATGGGAAAAATTCTGTTGTGAGTTTAATGATCTTCATGTAAATTACGCATCTGATGAGGAGATAGTGGATAAAGCTCACAGGAAAGCTTCGGGCAATGATTATGGTCTTGTGATCGTTACATTGTCAGACGGAAGGACTGTTGCTGCGCAGGTGGACGAAAGTCTTGCCTCAAAGGGAATACATGAGGGCACAGAGATAATCAGCTGGAACGGACTTACACCTGCCGATGCCGATAAAAATAACGAATTGTATTCTATTACACAATTTGCAGATGAAGATAATCGGAAATTTTTCGAGGGTTGGTTTGCCGCAGGTACAGGAGGTGATACCGCAGAAGTTTGTTATATGGACGATGACGGTAAAGAGCAGACCATAACTCTTAAAAAGCTTGAAGGCAGCTATTATGACAGATATGATGAAGCATACACCAAGGTCGCTGACGGCATGAAAGTCGGGCATATGACATTGAATAAGCTCAACGATACCACAGCTTGTCTGCGTATCAAGTTTATGAGTTTTGACTCTGTATCTGAAAAAGAAAAACATCAGGGAATGAAAGAAGAACTTCGTCAGCAGATACTTGAACTCAAACAACAGGGAATACGTGACATAGTCATCGACCTCAGATGCAACACAGGCGGTTCGGGCACCATGGTAAAGGCAATAGCAGAGCTATTTGCTCCCGAAGGAGAGCATTACTATGTATCAGATGCTTATTTTGACAGGGAGACAAAAAGTTATATAAAAGAAACGGATGGAAAATATAAAGTTCATCATGATATTGTGTATAATGGAGATAATATACTTGGTGATGATGGCAGAGTTGTTTTGCTTGTCAGTGATCACAGTGTCAGCGCCTCGGATCATATGACCCATGTACTGAACGAGCTTGATAATGTTACTGTTATGGGTTTTACAGAGTCATCGGGCTCGGCGCAGGGCGTTTCTCCCATAAAGCTTGAAAGTGGATTTTTAAGCTATTCAAGCTCGCTTATGCTCAATAAAGATGGTACGGTCTTTATTGACTGCGACGATAAGATGCAGTCTGACATCAGCCTTGATATAAAGGTACCGTTTGATGAAAAGGCTTTCGATGCCATATTTAAAGAGGATAAGGACTATCTTATGGACGAAAGCACAAAACTTCTTGAAAATATGGAAAGATAAAATAAGCCCGTGGGTAATTTGTATCCACGGGCTGTTTCATGTATTTAGATCATTTCTCCGAGCAGAATTTAACTTCTTTGCCCTCGAGTATCATATTAGTTGTTCTGACAGCACACATCTTGCCGCACATTGAACAGGTATGTCTGTCAGCAGGGGGAGTGCTCTCGAAATACTCTCTTGCCTTGTCTGGGTCAAAAGCGATACCGAACATCTCTTCCCATTCTACCTTATGTCTTGCCTCAGCCATAGCGTTGTCTTTGTCCCTTGCATGAGGTATCTTCTTGGCTATATCAGCAGCGTGTGCAGCTATTTTTGTGGCGATTATGCCTTCCTTGACATCGTTGACATCAGGCAGACGCAGATGCTCCGCAGGCGTTACATAGCACAGGAAATCAGCACCGCTTGATGCAGCGATAGCACCGCCGATAGCAGTGGTGATATGGTCATAACCGGGGAATATATCGGTAACCACAGGACCCAGTACATAGAAAGGTGCGTTGTGGCAGATTCGCTTTTGCAGCTTCATATTAGCAGCTATCTCGTCCATTGCCATATGCCCGGGACCTTCAACCATGACCTGTACATTCTTCTCCCAAGCTCTGAGCGTCAGTGCGCCAAGTTCGATAAGTTCAGAGATCTGACCTGCATCGGTGGAGTCATCTATACATCCGGGACGCAGTGCATCGCCAAGGCTGATAGTTACATCGAATTCGTGCAGTATATCCAGCACCTCGTCATAGTGCTCGTAGAACGGGTTCTCGTTGCCAGTCATCATCATCCATGCAAAAAGCAGTGAACCGCCGCGGGATACAATGTTCATCTTCCTGCCTTCACGCATGAATGCTTCAACTGCACGTCTGTTTATACCTGCATGGATAGTCATGAAGTCAACGCCCTCTTCTGCATGGGCACGTACTACTTTAAGGAAATCCTCAGCGGTTATATCCAGCAGATCCTTCTCCAGATAGCCGATGGCATCGTACATAGGCACTGTACCGATCATTGCAGGGGACTTCTCCACAAGCTGCTTGCGGAATGTATTGGTCTTGCCATAGTTGGAAAGATCCATTATAGCCTCAGCACCGAACTTGTGTGCCAGCTCTACCTTTTTCATTTCATTCTCGTAGTTGTTGGCATCGCCTGAGATACCGAGATTTACATTGATCTTAGTCCTCATTCGTGTGCCTACGCCCTCGGGAGAGATCGCCTTGTGGTTAACATTGCAGGGGATAGCTACTTCGCCCTTTGCAACCAGTTCACGCAGTTCTTCGGGGGTGATGTATTCCTTTTCTGCAACTATCTTCATTTCGGGTGTGATGATGCCTTTCTTTGCGGCTTCCATCTGTGTGTAATACTCTTTCATTACCTATTCTCCTTTATTGCTGTAAATCTGCTGTTGATATCAAATCCGTGTGCCATTGGACCGCTGCCTTTGCCAAGGTCGAGCATTGCTCCCAGTGCACCCGAGATATAGTCCTTTGAGCGTTCAACTGCCTCGGTAAGATCAAAACCCTTGGCGAGGTTTGATGCTATTGCACTTGATAAGGTACAGCCTGTACCGTGGGTATTTGGATTATCGATCCTTTTGCCTTTGAACCATGTACTGCCTGATGAAGATACCAGCAGGTCGTTGGCATCGTTGAGACTATGTCCGCCCTTTAAAAGTACAGCGCAGCCATTCTGCTCAAATATCATTTGTGCAGCCTTTTCCATATCCTCCTGCGAGCCTATCTTCATTCCCGAGAGAACTTCTGCTTCGGGGATATTCGGTGTAATGACCTCAGCCAGTGGGATAAGGCATTTTTTCAGACTTTCCACTGCCTCATCGCTTATCAGTTTTGAACCGCTGGTAGCGACCATGACGGGATCGAGCACGATATGTTTTGCGTCGTACTCTTTTAGCTTTTGGCTGATAGCTTCTATCAGTCCGCAGGATGATACCATCCCTATCTTCACAGCATCAGGAAAAATATCGGTAAAGATACGATCCAGCTGTTCGGATAAAAATTCCGGAGTTACCTCCATTATACCTGTTACGCCGGTCGTATTCTGGGCAGTAAGAGCCGTGATAGCGGTCATGGCATATACGCCGTTTGCCGTCATGGTCTTTATATCTGCCTGTATACCGGCGCCTCCGCTGGGATCGCTCCCGGCGATGCTCAATGCAGTTCTCATAAAAAAACTACTCCTTTCTGAGATGCATAGGTTTTATATAGCGGCATCAGGTGGTGCCCCCAAGCTGCCGCTTTAGGTTTATCTTGTCATTTTCTCTGCAAGTTTTTTGAGCTCGGCGGCTGCTTCAGCTATATCGTCCTGTGCGAAAATGGCTGATACGACTGCTGCGCCGTCTGCGCCCGAACCTTGTAACTGCAATATATTGTCTTTGCTTATACCGCCTATGGCAGCCACGGGGATATCAACTGAATTTGCTATCTCACGCAGCTGTTCATTGGTTATGCGTATAGCATCTTTTTTTGTCGGTGAAGGGAATACTGCGCCTACCCCCAGATAGTCTGCGCCCTCAGCCTGAGCTTTCTTTGCTTGCTCGACTGTTTTGGCAGTTGCGCCGATGATGAATTCGTCACTGACTCTTGCACGTATCTCTGAAACCGGAGTGTCTTCCATTCCTACGTGTACTCCATCAGCGCCGGAGTTAATGGCAGCATCAACATTGTCGTTGACTATCAGCGGCACGTTATATCTGTGGCATATCTCGGTGAGTTTTGCAGCTTCCTCAGTGAGCGTCTTTTCATTAAGCCCCTTTTCACGCAGCTGAATTATGGTCGCTCCGCCTTTTACTGCATCTTCCACAGCTTTACAGATATCTCTGCCGTGCAGTGCGCCTTTGTCGGTTATTGCATATAACAACACATCAACTTTCTTGACTTTCATTCTGTTCACCTCTTATCTTCTTCATGTATTTTTCGGGGTCATCTGTTTTCATGAATCCACTCATGATACAAATTCCGTCTGCCCCTGTATTGATAACATCTTTTACATTATCGGGACCTATTCCGCCGATGGCATAAACAGGTATATCCACACTTTTGCATACGTCTTCCAGAAAAGCAAGTCCACGTCCTTCAAGACCCTTCTTGCAGTCGGTTTCAAATATATGTCCTGCGATGATATATCCTGCGCCGAGCGACTGTGCTTCTTTAGCTTCATCAGCTGAATGGCAGGAAGCACCGATCACATCGAAACACGCTCTTTCCTCGGCGCTCATCTCTCTCAGCTTGTGCAGAGGAAGATGCAGCCGACGTATGCCCAAAGCTTTCGCACTTTCAATAAAACTGTTTATCGCCAGTGCCACATCATATTTTTTGCATATGTTTTTGACTTTCTCTGCCAGTATGGTGAATTCACGCTCGTCCATGTCCTTTTCACGGAGTATCACTATATCAGGCTGCTGTGCTGCTACTGTCTCCAGCTGATGAAGAAAACTTTCACCGCACAGCGTTCTGTTTGTTATACAAATTACCTTATACATACAGATAATCGTTTAGCACAGGCTGCAAACCGCCCTCGGACATATCCTGATACATCTGGCTGAAGCTTCTGGTGTCGTTTATCTCAAATTGTTCGTCGCCCTCGTTGTCATTTTCTTTGCCTGTATACTTGCTTTCGTGGTCGCCTATACCAGTGGAAACACCTGCGGATATTTTCGTTGCGGCTATCTTGACGATACCGTCACGGAAACTCTTGCTTTCTCTGGAAGAAACAGTTATTCCGCAGAACGGCAGGAACATCCTGTAAGCGCAAAGTACCTGACAAAGCTGTCTTTCGCCCACGTCCATAGGATCTATCTTGTCATTGTTAACTATAGGACGAAGTCTGGGACATGAGAGCGAAACTTCTGCATGGGGATATTTTCTTTGCAAGAAATAAACGTGCAGTGCACTTGCCAGCGCATCCTTTCTGAAATCCGAAAGTCCCAGAAGTGCCGAACAAGCAATACCTCTCATACCGCCCATCAGCGCACGTTCCTGTGCTTCAAAACGGTAGGGCCAAACACGCTTGTGTCCTGCCAGATGCAGCTGTTCGTATTTTACATTATCATAAGTCTCCTGGAATACGGTCACGTAATCTACACCGCATTCGTGCAGATATCTGTAATCCTCCACATTGACAGGATATATCTCAACACCGACCATTCTGAAATACTTTCTTGCCAGCTTGCAGGCTTCGCCAATGTACTTGACATCACTCATGGTCTTGCTCTCACCTGTGAGGATAAGTATCTCTTCCATGCCGCTGTCAGCAATTACTTTCATCTCGTGTTCTATCTGCTCCATCGTCAGCTTCATTCGCCTGATATTATTGTAGCAGTTGAAACCGCAGTATACGCAGTAATTCTCGCAGTAATTTGCAATATACAGGGGAGTGAAAAGATATACTGTATTACCGAAATGTTTTCTGGTCTCTATGCGTGCCCTTTCAGCCATCTGCTCAAGGAAGGGTTCAGCCGCAGGGGAGAGCAGTGCTTTTATCTCCTCTACACCTATGGTAGTTTTTTGCAATGCCCTTGAAACATCAAGCCCCGTATAAGCGGAAGGATCATAGCTGTCGACTTCACGCATGACTTTTTCCATTATATCGGAATTTATCCTTTCCTGACCTTTCATGTATTCCATATGGTTTGTTCTGCATGATGGGTCACTTTCCAGCTGGTGCTTGCGTTTCAGTGCAGCTTCGGACAAACCCTCGGAATCGAAAATAAAATTATTTTCCATTTATATCACCCCTTAGTCATGCAGGAAACCTGTAAGTGTATCGGACGGTGATGCACCTCTTACCAGTACACGTCCAAGGCCCGAAAGATAAGCCTGTCTGCCTGCTTCAATAGCTTTCCTGAAAGCATCTGCCATCATAGGCAGATCGCCTGCTGTGGCAAGGGCAGTATTAGACATGACCGCAGCTGCGCCCATCTCCATAGCTTCGCAAGCCTGTGAAGGTCTGCCGATACCTGCATCAACTATTATAGGCAGGTCTATCTCATCAATAAGTATCTGTATGAAATCTCTTGTAGCCAGACCCTTGTTTGAACCAATAGGTGATGCCAGCGGCATTACAGAAGCCGCACCTGCATTGACCAGGTCTCTTGCTGTATTGAGATCAGGGTACATATAAGGCATTACCACGAAGCCTTCTTTTGCCAGTATCTCGGTAGCCTTTACTGTCTCGGCATTATCCGGCAGAAGATATTTCGTATCTCTCATTATTTCGATCTTTACAAAATCTCCGCAGCCGAGTTCTCTTGCGAGTCTTGCTATCCTGACAGCTTCCTCGGCATTTCTTGCACCCGAGGTGTTCGGCAGGAGAGTAACGCCCTTTGGGATATAATCGAGTATATTCTCGTGATCTTTGGTGTTTGCTCTTCTTACCGCAAGTGTTATGAGTTCGGCACCTGCATATTTTACAGCTGCCTCTATAAGCTTCAGTGAATACTTTCCCGAGCCGAGTATGAATCTCGAATTGAATTCACGTCCGCCTATGATAAGCTTATCGTTGTTTTCCATATATATCGTCCTTTCGTTATGGTTCAAATTCGTCCGCAAGTATGCGCAGTATCATGTTAGCCTGATGTGCCGCACAGACCGCTACCCTTGCAGATACCAGTCCAAGACCGTCCGAAACATCACTTTTTCCGTCACCGCACAGGTAAAACCTTTTGCCGATGCGCCTTGTGATGATCTCGTTTGAACTGCCAAGTCCTGCCATTCCCGAGCCTGATAAAAGATATTTCTCGGGGAATTTTTCCAGCACTGCATTTACAAGCATTGCTTTCTGATCTGCTTTGTCAAAAGCTTCACATATTATATCGTATGGGGCAAGCAGTTTGTCGATATTATCTTCATCAAGTTTAACGACCTGCGAAGTTATGTCGCAGTAAGGCGCTGCCCGTTTCAGTGTTTCGGTGAGTGCATCAGCCTTGTATCTTCCCAGCTGATCGGGAAAATACTGCTGACGGTTCAGGTTGGAGATGTCAACTTTATCAAAGTCCATCAGATGGATGTGTCCCACGCCTGCTCTTACCAGATGCAAAGCAATGTTAGAACCCAGTCCGCCAAGTCCGCAGACCGCTACCGTACCTTTGCTGAATTTTGCCTGCAAACCTTCGCCGTGTCTTTCGACCAGTGCGTCATACATTTCTTTTTTTGTGGGAAAACCCATATCAGCCGCCTCCCACAAAGCTTACGACTTCAACGCTGCTGCCGTCTTTCAGTATACAGCTGCTGTACTGCGCTTTAGGCACGATCTCAAGATCCAGTTCTACCGCTACTTTTTCGGGCTTGTAGCCTTCTTTTTCAAGCAGCTCGCTTACTGTCATACCTGCGATATCCATTTCATTGCCGTTGACCTTGACCATGTTCACTCCTCCTAACAAAAAACGGAGACTGCCCGTAAAAACAGTCTCCGCATGATCGCACGATATGTCCCTACGTTGGCATTATCCAAATCAGGTTACGGGTCGATGACTCAATTATCATCCTCTCAGCCTGAATACAAGCTCCCCTTATAGTATTCAACATTTCTGATTATACCACTTTATTCAGCGAATTGCAAGTACTTAACAAAATATGCAAAAAACTTTAACATTATATATTACATAAGGCGGATGTACATATCGAACATCCGCCCAAATATCATTATTTAAGGAAGCCGTTTATTATCTGTTCTTCAGCTTCTGCTTCGGTAAGACCAAGAGTCATCAGCTTGATAAGCTGTTCGCCTGCTATCTTACCAATAGCAGCCTCGTGTACCAGTGCTGCATCTACGCTGTTTGCTTCCAGCGAGGGTACAGCCAGTATCTTGCCGTTATCCATTATGATGGAGTCACATTCGGTGTGACCGCTGCAAGCAGCATTACCGTTTACGCAAAGATCAAGCTTCTGATAAGATGTATCTCTTGCGACTGAACGTGATACAACATCTGCACTCGATCCATCACCGTTAAGAGAAACTCGGTATATGCTGTAAGCTTTCTGGTCACCGTGGGTCATAAGTCTTTCTCTTACATTAAGTTTAGCGCCCTCTTTAAGCTCGGCAACTGTCGTTCTTTCAGTGGAGTCAACGCCTTTTATCTGAACCATTTCCATGTCAACAACGCTGTTTTCATCCATATATACCTCGGTAACGGGATTAAGAAGTCTCTTGCCCTTGCCATCGCCCGAACCGTAGTGCTTCTCCACATATCTTACTCTGGAATTTTTGCCGACGAAGAAACGGTGTATGCCGTCATGCTGTGAATCCTGATTGCCGCAATTGTCTATGCCGCAGCCTGCAACTATCAGCACATCGCAGTCTTCTCCAACATAAAAATCATTGTATACAGTCTCTTTTAGTCCGCTCTCGCTCAGTACAACAGGAATGTGTATGCTTTCGTTCTTGGTTCCTGCCTTTATGCGAATATCTATTCCGCTGACATCTGTCTTGCTCTGTATATCTATATTGGCTGTTGTATTTCTTCCTACGGATTCACCGTTTGCACGGAGATTATATGCGCCCTCGGGGATCTCATGCAGGTCAGCGACCTCCTGAAACAGGCGCTTCTGTACTTCAT
Source organism: uncultured Ruminococcus sp. (assembly GCA_902788785.1). Classification (GTDB taxonomy): domain Bacteria; phylum Bacillota; class Clostridia; order Oscillospirales; family Ruminococcaceae; genus Hominimerdicola. The sequence goes on from CADALT010000001.1 coordinate 70,308, forward strand.
CTATCTTCATTATCAAAAGCCTCCTTATTCCATTTTGGGACAAATGCTCTGTGCATATTTGCTGCCCATTATCAGCGGCATTATCTCATCCGCAGGACCTCTGTTTACTACCTGACCGTCTGAAAGAACGATGATCTCATCAGCGATCTTCAGCAGTCTCTCCTGATGAGAAATAACTACTACTGTCCTCTTATCATCTGCTTTGCGCATATTCTCGAATATCCTGATAAGGTTATTGAAACTCCACAGGTCGATACCTGCCTCGGGTTCATCAAAGACCGCAAGGGACACATCTCTTGCCATTATGGTAGCTATCTCAATTCTCTTGAGTTCTCCGCCCGAAAGTGATGCATTGACCTCACGCTTGATATAGTCTTTTGCACAAAGACCTACCTCTGAAAGATAAACGCACGCATCAGATACCGAAAGATTTTTGCCTGCTGCAATACGCAAAAGATCAAGCACAGTCAGCCCCTTGAAACGTACAGGCTGCTGGAAAGCAAAGCCTATTCCTGCCTTTGCCCTGTCTGTTATGCTCATATTTGTTATATCTGTACCATTGAATATCAGCTGCCCTCCCGTAGGTTCCACAATACCGGCGATTACCTTGGCAAGTGTCGATTTACCTCCGCCGTTAGGACCTGTTATCACTATAAATTTATTATCGGGGATATCAAGATCTATCCCACGGATGATCTCTGAAGTCTTTCCGCCTTCTTCAGCGCTGAATGAAATGTTTTTTAATTCCAGCATTTTGTAAGCTGCTCCTTTCATGAATTTATACCATTTTAGCATACTTTAAACAGCTTGTATGTTGCTTTTGCAACATATTACTCTGAATTAACTAATACTTTACCATTATACCACATCATTAACGAAAAATCAAGGTTAATATATTCAAATTTATAGAATTTACAGACAAATCTATATTTGAAGAATAAATTTGACGATTTGATCTCAGCATGGTATAATATTTTTAATCATCTGCATTGTCGAAATTTTTGAGATACCAAGAACATAGAAAAGCAATAATATATTTCTGAGGTGACAAAGTTGAAATATTATACAAATGAGCATATACAAAAAAAGCTACGAGAATATGTGATAGCTTTCCGCATAACTATCGGTATGATACTTTTGGGGTTGTTTCTGATAACTTTGAGCATATTCAGGACATATTTAGATATATACGTCGAAAGAAAGATCGATCTCAACAATATAAAACCGGGCGATAAAACTATCTACACATACGAGATAACCGAGGACCCTGTTGAGATATATGAAGGTTATTATGCAGTCAAAACGGCCGATGATGTGATCCTGATGAAATATATAGATGATGAGATCAAGGAACTGAATAAGAACGGCTGTGTCAAAGTAAAAGGTGTTATACAGGAAAATAAAAGTGATTCAGGATTACAAGCAGCTGCCTTACAGTATTTTATCGATAACGGCTATTCCGGTAAGGACAGCGTGAAATATTCGGAATTTTATCTGTCTTGCGTAAGTATAGATTTCAAAGATAAGCTGGATAAAGATCATAGTGTCGGTAAGGTGTTCGGATATATCGTGCTGGTTTATGCGATTATCTGGGAATTGTTATCGAGGTCACGAAATGCTATAAAAAATCTGAGACCTGCCTGTGGAAGCACCGGATATTCGCAGCAAGAGATAGATGATCAGGCAAATCTTCCTGTGTCGGAATGGATAGCAGATAATGAAGTGTATATCACGCCAAAATTAATTATAGGTACGAACAGCGGTCTGACTGCTGTGGAATATACCGATATCCAAAAGGTTTATGTAAAGAAAACATCGCATACCAGATCAAAAACGTCAAGAAAAATATACTACACTTATGAAGTTATTGCAAAGACTGCGAATAATAAAAGTCTTGTATTATGTGATGGCGAGAAATTAAGTCCAAAGTTAAAAGCTGCCATCACAGAAAAATGCGGCAGTGATATCTGGACAAAATGATAAGCAGGTCGGTAATACTAAATACGTTTTTTTAATAAAAGTCATCTTAATACTGCAACAATGCAATATTAGGATGACTTTAATATTTTACTATATATTCCGCTTTTTCGGGTATTTCTCTGACAAGTTCCATCAATTGTCAAGGTACGACTTATTTATTAGAAAACAATGTAAACCCCATATTTTGTCATTACAATTTTTGGCATAACAATCCAGCAGAAAACTATTTGGTAAAGTTTTAGAAAAACACTTGATTATTTAACTGATATATGTTATAATATAATAAATTGTTAGACTGTATTTATTCAGGAATTCATTTGCAGTTGTGGGGAACTCGCAAAAGCTGGTCGATTTGACTGTATGCTGTCCTGAGCGGGGGGTGAAGTTTAATGTATACAGATGTCGTTAATAATATATTGGAACTTATCCGTAAAATGTATAGTATGGATAAATCTCTTGATGCAAAGATGATAGAGAAGTCCATGAATGATGTCTGTCATATGCTGAATATAGGTCTGGTAGAAGTTAGTATCTATCAGACGATGCGTGCGGAAACTCTTGATAAAGGTGATAAGCATTTCATTTGCCGTGACGGTGAATGTGATGATGAGGTTTTTATAAGAAGATATGTGTTGGATAACGCATCAGTTATCATTTATAAGTTTTATCACAGGGCAGATGCTGAGCCTTGGAGCGATTTTTACCGAAGCAGCATAAAGCTTGTCAGTGACATCGTTTTTGTTTTCAACAGCAGAGAGCGATTAAGACAGTTGGCTGACAGGTTTGCAATGTGTGATCCTTACGGTTACAGAAATCTCAGCTTTTTTGCTATTTTCATAGATAAGGCTGTTATGAGCGGAAAGCTCGAAAATATGGCTGTTGCATTTTTTAATCTGAAACATTTTCAGGCTGTAAATAATCAGTTCGGCAGAAAGATCGGTGATGTGGTCATAAAAGAGTTCTCAAACGGTCTTTCTCAGATCGTGGGTGACACGGGTGTAGTATGCCGTGTGGGCGGAGATAATTTTATCACAGCATATCACTCCGATCTTATGGATGAGGTGCTTTCTTATTTCAGTGGAACTGCTGTTATCTATGATCGTGAGCTTGGCGAGCGTGTCAATGTCAGTGCATCGGCAGGCGTGCTTGTCATAGATAAGGATTTTGTATATAATGATCTTTCGGATATCATGGACAAGGTCATGCCCACTGCAAATGTTGCCAAACGTGGCGAACAAGGCGATGTGGTCTTTTATAATAAGGAGATCATTGAGGGCAGAGATAAGGTCGTATATGTTCAGCAACAATTCACAACTGCCATCGAGCAAGAAGAATTTCTGGTATATTATCAACCTAAATTCAATGTATTTACAGGTGAAATGGTCGGTGCGGAGGCTCTTTGCCGCTGGTTACATAAAGGCTGTATAGTTCCGCCGTCGGATTTCATTCCTGTGCTTGAACAGGATATGGCTATATGCAAGCTTGATTTTTATATGCTTGACCATCTTTGTAAAGATATCAGGCGTTGGCTTAATGAAGGCAGGAAGGTCGTTAGGATCTCATTTAATCTTTCACGTAAGCATATGATGGACATTGATCTGCTTGAACACCTGATGGAGATCATTGACAGAAATAACGTGCCCCATGAATACATTGAGGTGGAGCTTACCGAGACTACCACGGATGTTGAATTCCGTGACCTTAAACGTGTTGTCGGCGGTCTGCGTGATACGGGTGTTTGTACATCGGTGGATGATTTCGGTATAGGCTACTCATCGCTTAATCTTATCAAGGAACTTCCCTGGAAGGTCCTGAAGATAGATAAAAGCATACTACCCGTCAACAGTGAAGATGAGCGCAGCGTTATGTTCAAATATGTTGTTGCCATGGCTAAAGAAATGGGACTTGAATGTATCGCCGAAGGTGTAGAGACTGATGAACAGGTAGATATTTTGAAGAAAAACGGCTGTGACTTTGCACAGGGTTTCCGCTTTGCCAGACCTATGCCGATGGATGAGTTTGAGAAAAAACTTACTTATAATGAATAAGAAAAGCTGCTTCGTTTTAATGCGAAGCAGCTTTTTGATTTACTCGAAAGCTATTCTCTCGACCTTGTAGCCGTCTTTTTCAAGCAGTGAGATTATGCCTTTCTCACCTGCAAAGTGCGCAGCACCTACAACGAAGAAAACATTCTTGTCACCGTCGATAAAGTCCTTGGCACACTTTTCCATGCCGATGTTTCTGTCATCAAGAAAAGCCGTTGTGTATTCCTCCAGCAGCTTTCCCTCTTCATCGCCTACCTCAGCTGTTTCCGAGTTCATCTCGTCTATCGTATCTATATCGCCCGAACGCCATGCATCATGTGTCTTGTAAAGCTGATCGATCATTATATCCTTCGTTTTGCCTTTGTACTGTTTTAACAGTGCATCAAAGGTCTCATCAGTGTTGTTAATAAGTATATCCATCTGGAAGTCGATACCCTCGACCTCATAAACTTCCTTGCCTTTAGATTTAGCTTTATCTATAAGATATGAGTCGATACCAAGATCAGCCTGCAGATCACAGTATTGCAGTGCAAGGGTTTCCGCAGTATTATTCGCAGCCCAGGGCTTGAAAAGCTTGACAGTATCTATGGGCAGATCATAGGTCGCAAGATATTCCTCCAGTGCTTCATAAGCTTCTGCGGAAATATGCTTATCCAGCGAGTCATCGGGATCGTCGTAATACATATTCGCCAGCAGCGCCGACTGATAGTTTATAGTAGCCGTCTGACTAATATCGGCCTCTACAGCCAGTATATCCGAATTATCCAGCGCAGATGTTATCTCATCGGGCAGTGGGTAGTCTTCTTCGGAAAGTGCGTGCATTGAACCCATGAATGTGACCTCTGCTCCATTCTTTCCTGTGATCTTCCACATGGCAGGTGTTATACCCGACTCTTCTCCAGTCAGATCAAGGTCATCGCTCTTGCTTTCATCATCGACAGGGGAGTCGGGAGTATCGCTCTCACTGTTTTCGGAAATATCCGCTGATGTCGATGCTTTTTCACTCTCTTTAACGGAAGTATCCTGCGTATTTCCATCGCCGCAGGATCCAAGTATGCCTGCACACATCAGAGCTGCACATATCATTGCTGTTATTTTTGTTTTCATTTCATTCGTCCTTTCCTTTATCTATCAAATTTCATTATCATTATCCTCGAAATAACCAAAACATTTTCCGAGGATACACCCTGTGCTGTCAAGCGATGAGTTGATAGGCGGCAGGTATTGCCTGAAATCTCTGCCAATGCCTTTGTCGGGAGATCTGAATATCATCTTGACTTTTGTGTATATTCCTAGTTCGCTCTCGATCTCCAGCGTGCCGCCAAAATGCATACAGTATAGCCTCGCTACGGTCAACCCCAGTGATTCATTCAGATCCTCATCACTGTAATAATCAAATGGTTTCTGCAAAAGCTCAAGTTTATCCTCGCTTATGCCGTCACCGTTATCCGTAACGGTCAGCACAACATTCTCACTGTTTGCAGATAATTCTATGACGCACTTTTTCTTTGGCTTGTGGTTGTACATAAATGCATTTACCACGAGATTTGATACCGCCGCTTCAAATCTCGAACGGTTCATGAGGATATGTACCATTGATCTTACTTCACAGCTGAAATCATATCCTTGTCGTTCAGCCCTTATCTTTATCCTGTCAGCCAGATCATCAAGCACGGCAGACATGAAAAGATACTCGCTTTTAATGTTTTCGCCGAGATAAATACTGACTTCCTCATAATTAGAGGTCGATGACAGTATATTTATCAGCCTGCCTCTCAAGCGTTTGTCGAGAGCCAGATATTCTTCATAGGATAATCCGCTTTGTTCTTCCTGCTTGTGATTGAGCATATTCAGCATAGAGCCTGTTTCAAAACGAACACATTCCAGATCGTTTCGTATCCTGTCTTTTAGCATTGACTGCATTGCCATTCTGTCCATTTCAAGCTCATCAAAGCACTGTATTAGATAGTATTCAGTAAAACCCTCATTGAATATCGGTGTGATCCTCATAGTAAGACGAAGACCGTCCACATCATATCGGCAGACCGTTACTTCAGCGATAGGCAGCGTGATACAAGTGTTTCTTGCGACTTTCATATTCTCTATATTCAGCCGTTCGGGAAGCTCGGTCTTGTTTTTCCAGATGATAAACAGTTTTTTATCACAAACGATGATCTTATCATCCGATCTCTCATAGATGCATTTCAGCGCTTCAAGCCTATCCAAATCCATACCTCCTTTCCTGATAAAAAATGAACGCACTATTCAACTGTATATATTATACATCATTTACAGCTGTTCGTCAATATTTTCTCTCTATATATAATGTCGTATCAACGTGTGATTTTACGAATTATCGGGAATATTCAAACAAAAAATCATTTTGCTGTTTATTACTGAAAAATAGTGTAAAATTAAACTGATACCATTTCCAAATTCCCATTTTTATTATATCATATCAGGGCATATGTCTGCATATCATATACCAAGGACAAGCAAAGGAGGACTTATATGGAGCTTTCAAAAGGTTTGGTTTCAGCGCTTTCACTTTTACCCGAAAAGCTTTCGCAGGAGATCTTAGCGCTTTCACATCAGCTGCTATGCAATATGACCGAGATAAGACTGCGTACAAATGCCGCTGCCGTGCTAGTGGTCGGAAATGAACTTCATCCCGTTATTGGATCACCTGTGACGAAGGCAGAGCTTGAAAATGTCGTATCAAAAGCGTTCAGAAATTCTATACATAATAATATGGCAAAGTATCGCTCGGGCTGCATCACATACGATAACGGATGTCGTGTGGGCTTCTGCGGAACATTTTACAGCGCTGACTCCATAAGCACGATACGGGATATAAGCTCGGTCAACATACGTATTCCCCATGAAGTCATCGGCTGCAGCAGGAAACTCTTTGATGAATGCTTTAGCCGCAGACCATCATCACTGATTCTATTTGGAGCGCCTTCTTCCGGCAAGACCACATATCTGCGTGATCTTGCCAGACTGTGCGGAAACAGATACAAAGTTTCGCTTATAGATGAAAGGGGAGAGCTGGCTGCATCTTCCTGCGCAATAGCAGGCTGTGATGTGGGGAGATATACCGATGTATTTAGCGGTTATCCACGACATGAAGCTATAATCACCGCCGTCAGGGTCATGTCTCCGCAAATACTTATTTGTGATGAAACAGGGACCTGTGAAGATGCAGATGCCCTTGAATATACGGTCGCATCAGGCGTGAAAGTTGTTATTTCCTGTCACTGTACAAGTTTTGAAGAACTAAACACTAAAAAATATCTGCGGTTCCTTATTGATCGTAGTGTTTTTGATTATGCGGCAGCCCTTTGTGAACGTAAACTTGTGGGGATATATTCCCTTACGATGCAGCCATGCTCGGTATGATAGGTGCGCTTATGCTAGTATTATCCGGCGCCTGCGCAGGAGAAGCGGCTGCATCTTCGCTAACAGCAAAGGAACGCCAGTTAGCAGAACTGGAACTGCTTTTACAAAAAACGGAGGTGTATCTCTCGGGTGAACTTCTGGGGACAAATGAGATATACGAACGGCTTGCGTCACTTGATAATTCCTATTCACAGGCATTTTGTTCCGATGACCCTGTTGATTATCTTCGGCATAGTGAACTTGCAGGTGCAGCTGAACTGGCAGACTATCTCAAAAACTTCGGTCATACCGATCTTCAGGGTCAGCTTGCGCAAAATGCGCTGTTATTGGCAGAGATATCGGACAAACATTCGGAGGCTTTGGCTAAATGCTCAAATCAATGCAAGCTCCGACGTGTTATGGGACTTTCCGCAGGACTAATTGCTGCGATCATTCTTATATAGGTGGAAATATGGACATAGATCTTATATTCAAGATCGCTGCGGTTGGAATAATCGTGGCGGTCCTCAACCAGTTACTAAAACGGGCTGAACGTGATGAACAGGCAATGATGATAACGCTTGCAGGACTTGTGGTAGTTCTGATGATGGTCATAGACCAGATAGCCCAGTTGTTTTCACGTATCAAAGAACTGTTCGGACTTAGCTGATGGAAGTGATACTTATATGTGTTTTTGCAGTGGCAGCAGCAAGTGTATGCACTGTAGCCTGCCGTTCCTCGGGAGAATTCAGGCTGCTTATATCTGCTGCCGCCTGTGCAATGATACTATTGAAAGTTTCGGACGAGCTCGGTGGTATAATTTCGCAGATACGCTCGCTGTTTGATGAAAGCAGTCTCGACCACAGTTATGTAATGATACTTATAAAAGGTCTGGGGATATGCTATGTCACAAATTTTGCGGTCTCGGTCTGCCGTGACTGCGGCGAGAGTGCGATCGCTTCCCAGACACTTCTTGCAGGCAGGATAGCCCTTGTAGTAATATCTCTGCCGATGATAGAGGATCTTATCGAAATAGTAAAAATGCTTCTTTTGTGAGGTAGAAAATGAAAAAGATCACTGTACTGATGCTGGTTTTTATGCTGGCTTTTATTATATGTCCCACTGTTTCGGCTGATAGTGCCGAGGACGAGCTGGAAATCATCAAAGGCCGTATAGACAGCCGTCTCACCGATGATCTCGACTCGGATACCATAGATGAACTTGATGATATGGGTGTCAAGCCATCTGACTCGACAGCGATAACATCGTTGGATATTCGCTCTGTATTTTCAAGACTTTCGGAACGTTTTAAAGCCTCCATACGTGCTCCTGCCGTTATGCTTGGCAGGATACTTGCAGTCTCTCTCATCTACTCGGCAATGCTTCAGCTTTCATCTGATATGACGGGAACTTCAAAGGTGTTTTCGACCATATGTATCATTTGCGTTATCACCATTATGGCTGATTCAATGTCGTCAAGCTTTACGGCTTTGCAGGATTCGATATCCTGTATAAATACGTTTATGCTTTCTTACATACCTATATTTACAGCTGTTACAGCGGCAGGCGGCGCACCTGTCACAGCAGGAGTTTACAGTGCTTCAACGGTTCTTGTCTGTGAGGTAACAGAGTTTATCTCTTCTCAGTTATTGATACCTATGCTGTCTTCTCTCACCGCTATGACGATAGTTTCAGCCATCGAACCTAAGTTGAAGATCTCGGGTTTTGCAGAATCTGTACGTAAACTTACTACATGGATGCTCGCATCAACCATGCTGGTCTTTGTGGGTCTACTTACCGTACAGGGAGTAACAGGCAGTGCTGCGGATAGCTTGACATCACGTACTCTTCGCTTTGCCGCATCAAGTTTCATTCCTGTTATCGGAGCTTCTGTTTCGGATGCATTTATGGCAGTCAAGGGCGGAATGGGGCTTATACGCTCGGCAGTGGGAGGTTTCGGAATGCTTGCGGTATTCCTTATAGCAGCAAGACCTTTTATATCTATTTTTTCGATGAAACTGGCACTATGGGCAGGCAGGATAGTCAACGAACTGCTAGGTCTACGTCAGACAGCTGAATTTCTGAAAAGTATAAATTCCGTACTTTCCATCGCTGTCAGTATCCTAATATCCATATCAGCTGCATTTCTTATAGCAACAGCTGCTGTTTTATCTGTTTCAACTTCAGGAGGTCAGTGATGCAAACTGTCAAGCTTTCTATCTTTATAGCTTGTTCTATGGGAATCATCAGCACCATAACAGACCTTATAGCACCTGATGACAGTATGAAAAAACAGTTCATGTCCATGCTTGGGCTGATATCGCTGCTGGCTGTGCTTTCGCCATGGTTATCTGATGGATTTACTTTATCTCTTGAAACTGATCTTGATGAGCAGGATATTTTATTTTACACTGAAAACGCCGAAAATGAACTGGAACAGCTCTATTTAGAATCAGCTGAAAATGAGTATGATGCATATTTGCTTGAACTGTTGAATAATAATGATATCAAAGCAGCTTCGGTAGATACGTATATGACATTGAGTGAAAATGATGAAGTTACAGTCGAAAACATAGTTGTAAAGTTATATGACTTGTCACAAGAGAACTCAGCCTATTCGTTGATGAACCAACAGCTACCCGAAGCGGACATACAAATAATGGCGGTGGAAGATGAAAGAACAGATCAAAACATTTCTGGACAGCCTGAAACATCGGCAGGATAAAGTCAGGATAGCTGTAATACTCGGTGCGGCAGGTATGCTGATGATACTTTTATCCGAACTATTGCCTGACAAGGAAAATAACATTACACCATCATCCGATGAAAGCATTGCTGAAACAGATGAAACGGAATCATTCAGAAAGTCTACCGAAGCCCAGCTAAAAGAGCTGCTAGAACAAATAGATGGTGTAGGCAACTGTGAGGTCATGCTTACTGTTGAAGGCACAACAGAATATGTCTACGCCGAAAATATAAGCCGTTATACAGATACATCTCCCGACAGACAGAGCGACAAAGCTGATACCGACATCGTGATAGTCGAGCAGAACGGAGACAAGCAGGCACTAATAAAAAAAGTCATCAGACCACGTATAAGCGGTGTTATGGTCGTGTGTGACGGAGGAGGGGACATAAGCGTAAATGAACGTGTGCTCAGAGCCGTTTCGACCGCCCTGAATATCTCATCAGGCAGGGTGTGTGTTGAGAATAAACGAAAAGTCTATTAGAAAAGAGGTACATATCATGAAAAAACCAAGTCTTATCATCGGCAAAAAACAGATAGTCCTTGCAGGAATGACGCTTATGCTGGGCATTGCGGTGTATGCTAATTATGCAGTTGGCTCGTCGGGCGAGATATCCGCTACCGATAAGATCGAAAAACACAGTGCAAACTACGGGGAAGCCGAACTTGTCAACGCCGATAAGGGTTCGGACTATTTTTCACAGGCACGTATCGACCGAATGAACGCCAGAGATGAGGCTAAAGAGACCCTAAAGACTATCATGGGCGGCGGAGATGCGACCGATGAGGAAAAATCAGTGGCTGCCGAGGAAGCTGCTGCAATGACCGGGCGTATGGAGTCTGAAAGCAAGATAGAATCGCTTATCAAGGCGGCAGGCTTTACGGACTGCGTTTGCTACCTTGACGGCGATAATGCCAATATAGTCGTAAGATCGGGTCCGGAGGGTCTGGTAGCGAGTGAAGCTGCTCAGATCAAAGATATACTGCTGGGGGAGGTCAGTGTTCCTGCTGAAAACATAAGGATATTCGATGTAGACTAAAAAAATTGTTAACTTCTCAAAAAATCCTGAAAAACTACTTGTAAGTATTAGAAAAATATGTTATAATATTAGCAAGTATACAGAGAACGGGATAATTATGTCCTGAGGATTTTGACGGGAGGTAATAATATGTCAGATAATACCAATAAGATCGAAAAAAGTCTTCATATAAATCAGGGAGTGATCGCACAGATCATTACCAATTCTATCTCGGAGATAGATGGTGTGTTCGGCGTAGCCCCCGTTATGAAAACTCCTCGCCAGATCTGGCTGAGACAGGAGAGCGTGGGTAATATCAGGATCGGTCTTGTGGATGATGTGCTTTCTGTATCGATCGGTGTTATACTTGAAAGCGGCACTAAGGCAGTTGCTGCAGCCGAAGAGATACAGGAGAAAGTAAAAAGTTCCGTCCAGACCATGCTGGGACTTACTGTAGCAAAGGTCAACGTGACTGTGTGCGGAGTTCATTTTAATGAAAATTGACCATAGCTGACTGTCAGATGTACTGACAGTCGGCTTTATGCTGTTTTGAAATAATAATTGTTAGGAGTGTTTTTGTGGCAGCGAGACGTGAGATCAGGCAGGCGGCATTTTTACTGTCTTTTGAAAAGCTGTTTCTGGATGAAGATCTGGAGAATATATTTGAGAGCGCAGAGGCTCTTGATGAGTTCATACCAATGAACGACGAGGTGAAAGGTCTTGTGCGCGGGGTGTTCGATAAGCAGGAGGAGCTTGACGGGATAATTGCCAAATATTCCGATAAGCGTGCAGTCAACAGGATACCTAAGGTTGATCTGGCTGTACTCAGACTTGCGATATACGAGGCTCTGTATGATGAGAAAGTGCCAATGAACGTAGCTATCAGTGAGGCTGTATATCTTACGGAGAAGTATGCCCTTGATCCTGATATCTCTTTTGTTAACGGTGTTCTCGGATCATTCTCCAAGGATAACAAGAAGGAAGAAAACTGATGGGTGTGTACCTCGGGATAGATACCAGCAACTATACGACTTCATGCGCTTTGTATGATACATCCGATGGCAGTATCAGATCCTGCAAACAGCTTTTGCCTGTTAAAGAAGGCGAACGTGGCATCAGGCAGTCCGATGCTGTGTTCCATCATACAAAACAGCTTCCCGGACTTATGGAAGAATTGTTTTCATCCCCGACAGATATATCTGCCTGTGCTTATTCCTATGCACCACGAGAGGTCAAAGGCTCGTATATGCCATGCTTTCTTGTGGGAGAAAATGTTTGCAGGTCGGTGGCATCTGTATATTCAAAGCCTGTATTCCGTACTTCCCACCAGAAGGGTCATGTGCTGGCTGCATTGTATTCCTGCGGAAAACTAAGCTTTCTTGATAATGACGAACCTTTTCTTGCTTTTCATGTCAGCGGCGGCACGACGGATATGCTGCTGTGCAGACGTGATGAGGAAAAGGTCGTTTCTTTGAAAGAGATAGGCTCATCGACCGACCTGAAAGCCGGTCAGTGTATCGACAGGACAGGTGTACGTATGGGACTTTCTTTTCCCTGCGGACGTGAACTTGAAAAGCTTGCACTGAAAAGCACTCGTGAGTTCAGGATAAGACCATCGATAAAAGGGCTTGATTGCTCGCTTTCGGGCGTGGAGAACAAATACAGTGCAATGCTCGAAAAAGGCGAGAGCAGGGAAGATACTGCTAAATTCTGCCTTGAATATATTTGCGAGACTATCTCGGCTATGACCGCCGCAGGCTTGAAAGAATACGGTGAAATGCCTGTTATCTACGCAGGCGGTGTCATGGCGGACAAGCTTATAGCTGATAAGCTTAAAACTCGATTTGACGCTTATTTTGCAGCACCAGAGCTATCCTGTGATAATGCTGTAGGCATAGCTGTATACGCTGCAATGAAAGGAAAAATATAATGAATATCATGACAGTCAGTCAGCTTAACAAGCGGCTGGCGGATACCATAGATAAAGAGCTGACCTTCAAAGGTGCAGCTGTTAAAGGTGAACTGTCGAACTATAAAGTACACAGTCCTTCGGGTCATGCGTATTTTTCGTTGAAAGACCCGAAGTGTGCGATAAAATGTGTTATGTTCGCAGGCAATCTGAAAAGGGTAAGATTTACACCCAAAGACGGCATGAGCGTACTCATCACAGGTAACATCAAGGTCTATGAGCGAGACAGCTGCTGTGAGATAGTAGCATCTTCCATGATGCCTTTGGGGGAAGACGGTGCTGTTTATGCACAGACCGAGGAAATCAAGGAACGGCTTTTGGAGAAAGGCATCTTTGCTGCCGAGCGAAAACGTCCTATCCCCAAAATGCCCGAAAAGATAGCCGTTGTCACCTCTGATACGGGGGCTGTGCGGCATGATATAATGACCACGGTGGAGCGCAGATTTCCCCTTTGTTCCATTGAATTTTATGCATCGTCCGTTCAGGGTGATACTGCAGCATCATCGCTTTGCCGTGCTATAGTACTGGCTGACAAGTGCGGTGCCGATACCATAATAGTAGCCCGTGGCGGCGGTTCGGCGGAGGATCTTGCGCCTTTCAATACCGAGGAAGTCACCCTTGCAGTGGCAGATTGTCTGACGCCCGTTATCTCGGCTGTGGGACATGAGGTGGATACAACGCTAACAGACTACGCTGCCGATTTCAGGGCAGCCACTCCCACTGCAGCGGCAGAACTGGCAACTCCTGATATGTCGGTAATTCTGGCAAAACTGGATGATGAGCGTCTCAGGCTCAAGCGGCTTATGGAAAGAGTAGTTGAACGAAAGCTGACTGCTCTTGAAAGGCTGGATTCATCGCTTAAACTTGCCTCACCTGTACACCGACTGGATAATGCGGAACGTTCCATTGAAAACAATGCCGAGAAACTTAAAATGCTAATGGAAAATCGTCTGAAATTTCTGGAGCTGCGGCTTTATAATACATCAGACAAGCTCCCGGGGCTTATCTCAGACAAGCTTTCCGATAGAGAAAGACAGCTTTCGATGGTTTATACACAGCTTAATATGCTCAGTCCGTTCAACGTTCTCGACCGTGGCTATACCCTTGTAATGCGTGAAGGTGCGGCAGTTACATCTGTTGATGAGTTAACTGCGGATGATAAAGTTACGGTCAGGTTTTCAGACGGAAGTGCTGAGGCTACGATAGTATCAAAAAAGAAATTATAAAGGAAAGATCATTATGACTTTTGAAGACAGACTTGCAGGTCTTGAAGATATAGTAAAACAGCTTGAAAACGAAAAGCTTCCCTTAGATAAAGCTATGGAGCTATATAAAAAAGGCATCGACCTTACCTCTGAGTGCCGCAGGGAACTTGAGGAAGCCAAGCTTACAGTCAAAAATATGGACATGAATGGAGAGAGTACAGATGAATGACTCAAATAAGCAGCTCATGGAGCTTTATGTTAAGAAAATTGATGAGCAGCTGTTGAAGTTTACCGAGGAAAAGCCCGAACTTCAGGGTATCGTGCTCGAAGCTATGGAGTATTCGCTGACAGCAGGCGGAAAAAGGCTCAGACCCATGCTCATGCTGGAATTCTACAGAATGTGCGGCGGTAAGGAGCTCGATGATATGCTTAAACTTGCTTGCTCCGTTGAGCTTATCCATACCTATTCACTTATACACGACGACCTGCCGTGTATGGATGATGATGATTTCCGCAGAGGAAAGCCTTCTTGTCATAAAGCATTCAGTGAGGATATCGCTCTGCTTGCGGGTGATGCGCTGAATACTCTTGCTTTTGAAGTCATTTCCGACTGTGCAGTGGAAGGCACGATACCTCCCGAAAAAGCTGTCATGCTCATTTCCGTGCTTTCAAAAGCTATAGGAACTTCGGGCATGATAGGCGGTCAGGTCATCGACCTTGAAACTGAGGATAAAGAGATAGATATTGATACGCTGAATGTTCTGCAAAGCTATAAAACAGGCGCTCTTATCGAAGCTGCCTGCGTTATGGGCGTTATCCTTGCAGGTAAGATGGAGCTTGTGCCTGCTGCTGCAGAATATGCACAGGCAATGGGCAGAGCTTTCCAGATAGTTGATGATATACTCGATGTTACAGGTACTTTTGAAGAGCTCGGCAAGCCGATAGGCAGTGACAGCGAGCAGCATAAGAATACTTATGTATCTTTGCTTGGACTTGAAAGATCAAAACAGATCGCTTCACAGCTTACCGTACAAGCGCTTGCATCGCTCAAAGCTTTTGATAATAACGATTATATGACCGAACTGACCCGTGATCTTCTTGAAAGACGTTCATGATAATGCGAAGGGAGTTTAATTAAATGGCTGATAAAAAGGCTGATCTCTACAGCATGAAGCTGCCCGAGGATCTCAAAAGCCTTAGTTATGAACAGTGTGACGATCTGTGCCGTCAGATACGTACACTGCTGATAAAAACTGTATCGAAAAATGGCGGACATCTTGCCTCAAACCTCGGTACAGTGGAACTTACAGTGGCTCTTCACAGAGTATTCGAGTCACCAAAGGATAAGATCGTCTGGGACGTTGGTCATCAGGCTTACACTCATAAGATACTTACAGGCAGAGTTGACCGCTTTCAAACTCTCAGGCAGGAGGGCGGTATCTCGGGCTTTTGCCGTCCCGATGAATCGGAACATGATGCATTCATCAGCGGACACAGCTCAAATTCAATTTCAGCGGCACTGGGACTTGCATACGGCATGAAACTGCGTGGTGATGACCACCATGCGATCGCTGTACTGGGTGATGGTGCATTCTCGGGCGGATTGAGTTTTGAGGGTCTTAATAACGCAGGCAAAAGTGAAACAAATACTATCGTTATCTTAAATTACAACGAAATGTCCATCTCACGAAATGTGGGCAGTATGGCGAAGTACCTTTCAAAAATGCGTACCAAGAATTCTTACTTGAAAACCAAGTCCGCAGTGGAACGTATGCTCGATGTGACACCCGTTGTCGGCAAACCCGTCAAGAAGGTTGTCAGATCCTCAAAAAATGCTTTTAAGAACATGGTGCTCCACAGCACGATGTTTGAGGAGCTCGGTTTTGAATACATAGGACCTCTCGACGGTCATAATGTTGAGGAGCTTGAAGAAGGTCTGAAAGCTGCAAAGGCACTGAACAAGCCTGTATTTGTCCATGTCAATACAGTAAAGGGCAAGGGCTACGGTCCTGCGGAAGCTAATCCCGGGGAGTATCATGGCGTGGGCAAATTCGAGATTTCCACAGGCAATCCCGATGTTGTAAGCCCCGACAGTTTTTCTTCTGTAATGGGTAAGGAGCTTTGCAGGATGGGCAGAGTGAACAAGCGTATTTGCGCAGTTACTGCCGCTATGAAGTACGGAACAGGTCTACAGTATTTTGCAAAAGCATTCCCCGAAAGATTTTTCGATGTGGGTATAGCCGAGGAACACGCAGTTACTTTCTGCGGAGGTCTGGCATCGGCAGGTATGATACCGGTCTTTGCTGTCTATTCCACATTTTTACAGCGAAGCTATGACCAGTTAATACATGACCTTGCTATCGCAGGGACTCATGCTGTCATCTGTGTTGACCGTGCAGGCATAGTCGGAAGTGACGGCGAGACTCATCAGGGCATATTCGATATGTCGTTTTTGACAGCGGTGCCCGGCATCGTTATATACTCACCCTCAAATTATGAGGAATTGAAGCTGTGTCTGCATAAGGCGGTAAACGATGTAAAAGGCATCGCAGTTGTAAGATATCCCCGTGGTCGGGATATGTCCACATATGGCATAGACGGCGTAAGCACTTCTTTTGTTCATGAGAAAAAGGGGAGTCGTGAACTTATGGTAACTTATGGCAGGCTTTATGATAATGTTCTGGAAGCAAATGCAATTTTGAAAAAAAATGGCAAAGCTTGCGATACCCTGAAAATTGTAAAGGTATTTCCCTTGTCGGATAAGATCATAGATATTATCCGTTCGTATGATCGTGTATGCTTCTTTGAGGAAAGCTATAAGGATGGCTCGCTGGGTGAAAAGTATGCTGCGATATGCGGTAATGTTGAGACCCATAATATCAGCGGATTTGTATCCCACGGCGAACCCGATGCATTACTTGATGAACTTGGTCTGTCCGCCGAAAAGATAGCCATGACCATGGCAGGAGAGTCAAGCAATGAGACTTGATGCGTACCTTTCCGAAAGATCATTGGTCAGGAGCCGTGAACGTGCCAAGACCATGATAAAAGCAGGCTGCATCAAAATTGATGGCAAGGTCTGCACAAAGCCATCGGCTGAAGTCAGTGATGCAAATAAAATCGAAATTGATGATAGTGACTTTAACTACGTTGGCAGAGGGCTTCTAAAGCTGGCGGCCGCTTTCGGCGCATTCGATATTGATGTCACTGATAAAGTTTGTGCTGATATCGGCGCATCTACAGGCGGTTTTACCCAGTGTATGCTGGAGCATGGAGCAAGGCTCGTATATGCTGTTGATGTGGGGCATGACCAGCTTGATGAACAGCTAAAAAATGACAGCAGGGTAGTGAATATGGAAGGTGTCAATGCAAAGACCCTGCTACCCTCCGACTTTTCGGTCTTGCCCGAATTTATCAGTGTTGATCTGTCTTTTATATCGTTTAAACAGGTGATGCCTGTACTAAAGGGGATCCTTTCCCCCGAGGGAACGATGGCTGTGCTTATAAAACCACAGTTTGAAGCAGGAAAGTCGGCGCTTAACAAAAAAGGTATAGTTCGTGATAAAAAAGACCATGTGCGTGTACTTAATGAGCTGATAGCATTTTTTGTATCCTGCGGACTTTCGGTTCGTGGGGTAATACCATCGGGCATCAGAGGCGGTGACGGCAATGTGGAATACCTTGCATATCTCTGCATTGAAAACTCCGCACCAAATGTTCCCATAGACGTTAAAAAGCTTGTAGATACGGCTTTTGATACAAGCGGCAATGTTTTTGATAAATAACCGGACGTTGTCGTTTTATGTGAAAGAGGAAAATGTAAAATGAAAGCATTTATTTATCCTAATCTCGGGAAAAAGCATTGTAAAGAGTATACCGAGGAAGCCTGCGCAGTTCTTCGCAGGTGCGGCATCGAATTTTCTGTAAGCCATAAGCATGAAGATGTATTCTCTGATGTTGAGGGTATGTACTTTGGCAGAACAGAGGACCTCATATCTTCTGCTGATGTCATAATTGCCATAGGCGGTGACGGCACGATACTCAAATGTGCCGAACGTGCTTCAAGACTTGGTACACCAATCTTAGGTATAAACTGCGGAAGACTCGGTTTTATGGCATCTCTTGAGCATTCTCAGCTTGCTTTGCTTGAACGGCTCGCTGAGGGAAAATATTCCATCAGCCGCAGAATGATGCTTTCTGCCTCTGTTAACGGCGGAGAGGAGATCTACAGTGCGCTTAATGATGTAGTTGTCTCACGTGCTGATGACTGCAAGATAGCTGATTTTGAAGTGGTAAAAGACAGTCAGCTCATCTCGTCACTTCGTGCAAACGGCGTGATATTCTCCACAGCCACAGGTGCAACAGCTTATTCCATGTCCGCAGGCGGTCCGATAATCGAACCCGAGATGGAGTGTATAGAATTCACGCAGATCTGCCCGCACTCGCTTTTTGCCAGATCTATGATCTTTTCCGCTGTCAGTGAGATAACAGTGCGCTGTCATACAGCTGACGGTGCCCATGTCAGGTTAAATGTTGACGGCAATGATGTATACACCCTCTCCGACGGCGACGAGATCAATATCAGACGTGCTTCATCGGGACTTGACATTATAGATATCTGCGGCGGCAGTTTCTTTAATTCTGTAAACACCAAGCTTATGCGGCCTCTTAAAGATTCGGAGGGCGACATATGAAATCGAAACGCCAGCAGATGATACTCGATCTTGTGCAAAACAGGATGATAGATACACAGGAAAACCTGAGATCAGCGCTTGAGGATATGGGGCTTAATGTCACTCAGGCTACTCTTTCTCGTGATATCAAGGAACTTTCACTTATAAAGGTAACAGATGAACAGGGCAACAGCCGCTACTGTGTGCCGAGACTTAGCCGTGAGGGGCTTGCCGAGGGCAGCAGAGATACTCTTGATTTTCTGAAAACGGCAGTCGTGAGCGTTGATTTTGCAGTCAATACCGTGGTCGTAAAGTGCCACGCAGGTATGGCGCAGGCAGTTTGTGCCAAGCTTGACAACACAGATATCGAAAACTCATTGGGTACGATAGCAGGCGATGATACGATATTCATGCTCATGCGCACCGAAAAGGACGCTGACAGACTGGTGCGTGAGCTAAACACTATATTATACAGCAGGGACGTAAGGTAAATGTTAAGAGAGCTTTATATAGAAAATCTCGCTGTAATAGAAAAAGCTGCCATCCAATTCGGCAGCCGATTCAATGTTTTTACAGGTGAGACAGGTGCGGGTAAGTCGATACTTATCGGCGGAATAAATGCTATACTCGGTCAGAGGGTGACAAAGGATATCGTCAGGACAGGTGCCGATAAAGCTGTGGTATCGGGAGTTTTCACCGATATCGGCAGCGATGTCAAGACAGTCCTGAAAGAACTTGGCATCGAATGTGAAGAGGATCAGCTTTTTCTTACCCGTGAGATACGTTCCGACGGCGGAAGTGTAGCCAGGATAAACCAGCGTCCCGTGAATGTTTCTATCCTGCGTGAGATAGGCGATCTGCTCGTTAATATCCATGGTCAGCATGACAACCAGATACTTATGTCGCCCGAAAAGCATATAGATATACTGGACAGCTATGCTGAAAGCGAAAGCCTTATCGAGGATTACCGCACATCTTTCCGTGAGCTGCAGCTTATCGCACGTAAGATCAATAAACTTAAAGCCGAGGCAGGCAGGAAAGAATTTCGCATATCCGAGCTGGAAGATATTATTTCCGAAATAAAAGCCCTTGATATAACCGACCCCGACGAAGAAACGAAGATAGCCGCAGAACTTGAAGTTTCAAAGAATGCTGTATCTATCTCCGAGGCGATCTATGCGGTACAGCTCATGCTTTCGGGTGATGATGATACCACGGGTGTTTCCGAAACAGTTTCAGAATGTTCCGACAAGATCGATGCTTTTACCGATATAATGACCGAGCTTTCACCTTTGTATGAGAGGCTTAACTCCGCAGCCATAGAACTCGATGATATTGCAGGTGAGCTTTCGTCGATACTTGACAGCTTAGATGTTGACCCCAAGCGCTTTGACTGGCTAAATCAGCGTTCGGATGATCTTAGAAAGATCTGCAAAAAGTACGGTCCTACTCTGGCTGATGTTATGGAGACACTTGAAAAGTCTGAGAAAGAATTATCCGAGCTCACGGGCAGTGAGCAGTCTTTGCAGGGGCTCATAGATGAGAAGAATAAGCTTCTCACCGAAGTTTCACACAAAGCCAAAGTCCTCTCAGACCATAGAAAACAGGCAGCTGAGCGTTTTGTTTTACAGGTAACAAACGAACTTGAATTTTTGAATATGCCAAATGTAAAGCTTGTTGTAAATCAAGAGACAGGCAAACTGACTGTCAGCGGCATGGATAATATAGAATTTCTTATTTCGGCAAATGTGGGTGAGGAGCCTCGTCCTATTGCAAGGATAGCATCGGGCGGTGAGCTTTCAAGAATAATGCTCGCACTGAAAAATGTTATCGCCGAAAAAGATTCCATCGACACTTTGATATTTGATGAGATAGATACAGGTGTCAGCGGACGTGCAGCCCAGAAGATAGGGCAGAAACTTCGTGAGATCTCCCGTCACAGGCAGGTATTGTGCGTTACCCATCTTTCGCAGATAGCAGTAATGGCAGACGATCATCTGCTCATCGAAAAGAATATTGTCGGTGAGCGTACAGTCACATCCGTTCGCCCCCTTGACCATGAGGGCAGAAAGTACGAGATAGCAAGGATAATGGGCGGTGATAATATCACCGAGCTGATGCTCAAAAATGCCGATGAACTTCTTGCAGCAGTGAAATAGGTGTGAATTTCAGAATTTCATCTATTTGTTATATAACTTGTAATATTACCACAGGCAGACTTGTTCTGCCTGTTTTCATCTGTGCAAAAATAGTCGTGAAATATAATAACAGGTCTGTTATAATATGCTTGTGAGGTGAACAGAATGAACGAACACGCCATTGCGGTACGCAAAATGCAGAAGTATATAGAAACTCATCTGGATGAAGTCATCACCCCTGCACAGCTGGCAGAGGTGAGCCATTTCAGCCCCTGGTACTCATCAAGGCTTTTTATGCAGTATCTGGGTATGACTCCTGCACGCTATATCAGACGTTTGAAGCTAAGCCGATCAGCGCTGCGGCTAAGAGATGAAAAATGTCGGGTCATAGATGTTGCTATGGATATGGGCTTTGGCAGTGTTGACGGCTATCAAAGAGCTTTTCTTGCTGAATTCGGGCTTAATCCCAAAGAGTATGCACGTTCGCCCAAGCCCATAAGACTGTTCGTTCCCAGCCTTACAGAAACTGATGAAAAGAGGGAACATATCATGGAAAATACCAGAAATATCTTTATCACAAGAACGACCAGACCTGAAAGAAAAGTTATTATCAAACGTGGTGTAAAAGCTGATGAGTATTTTGCATACTGCAATGAGGTCGGCTGCGATGTCTGGGGAATACTGCTTAGTATTCGTTCGATCTGCGGTGAACCGGTTTGTATGTGGCTGCCCGAGGAACTTCGTCCCGCCGGAACAAGCAAATATGTACAGGGTACGGAAGTATCTCCCGATTATGACGGTGAGATACCCGATGGTTTTGAGATGATATCTCTGCCAAAAAGCGACTATCTCATGTTTCAGGGCGAGCCCTTTGACGAGGAGGACTATGTGGCTGCTATAAATGAGATATGGGAAGCCGAAAAGCGCTATGACCCTACTCTGGTAGGGCTTGAATGGGATGATTTGTCTCCGAGGATACAGCTTGAACCCCGTGGTGAAAGGGGTTATATCGAGCTTGTACCCGTAAAGCCTAAAAAGATCTGATCTGTCAAAAGAACAGTGCGAGATGAACGCACTGTTCTTTTTTGCAAAAATAATTATCATATCTATTCAAATACAGCTTTGAACATCCCATAATCGTGGTTATTTTGTTAAATTTAAGAATATTTGTTGACTTGATGGCCATTTAATGGTATAATAAATATATCTATGAGGTGAAAGGAAGATGTAAAATGAAGGTAATGCTTATTGCCCATACCCCCGAGCCCGAAAAGGTCATTGCTACTGCTGCAAAGCTTTGCTATTCGAGCAGTGATATCTCTTCGCTCAAAGATGGTCTTACCGAGGAAAAGACCGCTGATTTTGTAAATATGCTCGCAACTATCGGTCATGAGAGCGTTATGGAACATGTAAGCTTTACTTTCGGCATCGAAGGCGTATCCCGTGCCTGTACCCATCAGCTGGTGCGTCATAGGATAGCTTCCTATTCACAGAAAAGCCAGCGATATGTTAATGAGGATGGTTTTGAATATATCGTCCCTCCCGAGATAGAGGCTGTGCCCGAAGCCAAAGCTGAATTTGAGCGCCAGATGGCTTCACTTGAAGAGAGCTATCATAAAATAGCTGAGATACTTACCGATAAGCATACAAAGACGAATATCGAGCAGGGTATGGACGAGAAGACCGCTCTGCAAAAAGCTAAGAAAAAGGCTTATGAGGACGCACGCTTTGTTCTCCCTAATGCCTGCGAGACTAAGATAGTCGTTACAATGAATGTCAGAAGTCTTTTCAACTTCTTCAAGCATCGCTGCTGCAACCGTGCACAGTGGGAGATAAAGGCAGTAGCTGATGAAATGCTGCGCCAGTGCTATGAAGTTGCTCCGAACGTTTTTAAGAATGCAGGTCCATCTTGTGTTATGACAGGCAGATGTCCCGAGGGCAAGATGAGCTGCGGTAAGATGAAACAGGTAATTGAAGAATATAAGGTAATGAAAAATGGCCAATAATAGATTGATAGTATTAGAGGGTCTTGATGGCAGCGGAAAATCGACCCAGTTTGAAAAGCTTGCTGATTATCTCGAAAATAAAGGCGTTAAGCTTAAAGCCATAAGCTTTCCCGATTATGAAAACCCTTCATCAGCACCGGTAAGAATGTATCTTGATGGTAAGATAGCAGGCAGCGCTGAGGCAGTTAACGCCTATGCTGCATCCAGCTTTTATGCTGTTGACAGATATATAAGCTACAAACAGTTCTGGGAAAAGGATCATAATGAGGGCAGCCTGATACTTGCTGCGAGATATGTTACTTCCAACTGCATCTATCAGATGACAAAGCTTCCCGAGGACAAGTGGGAGGATTATCTTGCGTGGCTGGAAGATTATGAGTATGTAAAACTCGGTCTTCCAAAGCCCGATAAGGTTATTTTCCTGGATATGCCGATAGAGGTCTCACAGAAGCTTTTGTCAGAAAGATACGGCGGCGATGAGACCAAGAAAGATATACATGAGAAGAATACCGATTATTTGTATATGTGCCGTAACGCTGCACTTTTCACAGCTAAAAAGCAGGGCTGGGATATTGTCGAATGCGGCAAAGACGGTAAGCCTCGTTCCATTGAGGATATCTTCTCTGATATCATAGAATTGATAGAGTGACTAATGTTTGATTTCAGAAAAATACAGCTTTCGGACCGTGAGCGGGTCAATGCTTGTCTTGCGGTTTCCGACCTGCGTGGCTGTGAATATTGTTTTGCTAATAATTGTGCCTGGCAGCGGCTGAATGATACGGTAATATGTTTTCATGATGATTTCTATATTTGCATGGCATTCAGCGGCGGCGAACCATATTTTGTTTTTCCGTCGGGCGTTCGTAAAGATGCGCAGGGTAAAGAAAAGCTTATAAAGCTTTTTGCCGAGCTGGAGAAATTTGTGAGCGCACAGTGTCATAAGCTCGTTATATGTTCGGTACTTGAAGAAGACCTGCCATGGCTCAAAGAAGTTTACGGCAGCAGGATAAGCGTTAAGCATGAGCGCAGCAGCAGTGATTATATCTATAATGCCAAGGATCTTATCGAACTTTCCGGTAAGAAGTATCACGGTAAACGCAATCATATCAGGCGATTTATGGAGAATGAATGGTCGTTTGATATAATGAATGAAAATGATATAGATGAAGCTGTGCTTTTCACGACAGAGTTCTATAACCGCACAGGCAATAGTACGGGCTCTAATGCCATCGAACAGTATGCCATACACTTCTTTTTGATGAACATGGAACAGCTGGGACTTACCTGCGGCATACTGCGTTCGTCAGGCAGAACGGTAGGCATAACTATAGGCGAAAGATTGAACAGCAATACTTTTGTTGTACACATCGAAAAGGCGCTCAGTGAAGTAAACGGCGCATATCCAATGCTGTGTAATCAGCTTGCAAAAGCAGGTGCGTCACAGCTGAGCTACATCAACAGGGAAGAGGATATGGGTATCGAAGGTCTTCGCAAGTCGAAGCTTTCATATCATCCCGTATTTTTACTTGATAAATACACGGTTTGTTTTGATTAAACGGAGGATAAACTATGGTATATGTATTTCTTGCCAATGGATTTGAAGAGCTGGAGGCTCTCGCTCCAATCGATATTCTGAGAAGAGCTGGCGTTAAAGTTGAAGTTGTGGGCGTAGACAGCGAGAACATCGTTTCAGCACATAAGGTCAAGTTTACGGCTGACACTACAGTGGACAAGATATTGCTCGATGATAATGTGGACATGATAGTGCTCCCGGGCGGAATGCCTGGCACCCTCAATCTTGAAAATGATGACTATGTTCAGGCTGCGATAGATTTTTGTGTTAAGAACGATAAATATGTCGCTGCCATATGCGCCGCCCCCAGTATACTGGGACACAAGGGTCTGCTGAAGGGTAGGGAAGCCACCTGTTTCCCCGGCTTTGAGAAAGATCTGGAAGGTGCGAATATCTCAGGAGCTTCCGTTGCAGCGGATAACAAATTCATTACAGCCAAGGGCGCAGGTGTTGCTATACCATTCGCATTGAAGCTGGTCGAGAAGCTTGTTTCCAAGGAAAAAGCTGATGAGCTTTACAGCGGACTGCAATGTCAGTGATGGATAAAAAACAGCTGAGAGACCATTTCAGACAGATTCGTGTGGAAACAGATCATGATAAAGAGCAGATCATATGGGATAAAGCCATAAGTGAAAGAGTGATCGGTCACGAAGCTTACCTTAATTGCGAACAGCTCCTTATTTATGTTTCAGGCGAGATCGAAGTCTGTACTACTCAGATAATAGAGGATGCTTTTCAGAAAGGCAAAACAGTCCTTGTACCCAAATGTGTAAACGGCACGAATATCATGGAGTTTTACAGGATAACAAGCTTTGATGATCTGGACGTGGGTTCATACGGCATACTGGAGCCTGTGGATAAATGTGAAAAATATGATAAATTCGATAATGCCTTATGTATAGTTCCGGGACTGTCTTTCGATATGAAAGGATACCGTCTTGGATTCGGCAAAGGTTTTTACGACAGATTTCTTGCAGAGCATAATATGTCCACCATAGGGCTATGCTATGAAAACTGTTTGACTGAAAGCCTGCCTGCCGATGGATACGATATCAGTGTTGACTGTATCGTTACCGAAAAGAGAGTCATTTCCGTTAAGAAAGGATGATAGAGTAAATGAGCGACAAGAGTTTTGATTTAGATGAAATTCTTGGAGACAGTAAGAAGAAGGAGTTTGACGATATCTCTTTCAAGAAAGAGAAGAAGTCATCAGATATCGACGAGATAGATGAACTCCTGGCTTCACTGAAAAAGCCAAAGAAAAAAGAAGAAGTCATCGAAGAACTGTCAGAACCTGCAAAGTCTTCGAGATACGAGTATGAAGATGATGAGGATCTTGAGGATGAGGATGACGAGCCTGTAGCTTCAAAACCGCAGGACAGCGATGAAGATGACGACGAATATGATGATGACGAGGAAGAGATAGCCGTTATCCCCGAAAAGAGCAAGGCAAAGGCTAAGAAATCTGTCATTGAAGACGATGGCTTTGTTGACGATGATGAGGAAGAGGACGAGCCCGTCAGAAAGAAACCCAAGCAGGTCAAAAAAGCCGCTCACAAAAAGAAGAAAAAGCGCCGATCACGTATAGGCTTTAACGGTTCGATATTTGGCGGTATCATTCTTGTCACCATTATACTTACTGTATCTATGCTCCTGGCTGTCGGCGGTCTGACCATGGGTATGGAATTTTACGGTATCGGCAAGAGCGAGAACGATATATCCTTCAATATTCCCGATGATTCATCGAATGAAGAGATTGCCGATCTGCTGGTATCAAACGGTATAATAAAGCGCCGTGATCTTTTCCTGATGGCAATGCGTTTCATGAAGCCCGAGACTATCGTTCCCGGAGATATAACATTGCAGCCTGCAATGCCTTATACCGAGATCATCGAGACTTTGTCCAAGCAGCGCAGAAGCTATGAGACGGTCACTATCACCTTCACCGAGGGTGAATACCTTACCGATATAGCTGCAAAGCTTGAAGAAAACAACGTTTGCAGTGCTGAAGACTTCCTGTTCGAGTTCAACCGTAATTCGGATAACAAGTTCGAGAAATATCTGACAAACAACCAGAATGCATTCTACCCCAGAGAGGGTTACTTCTTCCCTGATACCTATGAATTCTATGTTGACGTTGAAGATAACGCATACAATATCACAAAGACCATCAAGGATCATTTTGATACAAAGATCACCGATGAGATGTATGTTAAGATGAATGCTATGGGACTTGATCTCAATCAGACCATCACACTGGCATCTATCGTACAGATGGAGGCTGCAAATTCAAAGGAAATGCCTCACGTCGCATCTGTATTCCTGAACCGTATGAAGGATTCTGACAAGTTCCCGAGACTTGAGTCCAATACCACAGATAAGTATATCGAGCAGGTCATCAAGGCTAAGGCAGGTAATGATGATACGATCAAGCATTATTCCGAGCTCTATGATACCTATCATATTGATGGACTTCCCGCAGGTCCTATTTGCAACCCGGGACTTGATGCTATAAATGCTGTCCTCAATCCTACTGACAGCAATGACTACTACTTCTGTAACAACCTCGAAACAGGCGAAACATTCTACGCTGAAACTCTTGAAGAGCATGAAAACAACCAGATCAAGGCAGGTCTTGTTGAAGCAGTCGAAGAGGATGAGCCCGAGGAAGAGGAAGATGAGGAAGAAGAGGAAGAGGACGAAGAGTATTACGAAGATTACGACTACTATGAGTATTATTGATCGAAGGATTAGATATGTCTGATTTATTAGAAATTCTTTCTCCTGTAGGAGATATGGAGCGGCTTCATGCCGCTCTTGATTACGGAGCTGATGCCGTCTATCTGGGCGGCATATCCTTCGGCATGAGGGCAGCCTCCGCAAAATTTACGCCCGAGCTTCTGAAAGAAGCCTGCACACTTGCACACGCCCGTGGTAAAAGGGTATATCTCACCTGTAATATACTTCCCAGGAATAATGAAATACCACAGTTTGAAGGCTTTGTAAAAGATGCAGTCGCCGCAGGCGTCGATGCACTGATCGTTACCGACCTGGGACTGCTCTCGCTTGCAAAGAAATATGCACCTGATACCGAGATACATATATCTACTCAGGCAGGTATAGTCAATTATCTTACAGCAAATGAACTCTATAATATGGGTGCCAAGCGTGTTGTTCTCGCAAGAGAGCTGACTCTCGAGGAAGTGGCAGAGATCAGGGATAAGACCCCGAAAGATCTGGAGATCGAATGCTTTGTACATGGTGCAATGTGTGTAAGCTTTTCCGGAAGATGCCTGCTTTCGCAGTATCTGGTGAACCGTGATGCCAACAGAGGCGAGTGCGCACAGCCTTGCAGATGGGGATACCATCTGATGGAGGAAAAGCGACCCAATGAGTTCTATCCTATTTTTGAGGACGAGCGTGGTACATTTATCCTTAATGCCAAGGATATGTGCCTTATCGAACATCTTGATAAACTCGCAAAGGCAGGTGTCAACAGCTTTAAGATCGAGGGCAGGGCTAAATCGTCTTACTACGTGTCTGTTATAACCAATGCTTATCGCAAGGCTATGGATATTTATAAGTCTGATCCCGAGAACTACAAGCTTCCACAGTGGCTTAAAGATGAGGTCTTTAAGGTCAGCCACCGTGCTTACTGCACAGGCTTTTTCTTCGGTCATCCCAAGGAGAGCCAGTATTACGAGAACAGCGGATATGTACGTGAATACGATGTTGTGGCGATCATTGATCATTGTGAGGCAGGCAGGATATTTGCCGAGCAGCGCAACAAGTTCAATCTCGGAGATGAGGTCGAAGTGCTTTCGCCTGAGGGTGAGCCTGTGACTTTCACTGTAAATGAAATGTTCGATGAAAAGGGCGAACCGATAGAAACTGCCAATCATGCAGCTATGAAGTTCTCAATAACCTCCGATCTGGTGTTCCCAAAAAATTCTATTATCCGTATAAAAAGCAATAAACCATAAAAACACCCCCGAAAGTTCCGTACTTTCGGGGGTTTCTCTTTGCTATATTTACTTGTTGCCGCCCATTACCTTGACCATTACAGCCTTCTGTGCGTGCAGCCTGTTTTCAGCTTCCTCGAAGATCTCGTTAGCATGTGCCTCGAATACCTTCTCGGTTATCTCTTCCTCACGGTGTGCAGGCAGGCAGTGCTGTACCATAGCATCAGCCTTAGCAACGCCCATGATCTCATCATTGATCTGGTAGCCTGCAAATGCGATCTTGCGCTTCTCTGTTTCAGCTTCCTCGCCCATGGAGGTCCAAACATCTGTAAACAGAACATCTGCATCCTTAGCAGCTTCGATAGGCTTGTCTGTCATGAAGAACTTGTCGCCGTACTGCTTGGTAAACTCCAGTACCTCAGCATCAGGACGATAACCCTCGGGGCAAGCTACAGATACACTCATGCCGACTTTCAGTCCGCCAACGATCAGGGAGTTTGCCATGTTGTTGCCATCACCGATATAGCACATTTTCAGACCCTCGAACTGACCCTTGAATTCACGTATGGTCATCAGATCAGCCAGTACCTGACAAGGATGGCAGAAATCTGTCAGACCGTTGATTATCGGGATAGAGCCGTACTTAGCCAGATCCTCAACTTCCTTCTGCTCAAAGGTACGGATCATAATGCCGTCAAGATAACGTGAGAGCACCCTTGCAGTATCCTGTACAGGCTCGCCTCTGCCTATCTGCAGGTCACGGTTGGAAAGGAACAGTGCCTGTCCGCCCAGCTGATACATACCTGTTTCAAATGAAACTCTTGTACGTGTCGAAGACTTCTGGAATATCATGCCAAGTGTCTTGCCCTTGAGCACCTTATGTTCGATGCCGTTTTTGTTTTCGTATTTGAGCTGATCTGCCAGATTGAGTATGTCGATTATTTCTTCCTTTGAAAGATCGAGCATTTTAAGTAAATGATTCATGTTGTACCTCCATTGATCGATTAGATTGTTTAGTTTACTTGTTGAGTATATCTTTAATTATAGCAAGACCCTTGTCGATCTCCTCATAGCTGATGTTCAGAGGAGGCAGGAACCTTAGCTTATCTTTTGCAGTCAGTATCAGCAGTCCGTTATCGAGACAAGCCTTGCATACGTCTGCGGCTTTCTTGGTCTTCAGGCTTATACCCATCATAAGTCCAAGTCCGCTGATGCCTGTAACTTCTTCCTCATTTATCAGCTGCTGATGGATATAGTAACCCTTCTGTACCACTTCATCAAGGAAACCTTCGCTTGATACCTTATTAAGCACAGCCATACCGCCTGCGCATACCACAGGATTTCCGCCAAAAGTAGAACCGTGTGTGCTCTTTGTCAAAACATCCTTGCATTTCTCGTTAGCCAGGCAAACACCGATAGGCAGACCGCCTGCAAGACCCTTTGCCAGTGTTACAACATCAGGCTTTACACCGTAGTTTTCGCAGGCAAGGAATGCACCTGTACGACCTACACCTGTCTGAACTTCATCACAGATAGTGAGTATATCGTTCTTCGCTGCTTCTTCAAAGATCGCATCAATAAACTCCTTGTCAAGACCGATAACTCCGCCTTCGCCCTGTATACATTCAAACATTATAGCGCATACCTTGTTCTCGTTTTCAGCAAGGACTTTTTTCAGGTCATCTATATCGTTTGCCTTTACATTAACAAATCCCGGCAGGAAAGGGAAGAAGTAGTTGTGGAACACGTCCTGTCCTGTAGCGGAAAGTGTACCCATCGTCCTTCCGTGGAAGCTGTTTACCAGAGTGATTATAATGTTGCGCTCTGCATCTTTGCCGTACTTATCGAAGCTGTACTTCCTTGCAAGCTTGATAGCGCACTCATTAGCCTCAGCACCGGAATTGCCGAAGAACATTTTGCTGTAGCCTGTTATCTCGCAAAGCTTAGCAGCGAAATCAGCCTGTACCTTTGTGTAGTAGTAATTTGATGTGTGCTGTATCTTATGTGCCTGATCGCATACAGCTTTTACCCACTCATCATTGCAGTAGCCCAGGCTGTTAGTGCCGATTCCCGAACCGAAGTCGATATACTCCTTGCCGTCTTCACTTACAGCTTCACGCTGGCTGCCTTTTTCCAGTACCAGATCATACCGTCCATAGGTCGGCATGATGTGTTCGTTGAATTTTTCTATAGTATTCATTTTAGATTTTCCTTTCTGTATTAGTTTCCATACTCAATGCCAATGTTTTTTCCGATGTTGATCATTAGTCTTTCAAATTCACCAGTGTTGGTTGTAAATCCATTTTTATCCAGCTGATACTTATAGCCCATATAATAAATGTAGTAATTATAAGGGTTCTGGGTGACTTTTTCAATGGCATTGTACGGAATATTCATTGTCTCAAAGTCCTGAACGATCATGATCTTATCTTCGGTAAAATTGTATGTAAATGTCTTGGGCGGAGTTACGACAGCACCCGTACCGGCACCGCTGCCATACTTTGCCCTGACCACTGCTTCAGCAGGGAAATAGCCTATGACCATACTGATAGCCGCAATAACGATCCTCATTCCGACATTATGGAACAGTCTGGGTATAAGAAAAAAGTATATTATTATGAACACCGGTATTGCAATTGCTATCGTGACAGTATACCTGAGCTTCTTCTTTTCTCTTCCAAGTTCGTTATTTGCCTGCATTATATCAAGATCACTCATATTGTTCTCGGATCTTACTGTTGTTTTATTAGAAAAATAAATATTCATTTTCGTCTCCGTTTCTGATTGACTGTGTTATACAGTCATAGCTTCAATAAAATATTACCCCACTATTCGCTGTATATCTTTTTAATTGAACTGTGTTCCGATGCCTTCGTTTGTCAGCAACTCAATGAGTATCGAGTGCGGTACTCTGCCATCGATAATGGAGGTCCTCTTGACGCCTCGTCTGACAGCCTCCACACAGCAGTCTATCTTGGGGATCATACCGCCGCTGATAATTCCCGATTTCTTCAGGAATGAAACTTCGCTGACATTTACCTGCGGGATAAGTGTGCTGTCATCATCCTTATCCTTCAGCAGTCCGACTATATCTGTCATAAGTATCAGCTTTTCAGCCCTCAGACAGGAAGCTATCCTCGAAGCGGCAGTATCAGCATTGATATTGTAGCTCTGACCATCCTCGCCGATACCCACAGTAGAGATTATCGGTACATATCCGCCGTTGATGGCATCAAGTATAGGCTTGGTAGTTACCTTTTTGATCTCGCCGACATATCCGTAATCTTCACCGTCGTCACGGTCGAGTTTTTCAGCAATTATCATTCTTCCGTCGCAGCCGCAAAGACCCAGCGCACTTCCGCCATGGAGCTGTAAAGCAGAAACAAGCTCCTTGTTCAGCTTGCCGCAAAGCACCATCTTAACGATGTCCATAGTGTCCTTATCGGTGTATCTCAGTCCGTTTATGAACTTGCTTTCGATACCGACTTTTTTGAGCATAGCGTTGATCTCGGGACCGCCGCCGTGAACGAGCACGACCTTTATTCCGACCTCACTGAGGAGCACGATATCGCTCATTACAGCTTCCTTTAAAGCTTCATTTGTCATAGCATTTCCGCCGTACTTAACTACAACGACCTTGTTATGATACTTCTGGATGTAGGGGAGCGCATCACTAAGTATCTGGCTCCTTACACTGTTTGAAATTTCCATTTTTCATCTTCCTTTTTATATAATGAAGTATTTATCCTATCAGCAGCTTGTACAGCAGACCCTTTTCAGCGTGTATGGGCATATCATGCATTACAACTGCCTTTGAGTTGCCCGTAAGCTCCTTGTTTGTTTTCCTATTTCTTTATCATGTAATGGTATGTATATATTTTTTTATATCCAAGCTTTTCATAAAGCTTTACAG
Organism: uncultured Ruminococcus sp.; assembly: GCA_902788785.1. Classification (GTDB taxonomy): domain Bacteria; phylum Bacillota; class Clostridia; order Oscillospirales; family Ruminococcaceae; genus Hominimerdicola. The sequence continues at coordinate 102,918 of CADALT010000001.1, forward strand.
CCGCTGTATTGCTCTGCACTACCTGTAAATAAGCAGTGTGCGCACCTTTTTGAGCTGCTTCATTCATCAAAAATGAACATACCATTTCACCATAGCCCATTCTGCGTGCCGACGGATCAGTAACTACATTCTGTATCAGTGCATGACCACGTTCTATCGCTGCCGAGGCACAGCTTACGATCTTGCCGTCTTTTTTCACAGCAGCATAGATAGTATCTACAGTTACCAAAGAAAACATCTTCTTGATAAGTTCCTGCTTATCTATGCTGTTTTCATAAGCACAATATGCGTCGAGCCATTCTTTTTCAGGCTTATCAAATGATATATATCCATCATTTGACCCTGCACAGATTCTTTTGCTTATATCAAGCGCCATAACATCAGTTGGATCAACGATATCATATCCACGCTCTTTAAGCATCTCGTCAAGCTCGGTATCATCATCTGTAAGCTTGAATATGCAGGGGAGTCCTGCCTTTTTGTAGAATTCTTCACAGCTGCGTATCTTGGTATCAGTTCCCAAAGCAGAATCATAAAGAGGGCTTACCGAGTTTGCTCTCTTCGTATGACCCTCGTTTGCTCTCAATATCCACCCATCGTAGAACTGTACTTTCATAGCACAGTGTGCGTTGAGGGAAAGCTCTTCAAAAAATCTTGTCTTGTCATTCACAGTAAGCCACTCCTTTCATTAAAATTTATATTTATTCTTAGCTTCTGTAATCGCCGTTGATCTTGACGTAGTCATAGGTCAGGTCGCAGCCCCATGCGGTAGCCTCAGCCTTACCCTGATGGAGCTCAACATAGATCTCGATTTCGTCACAGCTGAGTATTTCCTTTGCCTTATCCTCGTCGAATTTCAGACCCAGACCGTTCTCGCATACGAGTATCTTGCCAGCCTCTGAAATGTAGTAAACATCAGCCTTTGTTACATCGCAGTCGGTCTCTGCATAACCCATTGCGCACATTATACGTCCGCAGTTTGCGTCAGCACCGTACATTGCACATTTTACCAGCGGTGAGCGTATAACGCTCTTTGCAACGATTATCGCAGTATCAAGATCGGGCGCACCGTTGCATACGCAGGTAACGAGCTTTGTCGCACCTTCACCGTCCTTGGCAAGCATTCTTGTAAGGTTTGCCATTACCTGATAAAGCGCAGCTCTGAATGTATCATAATCTTCGCCTTCGCTATTTATTTCATTATTCTCGGCAAGACCGCTGGACATCAGCATACAGGTATCGTTTGTGGACTGGTCGCCGTCAACAGACAGACAGTTATATGTTACTTTTACCACGTCGCTAAGTGCCTTTTGCAGCATCTCGGTGGATACAGCACAGTCTGTAGTGATAAAGTTCAGTGTTGTTGCCATGTTGGGGTGGATCATACCGCTGCCCTTAGCCATACCGCCAAGGCTGCATTCCTTGCCGCCAACAGTAAACTTTACAGCGTACTCTTTCTTTACTGTATCAGTGGTCATGATAGCTGTAGCAGCCTCAAGGTTGCCTGTATAGGAAAGACTGTTAAAGAGAGGGTCAATCGCCTTTTTTATAGGTTCAATAGGAAGGACCTGACCTATAACACCTGTGCTTGCAACTATCACCATATCGGAAGCAATGCCCAGCTTTTCAGCTACCATATCGCACATAGCCTGTGCCTTTTCTTCACCGTCACCGTTGCAGGTGTTAGCATTTCCCGAATTGACAATGACAGCCTTAGCCTTGCCGCCGTTAGCTGCAAGATTTCTCTTGGTTACGATAACAGGTGCACCTTTGACTTTGTTTGAGGTGTAAACCCCCGCTGTGTTGCAGACAACATCAGCGACCAACAGCGCTATATCATTCTTTTTACCGGGAACAGGGCTTTCGTTTCCGTCAGCACCTGTCTGCATATATGCCTTTATCCCGCTGTAATAACCGCTCGCTTTAAAACCCTTAGCGGCGCATACACCGCCCTCGATATATTCAAGATCACCATAATTGGCATTATTTGTAGCTTTCATATTTTTTCTCCTTATTATTGACCGAAAAGTCCGTTCTCGGCTTTAAGTTTCAGTATCCTTCTGACACGTTCATCTATCTGTACAGTACCGATCTTTCCGTCCTTGACAGCCTGTAATACAGAATCGTAATTTTCAGCTAAGTCATAAGGACAAAGGACTATATCTGCACCTGCAAGTATAGCATCCAGTGAACATTCACGCTGAACGAAATTATTGCGTATTCCCTCGGCTGACAAAGTATCTGTCATGACTACACCGTCATAACCAAGTTCATCACGCAGTTTATCGTTGATAAACTCTGATGACATAGAAGCAGGCAGTCCATCTTCTGTCACATTAGGCAGTGAGATGTGTCCGACCATTATCATATCAGTATCGTCCATGACCTCTGCGAATGGGATTATATCGTTATCCAGCAGATATTCCCAGCTGTTTTCGTTGGAGCAGATATATTCATCAGCAGGATCAAAGTCTCCGTATCCGGGGAAGTACTTGACCGCTGTCATTACACCGCCTTCGTGCAGACCTTCGATTTCGGCAGAAACCAGATTAGCAGCGATCATAGGTTCAAACGAGAAATTCTTTTCGACTGTCTTTTCTTCGTCATGAGAAATATCCGCAACAGGCGCAAGGTCAAGGTTCACACCGTACTTATCCAGATAAGTACCAATTGACTTGCCCATACTTCTTGCCTGTTCAGCACTGCCTGTCTTGCCTATCTCATTATTGTTCGGGAACAGACCAACATTGAAATTAACGTTATTACCTATGCAGGCATATTTTCCGCCGATCTCCTCAGCTGCGATGAACAAAGGAAATTCAGACTTGTCCTGAAGATCGGCAGTAAGCTTTGTGAGCTGCTTTTCGTCCACGACATTTTTCTCATAAAGCATGATGCCGCCCACATGATACTTGTTCAGTGCGACCTCCATCATCTGATCTACATAGGTCACGCCGCCGATCTCATCATCATTTATAACATTGTTCTCATATTCAAGTTCCAGCGCATCAGGTCTGACAATAAAAAGCTGACCGATTTTTTCTTCAAGAGTCATCTTATCAAGTACCGACTCAACGAATTTATCCATATCATCCTCGGGCGTATAGGGCTGAGGTATGACCTCGATCTCTTTTTCACTGTCCGCAGCGGAAGTATCTGCCTTGCTTTCAGCGCTGTCATCTGACGAATTTTCAGATTGACTGCTTTCTGCCTTATCAGGTTCCAGATCTACGGGTTTTGTAGTAACTTTATTATCCCCGGGATTTTTCTCACTGATGGTATTGGGGTCGGGTTTTCCAAAGCTTCCGCAGGAAGAAATGCCGAATACTATGCACATGGAAAGTGCTGTGATAACAGTTTTTTTCATATGGTATCCTCTATCTATAATTTAGGTTATTCAAGTCCTGTTGCCTCATCGAGACCAAGCATGATATTCATGCTCTGTACGGCTGCACCGCTGGCACCTTTGCCAAGGTTATCAAGTCTCGAACAGAGAAGTATCTGTTCATCATTGCCGAAGACGAATATCTGCATATTATTAGTATCTGCAAGTGTGTTTGCTGCCAGGAATCCGTCGGGGAGAGTTTCCTCACCGCCAAGTTCCATTACCTTGACAAAATGCTGACCTGCATAATGTGCAGTCATTATCTCGTGTATATCAGCAGGTGTGTACTTCTTTGTAAGACCTCTGCTGAGCAGCGGAACGGAAACTACCATGCCGCTGAAATAATCATCAACTATCGGGTTGAACATAGGCGGATGTTTAAGACCGCATATCTTCTGCATCTCCGGCAAATGCTTATGATGCTGTGCCAGAGCATACTGTCTGGGAGAATTCATCTCGAAGGTCTTGTCTGCGCCTTCCATTGCAGCTATCATCTTATTGCCTGCGCCGCTGTAGCCCGAAACTGCGTGAGATACCAGCGGATAATCCTCGGGAAGAACGCCTGCCTTGACCAGAGGATACACCAGAGATATGAAACCGCTTGCGTAGCAGCCGGGATTAGCAACTCTCTTTGACTTGCGGATATTTTCCCTGTGCTGCTCGGAAAGCTCAGGAAAACCGTAATCCCAGCCTTCAGCAGTTCTGTGTGCTGTGGAAGCGTCGATTATCCTGACATCGGGATTTGTACAAAGGCTCACTGCCTCTTTAGCAGCCGCATCAGGCAGGCAGAGGAATACGATCTCTGCACTGTTGATAAGTCTTGCACGCTCGTTTGCATCCTTACGCTTGTCCTCATCTATAAGAAGTATCTCAATATCATCACGCTTGCCAAGACGCTCATAGATCTTAAGACCTGTGGTGCCTGCTTTACCGTCAATGAATATCTTATGTTTATTACTCATTATATTTCACTTCCTGATCTTATCATTATTATTCTTAGTTTCCAGTATCGGGGTATAGGGCTTATCCTCGCCAAGACGTTTCTGCTTCTGCCTTTCACGGTATGCACGAACAGCTTCCTTATCCGCAAAGCAGCCTCCGATGCCGCAGCCAAACAGAAGACAAAGTGTCGTCATTATAAGTATATTCGGTACCATTATCCTGTAAGCCGACCAGAATATCATATGCAATGACGAAGTCAATATGACAGCAGCAGGGAAGTACCAAAGTACACCATGCCTTTTTGACAGCAAGAAGAATATCGCTGTTGCTCCCACGGGATAGATAAAGCCGAATCCCAGCATCAGTGCCAGAGGGAAAGTAAACAGCTTATCTATCAGGATAAGCAGAAGGTCAGTGCCCGCAAGCCATATCAAAAACGAAAAAGCTGCGCTGTAAAGCGGAACTTCTCTTATTTTATTCAGCATATCAGAGCTTCTCACGGACATAATTTATCTGAGCCTTTACAGATTCAGGTGCAGGACCGCCTGCAGCTTTTCTCTGCATTACGCAAGTCTCCAGAGAGATAGCGTCATAAACGTCCTCATCGAAATTCTCCGTAAGTTTCTTGTATTCATCAAGAGGCAGAGTTTCAAGTGTGCAGCCCTTTTCGATGCAGGTGTGTACAAGTGTACCTGTTATCTTATAAGCATCTCTGAAAGGCATACCCTTCTTTACAAGATAGTCTGCACAGTCAGTAGCGTTTATAAAGCCCTTCGCAGCTGCATTTCTCATATTTTCTTTCAGTACAGTCATTGTATCGAGCATAGGTATGAAAGTCTTTAAGCAAAGCTTAACGGTGTCAACTGCATCGAATACAGCTTCCTTATCCTCCTGCATATCCTTATTATATGCAAGGGGTATGCCCTTCATCATAACGAGCAGTGTATTGAGGTCGCCGTATACTCTGCCTGTTTTACCTCTGATAAGCTCGGTAACATCGGGATTTTTCTTCTGCGGCATTATGGAAGAGCCTGTTGCATAGGCATCATCAAGTTCAACAAACTTGAACTCCCATGAGCACCACATGATTATCTCTTCAGAGAATCTCGAAAGGTGCATCATCAGTACGGAGATAGCAGACGTAAGTTCAATGCAGAAATCTCTGTCGGAAACACCATCGAGAGAATTCTGTGTTATCTCATCAAATCCCAGCAGGTCACATACACGCTGTCTGTTGATGGGATAAGTTGTAGAAGCCAGTGCACCGCTGCCCAGAGGCATGATATTAAGGCGCTTTTTGCAGTCTTCCAATCTGCCGAGATCTCTCAGCAGCATATTTGCGTAAGCCATCAGGTGATGTGCAAAGGTTATGGGCTGAGCACGCTGCATATGAGTATAACCGGGCATAACAGTATCAAGGTGCTTCTCCGCCATATTAAGTATGGTCTTTTCAAGCTCCTTAACAAGGGCGATTATCTCATCAGCCTCGACTTTAAGGTTCATTCTTATATCAAGTGCCACCTGATCGTTTCTTGATCTTGCAGTGTGGAGTCTCTTGCCCGTATCGCCCAGACGTGAGGTCAGTTCAGCTTCAACGAACATATGAACATCCTCAGCAGTAGGATCAAACTGCAATTTACCGCTGTCGATATCAGCCAGTATACCTTTCAGACCTTCAATGATCTTCTTGCTTTCGTTAATGTCGATTATACCGCATTCACCGAGCATTGTCGCATGAGCGATAGAACCTTCTATATCCTGTCTGTACATTCTTGCATCAAATGAAATGGATGAGTTGAAATCATTTACTCTCTCATCGACCTCTTTAGTGAAACGTCCTGCCCACATTTTTCCTGCCATGGTACTTACCTTCCTATCCTAAAAATATTTCAGAGTCAAAAAACTTTTCCTGAAACTCTGTAAGTCTTTGTATTTCTTCTTTTGTGTAGTTACATCCTTCGGGACATACGACCCATTTATCTTCCACATCGTCATGACGTTTTATAACTGCAATGACCTTGCCTGTGAAAGTTTCAAGCGGTTTATCGACACCGATTACATAAGCATCCTGCTCTTCGCCGTCATCAGCCATTACGCCTTCGATATAACCGTAGTTTATCGGGTAATACATATCCTTATATTCGGGATGATAACTGCCCATCGGTCTGTCAATGGTCACAGTTACTATTTTATTTATCATAGATCTCTCCTGAAAGTCTGCTTATACAGACCGCTCTGCAGAGGGCAGTCCGTATAAACAGGCTGTGCCTTATAAAACAGGCATGGGCAAAATAACCCGAAAAATCGGTGTTATCCTGCCCTAGACCCTGTCAGGCGTTCAAAGCGAACGCATCATTCCTTTTCATGCTGCTCTAACAGCTTCTGGATGTCGATACCATTGATCTTCAGTCCGTCGATCTTGCAGTCGCTGATCTCGACACCTGTGAGGTCACAGTGTATGAACTGCGAATTCTTCAGATCGGGGTTCTTGAATTCAACATTGTTCATGATAGAACAGCCGAATCGTGAACCGCTGATATTTACGCCGAGGAAGCGTGAATTAACCATGTACATATCAGTGAACTTAGTGCTCTGCATACTGATATTGTCAAAGATGGTATCATCCATATTGACATCCTCGAAATTTGAACCTTTCAGATTTACGTTCGTGAAAGTAGCTCCACCCAGATTAACGTCTTCAAAAGACGAGTTGGGCAGATTGTCGTAAGATATCTCGACCTTCTTATCAAAACCGGGCTCAAAATATGAATTATTGTCTGACATACTATGACCTCCTAAAAAAGAATTTTTAAGCTATGATATTACTTCTGAGAGTTTCTCTTCTGCTCGAGCTTAGCACGAACCTTGATGGGCAGACCGAACAGATTGATAAATCCTGCGGAATCAGCCTGATTGTAAACATTGTCCTCATCAAATGTAGCAACTTCCTCATCATACAGAGTATAAGGAGAAGTAACGCCTGCGTTGATGATGTTACCCTTGTAGAGCTTCAGCTTAACGTCGCCTGTAACGTTCTTCTGAGTCTCTGTAACGAATGCACTGAGAGCTTCTCTGAGAGGAGTGAACCACTGACCGTTGTATACGATATCAGCAAACTTGATGCCCAGATACTGCTTGATACGTGCAGTTTCCTTATCGATAGTGATGGTCTCAAGTATCTCATGAGCCTTGTAAAGGATAGTTCCGCCGGGAGTCTCATAAACGCCTCTTGACTTCATACCAACAAGTCTGTTCTCGACCAGATCAGCAAGACCGATACCGTTAGCGCCGCCCAGTTCATTGAGCTTTGTAACCAGATCCTTGCCGCCCATCTTTACGCCGTCAACAGAGGTAGGTATACCCTTCTCGAAGTGGATAGTAACATATGTGGGCTTGTCGGGAGCCTGAAGAGGAGATACGCCCAGTTCCAGGAAACCCGGCTTCTCGTACTGGGGCTCGTTAGCAGGATCCTCAAGATCCAGACCCTCGTGAGAAAGGTGCCACAGGTTCTTATCCTTGGAATAGTTAGTTTCTCTGTTTATCTTCAGAGGAATGTTGTGTGCCTCTGCATAATCGATCTCCTGATCTCTGGACTTGATATCCCAGATCCTCCAAGGAGCGATGATCTGCATATCAGGAGCAAATGCCTTGATAGCAAGCTCAAATCTTACCTGATCGTTACCCTTGCCTGTGCAGCCGTGGCAGATAGCGTCAGCGCCTTCCTTGATAGCGATCTCTGCGATCCTCTTAGCGATGATAGGTCTTGCAAAGGAAGTACCCAGCAGATACTGATTTTCATAAACAGCGCCTGCCTGAACAGTAGGATAAACATAATCTGTGATGAATTCCTCTGTCAGATCTTCGATATAAAGCTTAGATGCACCTGTCTTGATAGCCTTTTCCTCAAGACCGTCAAGCTCGGTACCCTGTCCCACATCACCGGAAACTGCGATTACTTCACAGTTGTTGTAGTTTTCCTTCAGCCACGGGATGATGATAGAAGTATCAAGTCCGCCCGAATAAGCAAGTACGACTTTTTTGATTTCTTTAGCCATGATCTGTTTCCTCCAAATATGTTATAGTTTCAGGCATATGTATCATAGATCTATGATACATAAAATTATTAAGTATATCAGACAAGTTATATTATACACCTTTATTCAGATTTGTCAAGGGGTTTTCTGCATAAAATTATAAAAATATGCAAATTATTTGATGATTTGTTGTATATTGAATAATTTTATGCAATCTCATATACAATATGTATATTTATCCGAATAAAAATGAAAAATATCATCTGACAAAATGCCCTACATATTGGATATTATACCACGAAACACTAAAAAATGCAATTACAAAATGGTTGCATTTTCAAAAACAGTTGCATTTTTTATAAATATAGAGTATAATATAACTATATTATTTCAGAAAGGCGGTAATCCGTATGAGCGATATCATGAAAAAGCTTGGATTTAAGGAGGAAACAGCCGACAAGCTGTATGACATGGACTTCAATCCCTTCAAAAAAATAGATAAGGATTGGTTCCTTGTGACCGCAGGAGATGAATCAGGCTGGAACACTATGACAGCTTCCTGGGGATTTGCGGGAATAATCTGGGGCAAGCCTGCTTTCATCACGGTGATACGTCCTCAGAGATATACTAAGGAATTTATTGACAAAACCGAGACTTTCTCGATCTGCTTCTTCAAAGAAAGCGAACGTAAGGCATTGTCTTTCTGCGGTTCAAACAGCGGCAGAGACTGTGACAAAGCTGAAAAGACAGGACTGCGACCCGTGTTTACAGATGATACCACTGTTTTTGAGCAGGCTGATATGGTACTTATCTGTGAAAAGGTATATGTCCAGGAAATGATGGAGGGGTGTTTCACAAATGAATCTCCCATTCAGCCATTTTATTCCGCAGGCGATTTTCACACCGAATATATCGGCATCGTGAAAAAAGTATATGTAAAGTGATATAGATTTACAATGTGTAAATCATCAAGTATTTATACTTGATATTTCACAAACTAAAAAATTGCTGTTTTTCTTTAGAAATATTTCTCTTAGTTGCAACAAACCCCTTGTAAAATCGGGGAATATGTGGTATAATACTTTCAGACGGATAAAGATTTCCGTCAGACAGAAATATATTTCCAAGAGGAAAGGAGCTGATCTTCATGGCTGTAACGACTTGTATCATCATCTGGGCTGTCGCATTTGTGTTTTTTGTGATCGTTGAGATCGCAAACGGCGCAGGGCTTCTGAGCATATGGTTTGCCATCGCATCGCTGATATCTTTACTGTGTGCTGTTTTCGGAATGCCTTTTGTGGGACAGTTTGCAGTGTTTGTCGCAGCGTCGATAATACTGCTGATCGCCACAAGACCTGTGGCAAAGAAGGTACAAAACAAGGTCGTACCTACAAATTTTGAACTTGATGTAGGCAAGACCGCAGAAGTCACCGAAGATATCGACAACACAAAAAACAAGGGCAGAGTTAAGCTGGACGGTACATACTGGGCAGCTGTCTCACAGGACGGAAGCTTTATAAAACAAGGTGCTGTTGTGAGCGTGGTCGAAGTCTCGGGTGCAAAGCTTATAGTGGCACAAAAGAATTAAACGGAGGTAGTTTTTAATGAGTCCAATATTGATCGTACTTATCATAATCGCTGTCATCGTGCTGATAGTGATATCCAATATCAAGATAGTTCCTCAGGCATATGTTTATGTAGTTGAGCGTCTGGGAACGTTCCATGCTGCATGGGGCACCGGTCTGCACGTCAAGATACCTTTCATCGACAGAGTTGCTAAGAGAGTGTCCATAAAGGAACAGGTCGTTGATTTCAAGCCTCAGTCCGTTATCACAAAGGATAACGTAACAATGCAGATCGATACTGTAGTATTTTTCCAGATAACCAATGCTATGCAGTTCACATACGGCGTTGAGAGACCTATCTCCGCTATCGAGAACCTGACAGCTACTACACTGAGAAATATCGTTGGTGACCTTGATCTGGAAGCAACACTGACTTCAAGAGATATCATCAATACCAGGATCACTGCTATACTGGATGAAGCTACCGATCGTTGGGGCATCAAGGTCCAGCGAGTTGAGCTGAAAAACATCCTGCCTCCGAGAGAGATACAGGATGCAATGGAAAAGCAGATGAAGGCTGACCGTGAAAGACGTGAAAAGGTCATCCAGGCTGAGGCAGAGAAGAAGTCTCAGGTGCTGGTTGCAGAAGGTGAAAAGGAATCCAAGATCCTCCGAGCACAGGCTGATAAGGAATCTCAGATCCTGGCTGCCGAGGCTGAAAAGCAGTCCATGATACTCAGGGCTGACGCTGTCAAGGAGCAGAAGATACTAGAAGCAGAAGGTGAGGCACAGGCAATCGAGATGGTACAGCGTGCTCTGGCAGACAGTATCGTTAAACTGAACGCTGCTAATCCTAACGATGCAGTTATCCAGCTCAAGAGTCTGGAAGCATTCAGCAAGGCTGCTGACGGCAAGGCTACAAAGATCATTATTCCCAGCGAGATACAGAGTCTTGCAGGTCTTGCAACAGGTCTCAAAGAGATCGTTAAGGAAGACAAGTAACTGTAAACACTATCTAAACTAACAAAAGCACTTCCGGCTGGATCGGAAGTGCTTTTTCATTTACCCTATATAACTTTTACCGTTGAAAGATCATGCTTATCTAGCAATACAAAATGTGCACGCTTGCCAACTTCTATAGAACCGTGTACCTTATCTATCCCTATCGAACGGCATGGAATTATCGTTGCTGCCCTCACTGCATTTTCCAAAGGTATGCCCATACTTACTGCCATGCGCATACAGTCGGGGAGGGAAGTCACGCTGCCTGCAAGGGTCCCGTCCGAAAGTGTCGCTCTGCAGCCCCTTACGGTCACAGCCTGCCCACCCAGCGAGTATTCGCCGTCAGGCATACCGCAGGCTTCCATACTGTCGCTGATAAGCACCATACGATCTTCGCCGAAAAGCTTGAATGCTGCACGTACTGCCGCAGGCGAAACATGGATACCATCGCAGATCAATTCGACAAAACAATGTCCATCGTCTATCGCCGCTCCGATAAGACCTGTGTCTCGGTGGTGGAAAGGCGGCATAGCGTTATATAGATGAGTGACATGGTCTGCACCTGCATTGAATGCTTTAGCAGCAGCTTCATAACTGCAGTTTGTATGCCCCAGAGAAAAGTGTATCTCATCTCCGCAGCCGACTATACAGCCCAGTGCTCCGTCCATTTCAGGCGCTATGGTAACAAGTTTTATCAGACCTCCGCTTGCTTTTTGCCACTTGCGTATCTTATCTCCCGAAGGACGCTTGATGTGATCGGTATGCTGTGCCCCTGCTTTTTCGGGATTTATAAAAGGTCCCTCAAGATGTATGCCCACAAGTTCAGCACGTTCATGGGTATCTTCGTGGCGCTTATACTCCCTGATATTATCAAGCACAGTATTCAGCTCATTTTCGGGAAGAGTCATTGTAGCAGGGCAGATAGCTGTTACTCCCTGAGCAAACTCATATTCCGCAATTACCGAAACATCTCCGCCGCATAGGTCATTGCCTGCGCATCCGTGAAAATGCACGTCCACAAGTCCCGGTATCACATAGCATCCGCCGCAGTCGATAACACTTTTACCCTCTGTCGATATGGTATCAGCTGGGGATATAGCGGTTATCCTGTCTTCGCCAAACTCCACATCGAGCTTTTTAAACACATTATCAGGTGTGAAAACAAGTCCGTTCTTTAGTACAGTTATATCACTCATAGCATTAGTCCTCGTCCTTTTTCTTTTTAGCCGATCGCTGTCCTGCCAGAGGATTTGCCTGTGCAGCCGCTTTCAGGTTCTCGCTTGATAGATGAGTGTATATCTCCGTGGTAGCAAGGCTTTCATGTCCAAGGATATCTTTAAGTACCAGTGTATCGACATTTCCGTACTGATACATCAGCGTAGCGGCAGTATGGCGCAGCTTGTGCGTTGTGATACCCAGATTTGACAGCCCTGCTTTTTTCAGGCTCTCCTCAACTATCTCCTGCGTTCTGCGGCGTGAGATACGAGTATTTCTGTTAGATAGAAACAGCGCTTTTTCCTTGGTGTCAATTGCCATACGGTAGGGAAGATACGCTTTCAGCGACGCTACACAAGCATCATTCATGTAAACGATACGCTCCTTTTGTCCCTTACCGAAAAGACGCAGCGTTCCGTTCTCAAAGCTGAAATCATTGAGGTCCAGCCCACAAAGCTCGCTCAAACGCATACCGCAGTTCAGAAACAGCGTTATCATGCAGTAATCTCGCTCATAATGATCTGATTCAATAGACGCCAAAAGCTTCTGTGCATCTTCCAGTGTCAGGTATTTAGGCAGTGTTTTTGGCGGTTTGGGCAATTCAAGCTGAGTGAGAGGATCAGCATCTATCATTTCTTTTTTCAGATGCAGGTAGGAGAAAAACTGCTTTATCGCGGAGGTCTTTCTCGCCCTTGTCTTGACACTGTTATCCCTTTCATCAGCCAGCCATTTCAGATAGTCATATGCATCTATCAGCCTAAATGAACGTATGTATTCAAAAGGAACATCACTGATGGTAATATCCTCCCAATCGACTTTGTTCGGGTCAATATCATTATGGTCGATCTTCAAATACCTGAGAAATGTTCTGAGGTCGATGTAATATGCTTCAATAGTTCTCTCGGTACGTGCTTTCACCAGCTGCATATAGGTAAGATAATCCCTGAGATAATCGGGACAGTCTTTCATGAATTCTTTTTTCACGGGTAAGCCCTCCTTTTATAGTGAGATTTCCGCACTAAATTATTATTTATTATACCATATTGAAAACCAAATGTAAAGAGGTCAAATATATTAAGCGACTAAAATTATCGCCCATATCCCGACTGCAGCTACAAATATCGCAGAAAAAACAGGGCACGAGAGAGCACCCGTACCCTGTTATGTTACATAAATGAGATACAATATTCACGTTCGGCTTTTTTTGCTTTTGGATCTTCACCATATTTTTGAATGTGTTCACAATATATAGTCGAGATCTCTTCATCGGACATTGCATCAAGTTCTGACATGGAATATCCGCAATGTAACAGATATACAGCAAAGCCTTCCGACCAGACATTTTTACGATGTTTCATAAGATCACCTTACAATAATTCATCTCTTACCTGCATCAAAGCAAAACCAAGCAGGTTTTCGCCTTTCCATTTTACGGGCTTCATCGCACCTTCATCAACCGAAGACAGCTTGATGCCCCAGATGCCGTCATATGGACTGGCTTCTGCCAGTATTTTTCCATCAGTAGATAAAAGGTATCTTCGCAGATCTTCATTCTGCGAGAACTTCATCAGATTGCCGTAGAAAACTATAGTAAACTTGTGCTCGTCCCAGATGTCACTGCTAAAACCTCGAACCTCACGCCCCAGAGCTTTAATGGTCTCCTGATCGTTTGAGCGCAGTATCTTTTCGAGTATCTCGCTGTCGCCAAACAGTTGAGCCTTCGATGCCATCATGAATTGTTCGGCACATGAATACTTTATCCCGTCAACCTCAAAAGGACTCTCATACCACTGGCTCAGACAGCTTTTAGTGATACTTCCGTCAGCAGAGGTATGATGACCCCAGAAAAGTACAAATTTCTGTTTTATGCTGGCTAGATAGTCTTTTTTTGCAGCCTCGGCAGTGTATTTCTGCTCAACTACATCTTTAATATAGTTTATATTTTTCAAAAGGATCATCCCTTGTATTCAAATTTTGGCATAGGCAGAAGCTTGTGGAGATTTCTTGCGTGCATACCGTCTATGCGTGCTTTAAGTTCGGGCTTATCAGCCAGATCGGTCTCGTGTCTTATATAACTGTCAAGTTCAGCATAGGTAAAGCCGAGATTGTCTTCGTCTGTCTTGCCGCAAAGTCCGTCGATAGGTGTCTTGTGAGTCAGGTCATAAGGCAGACCAAGTTCGTCGCCGATTGCTATGACCTCACGTACACAGAGTTCGGAAAGGGGACTGAAATCACCTGCGGCATCGCCGAATTTAGTGGAATATCCCACCCAATCCTCGGACATATTGCAGGTGTTGACTACACGTCCGCCTACACAGGCAGCTACAGCATAAAGTGTTGTCATACGTATCCTCGGTGGAGTGTTGACCCTTGCCTGTTCAGCTACATCCAGCTTTGAACCCAGCTCAGCCATAAGCGCCGAGACCGTGCTGCCAACATTTATCTCATAGCTCTTTATACCCAGGTGTGCCACCAGTTTCTTGCTGCAATCAATATCGAACTGCTCGCCCTGAGGCATAAGCACACCGATAACTCTGTCCTTGCCCAGTGCTTCAACACAAAGTGCCGCCGCAACAGAACTGTCCTTACCGCCCGAAATGCCTATGACAGCATTAGTAGTAGGTGTGGCGTTCTCCTCAAAATACTTCTTTATCCATTCTATTACTTCGTCCTTGACTTTTTTTGCATTGAATTCACTCATTATAAAAACTCCTCTCGAAATAATTGTTATCTTGCTCTGCGGTAGAGTTTTGATGTTCGGTGGGCAGCAGCCTCATCGTACTTGTCAGTCTCCTCGACCTTGCCCATCATACGCTTGCGAAATCCCTGCGGTGAGAGCTTCACGCCTGTAATTACTTCATAAGGTCTTTGCAGGTCCGAAATGGTGAAAAGTTCAGGCATAAGATCAAAGATCATATCATGGTTTATGACCTCATCACGCAGTTTGAAAAAAGCATCTTTTATCATGATACCATGGTCGAATGCCAGCTCGTTTATAATAAACTCACCATCTGTATACTCAAAAATAGTATGCTTATCATCTGTCAGTTTAAGGGTAAAGTGATCCTCATCTGTAGTACTTATAACGTCGAGCCAGTGGGCTGAAAGTGCATCTGAATCATTAGCTGTAGATAAACTTACAGTATCAGACAACGCTATGAAACAGCAGGAAATTATCCAACCTCTCGGGTCTCTGCCATCTTTACTGTATACACCCAGCTCTATAAGCTTAGGTTCCTTAACGCCTGCCTCTTCCTCCAACTCTCTTACAGCCGAATCATGAACAGTTTCGCCACGTCTGAGAAAACCGCCGGGCAGCGAATATTGCCCCTTAAATGGTGCCTCGCCACGTTTTACCAGCAAAAGTTTCAGCTTTTTCTCTTTAAGACTTTTCCTGTCCTTAGCCGCTATACTATCCACCCCGAATACCACCGCATCGGTGGCAACAGACGGTCTGTCATAATCTTCTATAGAATACAGTATTATCACCCCATTTAATACTTAGTAACTAAAAGTTTGTAACTATTAGTTTATTAAAATATACCACGTTTACTCTTAAATGTCAATATAATAATATTAGCCTTTATGATATTATTAAATTGCATTGACTTATTCTCTTATATATGTTATCATTATCAGGAGGTGATAACAAATGAAGATAGAAAAAGCTTCGATCAAAGACACAAAACTCGTAAAACACATAACACAGGCGACTATCAGGGCAGTTTATCCACATTATTATCCTGAGGGTGCAGTGGATTTTTTCTCGGCTCATCACAGTGATGAAAGGATAATTTCCGATATCGAGCAGGGAAGGGTATATCTGATTTTTCATGGTGAAATCGCAGTGGGTACTGTTACTGTTGCGTATAATGAGATCAATAGATTATTCGTTTTACAGGAATATCAGGGGCAAGGTTTCGGCAGGGCACTGATGGACTTCGCCGAGAAAGAGATCGCTTGCAGATATGATGAAATAAAGCTCGATGCTTCACTGCCTGCAAAAGCAATTTATAAGAAACGTGGATATGAAGAGATCTCATATAACATAATAAAGACCGATAACGGAGACTATCTCTGTTATGATGAGATGGTCAGGAAAATATGATTTAAACAAAAAAGCTGCTGCACCGATGTGGTACAGCAGCTTTTATATTATCAGCCTTCAATAGCTATTCTTCTGTTTGGTTCTATCTGTTTTGCAGGCTGCTTCTTCGGGATAGTGAGTTTAAGCACACCATCTTCAAATTTAGCCTTTACATCATCCACAGTGATATCATCACCCACATAGAAGCTTCTCTGCATTGAACCTGCATAACGCTCCTGACGGATGATCTTTCCCTTTTTGTCAGTCTCGTCCTTATCAAGACCCTTAGCAGCGCCAATGATAAGGCAGCCGTTTTCAAGTCTCAGGTCGATCTCATCCTTTTTGAATCCGGGAAGATCAATATCGAGCTCATAGCTTTCATCATTTTCATGCACATCGGTCTTCATGACCTGTGCAGCGTGTTTTCCGTACAGCTTCTTGTCGATATCTTCACCAAATCCGTTGAAAACAGGGAAGTCCATAAAATCATCAAAAAGGTTTTCATTAAAAATTGTAGGCAGTAACATAGGTCAGTCCTCCTTATCTCATCACGATGTTTGCCTTTTCGGAAGATACACTTATTATGTGCAAAACTGCATAACATATACATATCTGCCGAAGTATTTCAAACTTTTGTTATGAGCAACGGGACGGAAGTTCAGGTACCCGGGTAACCTGTTCTGTTCCTTTGTTCTGATTATATTATAGCACTGATTTTTAGCACTGTCAAGGGGAGAGTGCTAATTTTCACACAATTTTCATTTTGCCATATAATTTCATATAAAAAGATCTGCACCTTTTCAGCGCAGACCTTTCGGAAATATTTACTTCTTGCTGATAACAACAGCCTGTCTTCCCAGAGCGTTGTAGCCGTTCATGAATGACTCATAAGGCTCATAATCTGTAGGACCGTACCAGTTGCCGGGATTGTTGTAATCCTCAACATTTGCTACGATAAAGCAGCCTGCTGCATTGTCATAACCTGTCAGTACAGCGGTGTGCTGTCTGCCGTACCATGTGAAGGTATAAGTACCCGAACCCGGGTTTGTGTACTTTTCGCCCTTTGTCAGTGTCATGGAATTCTGTACATAAGGTGCTACCTCGGAATACCACATGATGATATTATGACCCTTTTCCAGCTCGGCTTTCAGACCATCTATATCAAGACCGCCGGAGATCTTTGTATCGCCAAGGTCAAGCTTTGATGGGTCGAACTTAGTGCCATTCTTATTATTGCCTGTGTAATAATCGGTATAAAGCGAGATATCATACTTGTCTCTTTCACCGATGTATCTCAGATACTGGTTCGCAGACTGTGCGATAACAGGTGCATAAACACCATAGCCGCCTGTGCTTTCCATGTGATATGGAGAACCCCAGAAAGCATAGTTTGGATCAACATTGAGATAACCGTTATAGAAAGCTACCTCAGGCATATAGTAGTCGATAAGTGTGTTCTTGCCAACATCTATACCAAACTGTCCGTTGAGCACAGATGCCAGTGCAGTTTCCTCACAGCCGAGAACTGCGGGCTGACCGCCATTCCAGCTATCCTGATTGATCGACTTCAGACCGAGGTTAGTATAATCATACATACCCGCCATCTGAATATAACCGATCTGAGAATTTGTATTGGGAACATAAACTGCTGTCCAGCCGTTGGCAGAAGGTCCCTTCTGGCGAATGGTGGTATTTGCAGCTACTGTGCCCAGTACAGTGGAATTTGTATCCTTAGATGCATAGATATAAGTGCCGTATGCACTCTTCAGCAGGCAGTCGGTAAATACGGAATATTCTGCATAGTCACCGTAAACGGTCTTGCCGTCCTCTTTCCTGAAAGCACGTACTCTTACATCGTAAGGCTCATGTGTACGCAGTTTAGAGAATGTGCAGGAGTTTGATGTGACATTGTAAATCTGCCAGTTGCCCTCTACCTTGATAGAAGCTTCATAACCCTCAGCACCTTCCACGGCATTCCAGCGAACCTCAGCCTTATGGTAGTCGGGAGTATCGCCTGTGATGACAGGTGCAGTCAGCTTGATCTCTTTCTTGAGCTCAATTTTGACTTCACTTGCCGTATCTGCAGAACCAACAGAGTTTACGGGAACTATCTTGACCTTTGAGTTTTCTTTTATAACGCTGTTATCAATGGTATAAGATGTTTCATTTGTTTTTGCAATGAACTGCTCATCTCCATTGCTGTTGACCAGATAGATATTGTAAGCCGTTGCAAGATCTGCTGCCTTCCAGCTGACCTGTGTGCTCTTATCATCGGACTTTGCAGTTATATCGCCTTCGATCTTCTCGGGAAGAATGGTCAGCTCAAACTCATATCCGTCAGCAAAATCTCTTACCGCTCTGCCCTCGGGAGACTGTACATCACGGCTGGGCATAACACGCAGTGTCAGCTTGCCGTCATTGAACAGCTCATAGGGTATCGCAACAGATGTATTCTTTGTGAACTGTCTGCGGACGATATTGCCCTTGAATTCAAGAGTATAATCGGTCATACCGTTTACAGGCTTCCAGGTGATCTTGCCTGTTGATCTATTCACACGCAGATATGATGTGGTGAAATTAGTAGTCTCATAATGTATCACATCGGGCTTAGGCAGTGTCTTTGGATCTACTATAGCCTTGATGCCTTTGATATGTGCAGCGATCATAGCGATATCGGTAACATCTACCTGTCCGTCTAAGTTAACATCTGCACTTACATATGATGATTTACCCAGCGCCGAGATGCCCTTGATATGCGAAGCCAGCATAGCGATATCAGTAACATTGATATTGTCATCGCCGCTTATATCACCAAGGATATGTTCTTTGTCTTCAGCGTTTGTTGAGCCGTCATCAGTCGTAAGCGAATCGGTGGTCTCACTATCTGTAGTTTCATCATCAGTGGTCTCACCATCGGTCACTTCTGCATCTTTAGTAGCTGTATCGCTTCCTGTTGCAGAAACTGTTTCTTTGGATACTGTCTGTTCTTCAGCAGATACAGGCAGCGCCATCTGTCCTGCAGTCATGACCAGAGCAGTCACAGCCGCAAGCACTTTTTTGTTCTTCATTGTTTTGCCCCCTTTGAGTATTTAAAAACACAAAGCTTAATCAGCCTCATGAATATTTAATTCTATCACATCTTTGTTAATATTAAGTGAATATTCATAAGAAATAAATATAATATTGATAAACCATGTATCAGTCTGTTCCTACAGCGCCGGGAAGATAGTTTTCCAATAATGCCAGAGTATCCCATGTAGAGGCATTGGTCGAATCGCACTTTGTTACAACGCTTATATATCTTTTTCCGTTGTATTCGGCTACGGTAGAAAGCGTATACATAGCTTCATTGGTAAATCCTGTTTTGCCGCAGACCAGCTTGCCGTCTTCATATCCGTCCTGATCGGCATCTATAAAGTAGCCGCTGAATTTTGATCGAAATCCGCTTTTTAGGTATATGCCGTTCAAATGACTCTTTGTGGGGCTGGTAGTGTATGCATAAGCACAAAGCACATCACGGCATCTCTTGTTTTCCATGCAAGCCTTGGTTATAACAGCTATATCTTGCGAGCATGAATAGTGGTCGTCATCATGAAGACCCGTCACATTAGCAAAATGCGTGTTTATCAGTCCCAGATCATCAGCTTTTTCATTCATCAGTTTAACATATTCTTTTTCAGTACCTGCTATATAATTCGCAAGTCCGATAGCACCATCAGCGCCGCTTGGGAGTATAGTTGCATACATCAGGTCTTCCATGGTCGCCTCATCTCCGGGCTGAAAGCCTGCCATGCTGGCATCTTCCTCCAGCATCGAGTATATATCATGTTTTGTGAATTTATACTTAGCCTTCATATCTTTTATGTTTTCAGCTGCAACAAGTATCGTCATCAGCTTGGTCATTGAGGCAGGGTACATTTTTTCTTTATGATCCAAGCCTGCAATGATCTCGTTGGCTTCACAGTCATACAAAACCGCTGTATCAAAAGTAGCATTTTTTAGATTTATCGTTCTGTACTGTTCGGAAGCAACAGGTGCGGGCGGTCTGATCTTAAAAGACACTTCACTTGCAGCTTCGGCAGTACCTATTGAATTCACAGGTACTATCTTTATTCTAGCCTTTTTATCGACTAAGCTGTTATCAAATAAATAGGATGTATCCCGGACATTGTCAAGCAGCTGCTCTTTATTATTATCATTTATAAGATATACATTGTAGGATGAAGCAAATTCAGCTGCCTTCCAGCTAAGCTTTGTATGATCTTCCTTGGCTTCTGCTGTGATATTTCCCTCGATCTTTTCAGGCAGTATAGTGATCTTGATCTCATATCCGTCAGCGTGATCCCTCACTACCTTGCCTTCGGCAGACTGAACATCTCGACTGGGAATAACACGCAATGTGAGTACCCCGTCGTCAAACTGATCATATGCGATAGGGATAGAAAGACTTGATACGTAGCAGCTGCTGTTATATTTACCCTTAAATTCAAGTGTATAGTTTGGCATACCTGCTACAGGCTGCCATGTGATCTTTTCAGTTTTTTTATTTACGAGGATAGTACTCTTTGAAAAGTTTGTTGTTTCAGAGTGTATCACTTCGGGCATAGGAAGCGTTTTGGGATCAACGATCGCTTTTATACCGTTGATATGCGCTGCCAGCTTCGCAATATCAGTAGCATTCAATGCCCCGTCAAAATTAAGATCGGCACGAATATATGAATGCTTTTCAAGCGGTTTTATACCACGTAAGTGCGATGAAAGCAGGGCTATGTCTGTAACGTTTATACTATCATCACCATTCACATCTCCCAGAGGGTGCTCACCATCATCTTCTTCATCAGTGGTTTCAGCATCCGATGTTTCGGCATCAGATAAGATAGAGTTATTTCCGACAAAAGATGATCTGTTATCGGATTCAGTCATTTCATTTGCCGATACAGGCAGCAAACCTTGTCCAACAGTTATGAATAAAGCCAGAGAAGCTGCAAGGATCTTTTTACTTGTCATTGATATCCTCCTTATACGATAAAATGAAAATTATTTTTCAATTATACCACTAATATATTGACATAATATGAACATAAAATGTAGATATATAAAAAAGCCCGAAAGCTTTTCACTTTCGGGCACGGTTATTATATTGCCGTTTACTATAGAAATATCAATAAGTTAATGTAAGATAGATAAGGCAGGTGCATAAGGCAAAAAGCATTGAAACTGCAAGGGATATATTTACCGCTGCGGCAGCTGCCTTACTCTTTTTGGTGCTGAGAATATCAATGCTAAGACCAATGAAAAGCGCACCTGTTATCACAGTAGGTGTGATGTATCTGAAATTCATGGTACAGGTGAACGGATAATCGGCAGCTGTTTTATAGAAGCTAGCCATCATGGTCACATAGAAAAGTGCCACGAACCATTTTTCTATCCTGCCTGCTTTAGTCTTTTTTATGCACATCACTATCATCGCTATAAACGCAAATGCAGCGATAAATGCACTCAGCCAGAAGAACAGCACCGAAACTTTATTTATATAAGCGTGTTCCATAAAGCATGACTCATTGATATATTCGCCGAATATCGAGTTTTTCAGCAGAGTATAAATTGGATTATACTCATTGTAGTTTATGATGTTGCCTGCTTCATCAAGGTCTGCCCACTGTTCGTAAACATTGCTGACCTGTTTTAAAGAAAAATCTGTTATTCTCGAAACAAAGCTTTGTTCGCCGAGATATTGCAGTGCATCCATTGGGATCTCGTGAACATAGGTGATGGGTACCTTCCACTTTATATAATTGCGTATACCGAACCAAAGTCCGAGAGGTACACATATAACGCCGAATACTGCGTACTGCTTGAAATATTTAGGAAATTCCTTCTTGAAATTCTTTATCAGAACATAAAGGAAAACCGCAGCCACAGGTGGTGCAATCAGTGCCGCCGAAAGTTTAGTCATCATACCCAGACCAATGCACAAAGCTATCTTTATGATGCCTTTCATAGTCGGCTTTTCATACCATTTAAGTGCAGCAATCACCGCACCTGTTTCCAGTGCAACAGAAAGCACATCGTTGTTTATACTTCCCGAAAAAAGTATGAAGCATGGGTGCATACTTACAATAATAAGCGGAATATACAAAGCCTTGCCTTTAAGCTTGAAGTATTTCAGTATCTTATAGGCAGTTATGATTATACACATTGAATAGAAAAGCGTCAGCATCTGCACCGATTCACGGGTAGGGTCACGGCTGATGCCGAGTATCTTTTCGTTCACAAACAGCCACAGCGCACTTATAGCGTGATGGAAAGGAGGGTGGCAGAACTGTGCTTTCGTCCTTACATCAAAATCGCTGAGCGCATGATTATTGTAGAGGTATTCGATATAAGCCGAATGTCCTATATCACCATCAAAACTGCCCACATCATGCTGACGTGTATAACAGGAAGTCCCCATCACATAGTATAGTTTAAGGAAAAATCCCACAGCTATCATCAGAAAACTGCCAAGCTGTTCTTTGTATTTTTGGGTATCACTCAAAAGATAGATCAGTAAACAAATAACACATCCGCCCATGAACATCCACATTGGTTTATGTTCAGATCTGTTATAAAGCCATGAACCGAAACATAAAGCAATGATACCTGCTGCTTCAGCTATGGAAGCTGTTGCTTTTTTCAGCTTTCCGCTTTTGAACTTATACAGTATAAAAGCTGTAAATATGCCGATGCACCCAAACAGTTCTATCCACAAAGCATTCTCGGGAATATTACCCGCAGCACCGAAGGTAAAAGGCGTTATCCCCAGGCATATCGCCAGGGTGATAAGATAAGGATGTGCAGCAAACAGCTTTACTGTGCGGTCAGTTATCGCTCTTCTGTTCATGGTATTCTTTCTCGGTGTTGACGTTCCAGATCTCAGATCTGTCATTAGTGCCCTGCTTTATCTGTTCAGCAGCCTTTATAGCGGTCATCATGGAATGATCCATATTATTATAACGATGCTGACCGTTTCTGCCAACACACCAGAGGTTCTCGTAGCTGTCAAGACAAGCCTGTATCTTATCAAAATCCTTATAAGTATCAAAGTACGCTGGATAAGCCTTCTTCACACGTTCACGGTGAGAATCAAGCACTGCGTCCTTCGAGATAACGCCCATCTTACAAAGCTCCTTAACAGCGAATTTTACACACTGTTCTTCCGACATATTCCAGAACTTATCACCCTCTGCGCAGAAATATTCCAGACCTATCCATACAGTTTCAACAGGGTCTTTTACCATATAGGGTGACCAGTTATTGAATATCTGTATACGTCCAAGCTTTACGCCCTTATCTTGAACATAGATCCAGCAATCGGGAACGATATTGCCAAGGGTACGCATATTCGTTTCGTTTTTCAGTTTGAGCTTGTTGACCAGAAGTCCCACTGTAACGAAATCACGGTAGGGAAGTCCGTCAGCAAGGCTGCGTATCTTATCATCGGCACTGTCAAGACCATTTACAAGGTCCTTTACGGGCATAGAAGAAATGAATACATCTCCCGAGATCTCAGCTTTGCCAAACTCGGTATTGCACACAACGGAGGTTATCTTGCCGCTGTGAGACTTTATAGTTTCAACAGAGTGTCCGTAGAGTATCTTACCGCCCATCTCTTCGACCTTAGCGCCGACCATTTCCCAAAGCTGACCGGGTCCGTACTTAGGATACCAATACTGCTCGATAAGTGAAGTTTCAGCGTTAGAATTATTCTTTGTGCCCATGAGTTTTGAAAGCATATCTTTCAGTATCGCTGTGATAGACAGACCCTTTACTCGCTGTGCGCCCCAATCGGCAGAGATCTCACGAGGGTGTCTGCCCCAGAGCTTTTCAGTGTAGCCCTCAAAGAACATGGAGTAAAGTACCTTGCCAAATCTGTTGATATAGAAATTCTCCAGATTATCCTCGGGCAGTTTGTGTACACAGGAATAAAGGTAACTGAAACCTGCCTCCATAGTGGTGAAAAATCCCATATTCTTTATGGTATTGAGATTCATCTTCACCGGATAATCAAAGAAAGCTTTTTTGTAATATATTCTTGAAAGTCTGTCACGCACCAGCATAACGCAGTCTTCTTTTTCAGGGTCTCCGCCGCCTTTAACAAAGGGTTTTGATCTGCCGAGTATCTTATCATCATATGCAGGCTTGCCCTGTACAGGCATAAGATCGCTCCACCATTTCATTATGCGGTCGTCTTTAGAGAAAAATCTGTGACCGCCGATATCCATACGGTTGCCGTTATAGCGTACTGTCTGCGATATTCCGCCAAGTACCTTGCTTTCCTCTAAAACGGTCACATTGAATTCACCGTTATTATCTTTCAAAAGTTCATATGCGGCTGTAAGTCCCGCAGGACCACCGCCGATGATGACGATATTCTTCATTTTGATCTGATCCTTTCAATTATTATTGTTCACTCTTTTTACTGTAGAGCAGTATCTTCCTGGCAAAGAAATTCCAGAAGAATGCCGCTGCGGTAGAAATAACTTTACCTATTATCTGATAAAGGCTGGTAACATCTTCAAGCTTTAACTTACAAAGCTTTGTTATGCCTATTGTCATCAAAAGTCCTACTACACCTATGGCGGCAAAACTCAGAAATTCGACCAGCTTGTTCTTTACCTTTGATTCACCGAACACCCAGAAAGTGCTGATGATAAAATTCGTTATTAGACCAAGTATAAACGAGATAACATTGGAGACCGTAGGGAATCTCTGACCGAAAACCACATAGAATAGCAGCAGGGAAGCCCCCCAGTCAACAACAGTTGCTGCGCCTCCCACAAACACATATCTGATAAATTGTATCAATGTGCTGTCAGTCTTATCAACAAGTATTTCCTTGATCTTCATGTTCTATCCTCCTAGCCCGGAACGCCAATTCGTCATGTCTGATCGTTTAAACGGAATGATAGGCGCTCGGTAGCTTTCAATAGTCGGTCACAAAATGCAGTTTATCCCAGCCCGGAACGCCAATTCGTCACATCTGATCGTTTAAACGGAATGATAGGCGCCGGACAGCTTTTAAATATTATATAAAAAAGTATATACACATGGTAAATTTGTTGCCAACATACTTTATCAGTATATCACAGTAAGGAGTTATTGTCAATACAAAAAGGGCGAAAAAAGGGAATATCACTCGGTCATATCTTGATATTCAGATGTTCTGTCCTTATAGATCTCGTATACGGATTTTCCCTGATCGTATGGGTCAAGATCAACATCTTTTGCATTTTGCTTCCACGGGTTTGAGTCATCCAAAACTTTATAAGCAGTATTATGCTGTTCCCACTCATATGCCATATCTTCCGGAGTTCTGTAGCTTTCCATATCACTGCCGTGTATTGGGTGTTCATTGATAAGTGCCTGACAGATATACTCCATATCCTGTTTATTGTCAATAAGGTAAGAATCGGTTATAGTCCAGTGGTCGGGAGTATAGACAGCGCTGAACTCATCGCCGTTATACGTAAAACTATAGTATATACCGTTTCCGTCGATATCGTACAGACCTATATCCTCAAAAGAAGACAAAATAGATGGTGCTTCATCACGCTGTGTGAAAAAATCGCTTTTATCATCCTCACTGCTGTCACTTGCGGAAGATGTTTCGTCAGCAGGGATATCAGCTTCAGATGACGAAATCTCGGTCAGTGTTGTTACAGTCTCAGCTATTGACGATGATCCGTCGGTCTGTGAAGATGATGAAGCTGTCCCAACGCTTTCTTCTTTAGTGGAAATGCTTGCAACATCTTCACGCTCGGAACATGATGTCATCATAAAAGCAAGCATAACAGCTGCAATAACTTGTATTTTTGTGTTTTTCATGGACGTTCTCCTTAATTTTATCTGACTCACATATTATATCATACCATTAAATAAAAGTAAAGGACTGATGTACATTGCCTGATATAAAATCAACTAAATAAAAATAATTAACAATC
Organism: uncultured Ruminococcus sp.; assembly: GCA_902788785.1. GTDB lineage: Bacteria > Bacillota > Clostridia > Oscillospirales > Ruminococcaceae > Hominimerdicola. Next base: position 129,131 of record CADALT010000001.1, read on the forward strand.
TTGAAAACTATTGCAATTTTAAAGAAAATATGATATAATAAACAAAATACAAGCTGTACGATAAACTAAATTTTGTAGAAGGAGTTCGTTATGGATAATAACACATTATTGGATTATTATATTCAGCTTGAAAGATTTCTGAATGCTCTGGTCTCCTATAGCAGCAATGATCTTTCTGAAATAAAAGAAACTCTGGCAGAACTTTGCAAATATTTCGGCGTATCTAAAGGGGTAACCAAGTTCTATAAAAGTGTTGTTCACTAAAAATCAGGCATCGGTGAAGAGATAGTCTGCTATGATGACGGCACAGAAGGCGTTGAGTTCATCAAAAAAAGGATCGTCACAAAATCTATGACGGTCGTAAAATGTATCGTTTACAGACATAGGGATGCTTTGCCCCTCAGTGAAGAGGATACTCAAAGAGTAACTATGATAATGGACATGATACTGAGTTTTATCAGCCGCAACCGACTGGAAGACATTGTAGAAAGATTAACATTCTTTGATGATAACGGCTACAGAAATCTGCGCTCATTTATAAGGTATCTTGAACAGCTAAATGAAAAAAATGATTTCAGCAAACGAACTGCTGTACATTTCAATCTCAGGCATTTCTCTCTCATCAACAGAGAGATAGGCAGAAGTTCGGGCGATGTGGTCATTCGCAATTACTTTGATCTTCTGGAAAAGACCATCGGAGATAAGGGATTGATCTGCCGTGTTGGCGGCGATAATTTCGTGGCGATATTCAAGGACGATATCCTTGAAGCTGTACTGGATATACTTAACGGTGTACCGATAGTATATGATGTCAACAATACAAAGCGCATCATGGTGTCGGCTAGCACAGGTGTGTTCAGGATACCCGACGGCTTTATATATGAAAGACCCGATGACATCATGGACAGGATAGTTTCTTCATCCCGTGCAGCCAAGAACGGCGGCAAGGAAAGCATCGTTTTCTTTGACGATGATATGATAGTCGATAAAGAAAAGACCATGCAGGTCCAGCAGCTTTTCCCTCAGGCAATGCAAAAAGGGGAGTTCAAGGTATTTTATCAGCCTAAGATCGATATTGATACAGGTGAGATCGTCGGCGCAGAGGCTCTTTGCAGATGGTTCAGGGACGGCAAGGTCATACCGCCGATCGATTTTATACCTATCCTCGAACAGACTACAGATATATGCAGACTGGATTTTTATATGCTCAACCATGTATGTCGTGATATCAGGCAATGGCTCGATGAAGGCAGGAAAGTCGTGAGAATATCAGTTAACCTGTCACGCAAACATATGATGGACATTGACCTTCTGGAAAGAATAATCGGTATAGTCGATATGAACCGTGTCCCTCATCAATATATCGAGATCGAGCTTACCGAAACTACGACCGATGTTGAGTTCCGTGATCTGAAACGAGTTGTCAGCGGTTTGCAGCAGGCATATGTACCTCGGTAGATGATTTCGGAATGGGATATTCGTCACTAAATCTTATCCGTGAGATACCATGGAATGTTCTTAAAGTGGATAAGAGCTTTCTGCCTGTGGATAACGATAACGAAGCAAGCACCAGGAGCATAATGTTCAAGTATGTTGTTGCAATGGCAAAAGAACTTGGTCTTGAATGTATTGCTGAGGGTGTCGAAACTCGAAATCAGGTACAGGTGCTTCGTGATAACAGATGTTTATTCGCACAGGGATTTTATTTCGACAGACCTCTTCCTATAGAGGATTTCGAGAAAAGACTGGCGACACATCATTATAATGTCGAAACAGGAGAAGTATCTGAGGCATAGAAAAACGGCTCGTTAATAGTTAAAAGTGCTGATACAGAAGTTTTAAGCCATAGTATTTCTGATATTCATAGAGAAATACTATGGCTTTTCTATTTACTTTTATGCTGCATCTATAGAAGGTTAAGAGATCAAATGAATAATACATATACAATTAGAGAAGCTATTCCGGATGATGCTGAGAAAATGATCTTATACCTAAATCAAGTAGGTGGAGAATCTGATAATTTGTTATACGGAGAAAATGAATTTATCGTTCCAGTCGAAGGAGTAAAACGAAAACTGGCTATGAGTAAAGAATCGGAGAATAGCATTGTTTTGATAGCCATTGAAAACGAACAGATCATTGCGAGGGCAGAATTAGAGGGATATTATGCAGCCAGAATTCGTCATAGGGCAAAATTTTCGATCTCAGTAAAAAAAGAATACTGGAATCAGGGAATAGGAACAGAAATGATAAAAAGAATTATCGATCAAGCAAAAACGATGAAAATCAGAATAATAGAATTGGAAGTAATTACCGATAATTTAAGAGCTATTTCGTTGTATCATAAAATGGGATTTACTGATATAGGAATATATAAAAAATATTTTTTTGTAAACGGTTTATTTAAAGATGCTGTAATAATGCAGAATAATTTATAGAATATAAGATCAGACAAATTCGGGATCTATCTTTGCAGCCCTGAGCACACGGCGATGCTTGAGGGAACAATCCTATGACTATGAAGGTACTCGTTTCATGATCGAGTCCGTTTTAGTAATGGAAGTGGAAATAATGGTGCATATAAAACCGCACTAAATCAAAACACACCGCAAAATTTAGTGCGATACTTCACAGAAAGTTCAAAGCTCCTTTGGGAGCTTTTTTCAGCACTCCATACCCTAGCTCGTGCCTCTGCCATGAGAATGCACGGCGCTCGGGACCCGTTGTCAAGAGGACTGTGGAATAAATGCCCGAAACGGTAACAGTGAGCATTGATTGGTTTTCAAATCGCCTGTGAAGCTCTGCAAAGCCCTTGTGGCTCGTTCAAGGGTCTCTGTCCAGCCTACGACACTAAGGGGGATTGTTAAGGTCAGAATGCGCCCCCTAGGGCTTCACAGACGGTTTGAAAGCAAATGGAGATTTCAGCACTTGTTTACAGTGAGAAAGGACGTAAATTATGAACACCATGAACGGTAAAAATAGTGAGTTTTCAAGGTTGCATTGTTCTGTAGCCAGTGAAATTATAATGATGATTTTGGGCATGGATAATTTACCGCTTGAAGCTGTTGAACATCTTCAATGTGCATTGGAAATAACCGATAATGCAGTTGGTAATGGTTACGCACTGCACGTATTTCATTACGAAAACGGTGATATTGAGTCTTTTGTAAAGCCTTTTGTCTAATAGCCATTGTAATAACCTAGCTCGAAAAGGGACGGGCAACCCCTTTTTGAAGCGTTCGGCGAGTGTCCGAGCAAGGGCGGCAAATGCTCGGTCATCCTCCCGAGCTTGCCGCCGCTCGGACACCGCAGAACGCACATAAAATGGAAGCTCATTTTTCGAGGTGGCTATTACTTGATATTAGCCACAAAATGTACTCAAAAGAAAAAACATGAACAAAAGAGCAGATAGCAAAACACAAGTAAATACGTGCTTAAAGGGTGATAATATGGGAATATCCAAGTGCATGAACTGCTTGTGCAAATTCTGCACACGTTTAGATTGCAAATATCAGTCAAAGAGATACTTTGACCCGTGTTATATACGCTGTGGTTACAAGCTCGGGCATAGTCCAAGGCTTGTATGCAGTGATTTTCATAATACTGCAAGAGTAAGAGTTTACAAGGTAGTCCGTAAAGGTCGAACCATTGAAAACTTACTCCGCAAAATGTCCGCTGCCGATTTGCTTGCACTGGTCGGAGGTGGAATAAATGAGATTAAAGGAGGTGCGCCGAATAATCGAAAGTGATGAAATCATGGATTTGCTGATCTATGCACAGTGCTTGCTCCGCAACAACGACGAGTATTTCACGCTAAGGGGGCGCACTCTGATTGACGGCGAATTAAATCACATTCTCCACGAGGTAGTCAAACTGGTGGGGGAGACGGATTGACAAACAAACCAAAATATGATATGATTGTAAACGAGCTGAACACAAAACCGCACTAAATCAAAAAGGTAATATTTAGTGGCACAAAACCGCCATATCACTTGATCATGTGATATGGCGGTTTGATATTACGATCATTTTGAGATTCATCACATACCGATCGAACCAGTGTATATAGGCGTTATGTTTTCAGCGTGTTTTACAGCTTCTTCAATGGTCATTCCATAGAAATCAGCAAGCCGCAAAATTTCTTCCCGAGCGCTTGTCATTTATAAATGCACCAACAACGACTCCGGGTATCGAACTTTCAGGCGAATTCGGAGCATTTGGACCTCCAAGATCTGTCCTGCACCAGCCCGGATCGGTAAGATTTATACAAACATCAGTTCCATCATATTTTACTGCAAGATCCATCGTCACCTTATCAAGTGCCGCTTTGCTTGCAGAATATCCTGCCTGTTCAGGCTCTGATCTGATGCCGCTGGTAGTGTTGACTATTCTGCCAAAACCACGCTCTGCCATCTTTGGCAGAAAATGGTATACTATCATCATTGGAGCTATAGTGTTTATTTTGAAACTTTTCTCATAGTCCTCAGGTGGTGTTTCAAGAAATTTAGCGCGATATGCTGCCTGTATGCCTGCGTTATTCATTATTATATCTACATTTACACCCATGGCATCTATTTCCGAAAGCATTGCTTCCACTTGGGAAATATCGGATAATTCCGCACCGACAGCACTGGCTCTGACTCCATATTTTTTAACTTCATCAAGTATCGGCTGACAGTGTTCAGCCGTTCTTCCATGCAGTATAAGATCACATCCGTGTTCTGCCAGGAACAACGCAACTCCTCTGCCTATTCCTCTTGATGCACCTGTGACCAGTGCACATTTTCCTTTTATATCAACCATTGAAATTCTCCTTCATCTTTTCCAATGCGTCGATGACTTTATCACACCATTTATCGAATTCTTCATCATCGTGCTGGAGTTCGGGATGTGCAAGAATATTCCTGACAGTCATACGTATACCGTCTTTAGCTGATATCTCTGCTTTGAAATCGGGAACAACCGACTTCACCTTTGAATTGTCAAATATAACAGAATTGGCTTTATCGCCGATGAGGCTGCCCGTAAGGTCGTAATCGCTCATATCTGCAAGAGTTTTCGATGCGACGTAATACGGCTTCAATTCGACACCTACCGCATCGGCTATAGCATTATAGATATCATTCCAGTTCACACTTTCATCCGATGTTATCTGGAAAGTCTCACCGATAGCTTTTGTGTTGCCTATAAGCCCCGCATATGCCTTTGCAAAATCACTGTTGTGCGTGATGGTCCAGAGAGATGTTCCGTCACCATGAATAATAACAGGCTTGCCTTCCATGATGCGTTTTACTACCTGCCAGCTTCCGCCGTCGCCGTGAACGCCCAGCGGTACACTTCTTTCATCATAGGTGTGACTGGGACGAACAATTGTTACAGGGAAGCCTTCCCTGTCGAATTTCTCCATGAGCAGTTTTTCGCAGGCTATCTTATTCCTCGAATACTCCCAGTAAGGATTTCCCAACGGAGTTTCTTCGGTTATCACATAGCCCTCGGGAGGCTTTTTATATGCTGATGCCGAGCTTATATAGATATACTGCTTTGTCTTACCCGAAAACAGCCTGATATCACGTTCTATCTGAGATGGGACAAATCCTATGAACTCCCCTACACAGTCAAAACTCATACCTTCAAGCTTTGCAGCACATTCTTCTTCATTATTTATATCTGCAACGATGGTTTTAACATTCTCGGGAAGCTCATCTGTCCTGTTTCCACGGTTGAGAAGATAAAGCTCGTGCCCCTGTGATGCCAGCAGCCTTGTTATTGCCATGCTTATAGTACCTGTGCCGCCTACAAATAATATTTTCATAATGACCTCCTTAGGGTCTTACACGCTGTCCTCCGAATGCATGGATAGAGCGTGTGCCTGCCTTGACTCTGCCGCCCTGAACACTTCCCTTCGGAATAAATAACTCATCCCCTGCATGAAGAAGATGTTCTTCGCCATTTATTGTAACGAGATATTCACCCTCAACAACAAGCATATACTCGTCATAATCATGCTGATGTTCCGCAGAGACCCTGTCTGCTTTATAAGTCCAGAATGCCATCTGACTGCCGTCATTGGCAGTATAATAATATCCCTCTATATCGGGCGTATTTTGCTGTGAGGCAGGTATAAGGTTCTCGGATCGGAACATGAATTTCGGAAAATCCATTACAGCTCTGCCTTTGCAGCTATGCGGTAGATCTCTGCAACGTCTTCGGAAGACAGCCTGACAAATCCACCTGTTCTGCCGTCACCCAAACCGAACTTTTCTACAAGTGCGGGGATATCCTCTTCCTTAGCGCCAAGCTCTGCGAAATTGATAGGCATACCTATGCTGTGCAGGAACTCTCTGAAGCAGTGTATTCCTGCCTTTGCAGTTGCCATAGGATCTTCAAAATCCATCTCACAGCCGAAAACTCTGGTAGCCATCTGACAAAGGCGCATAACATTTCCGTCATGATGCTCGCTGATAAAGTCCATCCATGCAGGCATTATCACCGCAAGGCCTGCACCGTGAGCACAGTCATAAAGCGCAGAAAGCTCGTGCTCGATACCGTGGCTGTTCCAGTCCTGATCTCTGCCAACACCTACTATATTAGTGTGTGCAACAGTACCTGCCCACATGATATTTGCTCTCGCCTGATAGTTGTTTGGATCTTCAATAACTCTGGGAGTTTCCTTTATCATTGTCAGGAGCAGTGCTTCGCAAAGCCTGTCAGTGACCTCAACTTCTGTTGTATTGGTGAAATAGCGTTCAAATACATGAGCCATGATATCAGTAGCTCCGCAGGCGGTCTGATAAGCAGGAAGAGTCTGAGTAAGTGCAGGATCCATCACAGAAAATCTGGGGCGGATAACATCCGAGCCTGCGCCACGTTTCAGCATACCATCGACTTTTGTGATGACCGAATCGCCCGAACCCTCACTGCCTGCGGCTGCAATAGTCAATACAGTGCCGACAGAGAGAGCTTCCTTGGCCTGTTTACCACTGTAAAAGTCCCAGAAATCTCCATCATACGGTACACCCATAGCTATAGCTTTAGCAGAATCTATTATAGAACCTCCGCCGACTGCAAGTATAAAATCTATTTTCTCCTTGCGAGCAAGTTCGATACCCTCATAAACAAGTGTATCACGGGGATTAGGCTTGACTCCGCCAAGCTCACAGTAGCTGATACCATGCTCATCGAGGGACTTCTTAACGGTATCTATAAGTCCCGAACGTACAGCAGAACCTCCGCCGTAGTGTATAAGGACCTTTGTTCCGCCAAACTCCTTAACATAACTTCCGACTTCTTTCTCTCTGTCTTTGCCGAATACAAACTTGGTAGGGCTGTAAAAATCAAAGCTGTTCATAGAAATACCTCCTGTATGTTCTTACGATTTTTCTTATGCTTTGATGATAGCATATTTTTAATTTTTTCGCAATGAGCTTAACTGATTTAAGTAGATTTATACTATTATCATACCGAAAGTTTATACTTTTATACCAAAGAAAAAGCAGCCCTTGAAAGAGCTGCTCTGAATAATTATTTATTGAAAACCTTATCAAAGGACGGTACGTTTTCTTCATTGATGATTTCTATCTTACCGCCGTCGCAAAGTGTAGCTGTCATCGGGTCGATGGGCAGCTTTGCCAATACCTCGAGACCGTGCTCTGCAGCGATCTCGTCCACATGGCTCTCACCAAAGAGCTTTATCTCCTTGCCGCAGTCGGGACATTTGATATAGCTCATATTCTCGACCAGGCCGATGATCGGTATATCCATCATTTCAGCCATCTTTACAGCCTTCGTAACAATCATCTTGACCATATCCTGCGGAGTGGTGACTACAATGATACCGTCAACAGGAAGAGACTGGAATACAGTCAGCGGAACATCACCTGTTCCGGGAGGCATATCAACGAACATATAGTCAACATCGCCCCAAGCAACATCGGACCAGAACTGTGTAACTGTGCCTGCTATAACAGGACCTCTCCAGATAACAGGAGCGGTCTCGTCTTCCATAAGAAGATTGATGGACATTATCTCAATATCGTTTTCGGAAAGACAAGGGAAAATACTGTCATCAGTTCCCTGTGCTTTTTCGTGTACACCGAAAATCTTAGGGATAGAAGGACCTGTGATGTCAGCATCAAGTATAGCTGTAGAATAGCCCTTGCGCTGAGATGCTACTGCAAGCAGTGAAGTTACCAGAGATTTACCGACGCCGCCCTTGCCGCTGACTACAGCGATGACCTTCTTGATATTTGACATATAGTGCGGCGCAGCCTTCTGTATGCCATTGTCACGGGAGGAACATTCCACTGAACATGAACCGCAGTCATGTGTACATTCGCTCATAATAATATACATCCTTTCAAGATCTAAACTTTAAATAAATACAATATAATTATATCACACATCATACAGAAATACAACCATAGTTAACTAAATTCTTTTTTGAAGACAAATTTCATACTGTAAATTTGTATAATCTGCACAAGTAAAAAAGCTACAGACCAAGTTCATTCTGTTTGTGATTTATCTTGTTATAAGCTCGTCAATGTGGTATAATTTATAAAATAAACGATAGTTTGGAAAATAAGGAGCGTATAAATGAATAGAAGGATATTTGCTTTTTTGACAGCATTTACAGCGGTTGTCTGTCTTGGCAGCTGTACAGATGTTGACGAACCGGAGAGTGCAGCGAAGATGATAGCTGATACAGATAATTCTCAGATCAGCACATCTGATGAAGAGATAACTTCAGTGGAAGAGACAGTTTCTGCCGAGGAGGATACTTTACTTACTGATGGCGAAGTGTTTTCTTCCGACATTGAAATGATACCCACGGGACTGTGGTGGGCTGTAAATGAACACGTACCTACACTTGACGGTGAAGCCCGTGAGGACTCTTACTATCAGATAAACAGCAGCGGTAACGGTACAGTTACATACCAGAGCAGCGGACAGTCGGTCGCTTTCAGGACAAAGTTGAACGGTGACCATATCGACCTTTACTTTGAGGGACAGGACGTAGCAGCTCCCCTTTATATAAATAAGGTAGACGAAACTACACTTGAAGTTTCTTTCAACAGCAGGAACACCGAGACCTGGACCAACATGGGGCAGATGACTTATGAAGACTTCCATGTGATGAATAATGCTCAGCTAAGCGATATGGCTAAGGAAAGCTTTAACTCACAAGACGGTGCTGCCTGCGGATATACCGAGGCGCACATTGATGATGCAGGCAATGTGGTCATTGAACTTTATGATACTGTTGAGGATAAAAATCTTCTTGACACCTACACTGTAGCAAGATTTAACGGTATGGGCACCGATAAAAACGGAAAGCCTGTATATCTTGCGCCAAAGGAATAGTATTCCGGATATAACCGATATCCCCACGGGATTTAGCTGCCCGTGGGGATATTTTTATGTTTGAGCAACAATGAGTTTACGAGATAATAATGTAAAAATTTAATTTGCTTTACTTTTAATAAAATATATGTTATAATTGCTATTGAATTATTAAATGCACATCTTTGTTAATTATGCATATAAAACACATTGAAGATTTGTGCAGTATTTTACCATAAAAACTGCATTGGCAAAACGTATATATTATGTCGAAGGGTGATGAAGAATTTGACAGACCAGGAGTTCGATATCAGGATCCAAATGATCCTGAAAAAAGACAAAAACGGTCTCAAAGAGATCTATAACTGTTATGGCAGACTTATCTATCAGCAAATGCTTTCGATAGTCAAAAGTCCGCAGGACGCTGAGGACTTAACGTCGGAGATGTTTCTCAAGATCTGGGAGACAGCAGCGCAGTACCGTTCCGGAACGGGGCACAAGCGTTATCTGACTGTAATGGCTAGGAATATGGCGATAGACCTCTTGCGAAAGAGAAAGCATGAAGAGTATACTATCGACGATGACGGCATTTATACAGAGGAACAGGCTGATCCCGAAGAACCTACCGATATCCGTGTGGTCGGAGGTATAGCTTTCAGGGAGGCGCTTGAAACTCTGAAACCTGCAGAAAGAGAGATCATCAACCTTCGGGCAGGCTTTGATATGACCTTTAAGGAGATAAGCGAAGCCCTGGGGATACCTCTCGGAACTGTGACATGGAAATACCGTCAGGCGATCGGTAAACTGAAAGAAACAGTAAAGGAGGGCAGTATTGATGGCTGATCTTAAAAATGAATACACACAGCATATCCATGATACTGCACCCGATATGGATAAGCTGTGGGACAGGATCGAAAGTGAGATCGACAAGAAAGAAAACCACAAAGAAATTGAAAACGAGACAACATATCAGGAGAACAGAGAAAAAATAAAGAGCAATATGAGCTACACAAAGATTGCGGCAATAGCTGCGGCGTTCATTGTGGTATTTGCAGGCGCAAATATCTTTAATGAATCGAGAAAAGCTAAGATCGCAAGAGAAAACTTCCCTACTGAAAGAAACAGTCTGTCAGAAAACAATGCACTCGGCGGAGACATAGCTGAAGAGACAGACGGAGCTTTCGATGAAGCAGAGAGTTTAGACAAGAGCGATGCAAATGCAGTTTCAAAGGGCGATATCGTTTCTGTAAACTACGAACAGCTTGATCTGAATGCTACGGATACACAGCCTTATAACATAAGCTACATCCCGACAGGAAATGAGTTTTTCGTGGAAAAAGATGTTCTGAGCGAAACACAGTTATTTATCGATGCAACTGTAGAGGAAGCGAAACTGCTCGATGATAAGGCAGAATACATCCTGAAAGTGAATAATATGTACACTAAGGACGGAACTGTAGATTTCGGAGAAATAAAAGTGGTAAGCAGCACACCTTATATTCTTCAAAAGAACAGAGAATATCTTCTGCCTCTTGAAATGAACTCAGATGGAAATTATGGTATAGTTTTCGAGAACGCACCCCAGATAGAGCTTACTCTTGATGGCGGCATGGTATTCCAGAACGGATGGGACTCGCTGGAGAACGGGTCTGTTACACTGGAAAAGAAAAGCCTTAACATGAACGACTACTATTTTGACAGAATGAGATACTCACCGCAGTATGATATCAGTCAGCTCATAAGCGAATGGAAAAAAGCTTGATAACAAAAGAAAGAGACAACGAACGTTTTTAGCCAAAAAATGTAAAGAGCAAAACCTACAGAAAATGATACGACTACATGAAAGGACGATAATCATGAAAAATACAAAGAGATATATAGCAGTTGTTACTTCGGTCATAATGGCAGTTTCAATGTTTACGGGATGTGGAGAAGCACAATCAGATACCGCTGTGACAAATGAACAGAAAAACGTTGGTCCAACAAACTCCCCACGTAAAAACAGCAATAAGAAAAACGATGAAATGACTATGGGCGATACGGCAGAAGCTGATGATAATAATTTTGATAATGCTATAGGTGCAGAAGAAAACACCTATAACTTCTATAACAACTATGATGAATATGAATATAACACCGAAGAGTACAACCATTATGCTGAGAACGGATTCAAGAAAGTTTCCGAAAATCCTCTGTCAACTTTCTCGACCGATGTTGATACCGCTTCCTTCACCAATGTAAGAAGAATGATAGAAAACGGTCAGCAGATATATCCCGATGCAGTAAGAACAGAAGAATTCATAAACTATTTCAAGTATGATTATCCCCAGCCCGAAGACGGTCACAAGATAGGCATTACCACCGAGCTTTCAGACTGCCCTTGGAACAAGGATGCTAAACTCATGCAGATAGGCCTGCAGGCAAAGGACGTTGATGTACAGGATATCGACTCCAACATAGTATTCCTGATAGATGTCAGCGGATCAATGGCTGATGAGAACAAGCTTCCGCTTGTAACGAACGCATTTGCTATGCTGGCTGAAACACTGGGCGAAAATGACCGCATATCCATAGTTACTTATGCAGGCAGAGATACTGTTGAGCTGGCAGGTGAAAGCGGTGCGAATTACAACAAGATAGCTAAGACTCTTGCAGGACTGACCGCAGGTGGCTCTACCGCAGGTGCAGCAGGCATAAATACAGCTTACGAGCTGGCACAGGAATACTTCATCGAAGGCGGCAACAACAGAGTTATTCTGGCTACAGACGGCGATCTGAACGTAGGTCTTTCATCTGAAAAAGAGCTTACTGAGCTTATCGAGAAAAAGAGAGACAGCGGGATCTATCTTTCCGTACTGGGCTTTGGTATGGGCAACTACAAGGATAACAAGCTTGAGGCACTGGCAGATCACGGCAACGGCAACTATGCTTACATAGACAGCATCGATGAGGCTGAAAGAGTGCTTGTTACCGAAATGAACGGTACTATGTTCACTGTTGCTAAGGACGCAAAGGTACAGGTAGAGTTCAACCCTGCAAATGTTGACAGTTATCGTCTTGTAGGTTACGAGAACAGACAGCTGGAAGATCAGGACTTTGAGGACGACACCAAGGACGCAGGTGATGTTGGCTCAGGTCAGCAGGTAACCGTTCTTTATGAGATAATCACGGTTGATAATGGCAAGGACAGTGATGAATCGAGAAGAACGCTGAAATATCAGGACGATGTGGATTATCCCGAGCCTGAAAAGGAACCTGCCGAGGGCGACCTTGACAAGGAACTGCTGACAGTTTCTGTAAGATACAAGGAAAAGGATGAGGACGAAAGCAAGCTTACCGATAAGGCTGTAATGCTTTCAAGCTATGATAAGAAAATGTCCGACAATATGAAGCTTGCTTGTGCCGCTGCAATGTTCGCAAAGACACTGGGCAACTCCGAGGATAAATTCACTGTAAATGAGATAAGAGACTACGCTAAGGGTCTGAATCTCGATGCGGAAGAACTGCTGAAAATGCTCAACAATTATGAGGATAATTACGGCGAAAGAGCCTACGAATAATAAACTTTGATATTATCCCTGAAATGAACGTATAGCCAACTGCCCTGTTCGCTGATAACAGCTAACGGGGCAGTTATTTTTGGACTTTACTTTTGTTTAAAAATGTGATATAATCACTATTGCAGAACCGTACAGCAAGGAGATGTAGAAATGGAAAACGATATACGCACAAAATGTATAATGAAGTTTTATGAGATATACCCGCTGAGCCGAAAGATCGTGTTTGATACCTTTGACAGAAAGAAATATCATCTTACAAGGACTCAGCAGATAATAATCCTTTCGCTGTCAGTATCTAAAACGCTTACAATGTCACATCTTGCAGCCAGAATAAATACCTCAAATGAACAGGCTACAAGGGCTGTATCGCAATTGGTGGATATGGGATTTGTTGTAAGAGAGCATGACCGTGAGAACAGGCGGCTCGTAAACATATCGCTGACAGATAAGGCAGAGGGGCTTTTAAAACAGATGAAGTCTGATATACATGATGAGCTGATAAAGAGGTTCAAAGAGGTCTCGGATGATGATATGGATAAGCTGTATGAGGCGCTGCAGCAGGTCAGTGAAATACTAAAGAAGGTGGCAGACGAATGAAAAAGAAAGCAAACAAATATACTTCCTGTGACACCTGCAATAACAATGTTTATGATGAAGAACTTGAATGCTGGTGCTGCGAAGTCGATCTTGATGAAGATGAGGTCTACAGGCTCATGAATGAACCACACTATTCATGCCCGTATTACAGATCTGATGATGACTATGCGATAGTCCGTAAACAAAACTAAAGACCGATAAGCCTCTTGTGTACCTGATATTGCGCAAGAGGTATTTTATTGAGTTTTTTTATTTGACTAATCTTCACGAATATGGTAAAATATATAAGTGTGTTTATAGTCTAAAATACAGAAAGGAACATTATGAAAGAAAATCAAACTAAAGGGATACTCAGCAGCAAGCTGTATCTGTATCTCACGGAATTTTTTGCCGGAATGTCGGTAATGGCAGTCGAACTGGGAGCAAGCAGGCTTTTAGCGCCTTATTTCAGCTCATCACAGATAGTCTGGACCATAATCATCGGAACTATCATGATAGCGATGGCACTCGGAAACTATTTTGGCGGAAAAAGCGCCGATAAAGATCCCGATCCGGACAGACTTTATAAAAGAGTGCTGCTTTCGGCTGTATGGATAGCTGCTATACCATTTGTGGGGAAAATGGTTATACTTGGAGTGTCAGCACTGCTGGTAGTGACGATAAGTACAAATTTCCTGATCTGGGCTGCATTCCTGGCGTGCATGATAGTATTCGTCTTCCCTCTTTTCCTGCTGGGTACGGTCACACCGTCACTGGTAAAATACACCACTGACAGTCTGGACGATAACGGTAAAACGGTGGGAACTCTGGGAGCTTTCAACACAGTAGGCAGTATCATCGGAACATTCGCACCGACTTTTATCACCATACCGTCCGTGGGCACATCAGTAACATTCCTGATCTTCTCGGGCATATTGCTGGCACTTGGTTTAGTTTACTTTATCTCGTGCAAAAGAAGCACAGTCAGGGTCATTGTGTGTACAGTGCTGTTCCTGATATGCTGTTTAGTCAGCACAAGGCTTGGATTTGCTTTCTGGGAAAAGGGACTGACCTTTGAGGGCGAATCGGTATACAACTATTTGCAGGTAAAAGAGAACGATAAGGAAGTTGCACTTTCGACGAACGTGCTGTTCGGCATACAGTCCATATATATGAAAGACGGCGGACTCACAGGGCTTTATTATGATACTGCAATGGCTGCACCTCTTATGAGCGAGGGCGAGAATATATCCTCTAAGAATATGCTGATACTGGGCATGGGTACAGGTACCTATGCTAAACAGTGCAGGACATATTTTGATGGTATAAGCGTTGAGGGTGTTGAGATCGACGATAAGATAACAGATCTTGCTCATGAATATTTTGAGCTTGACAGTGACATCAAAGTAACGACTTACGACGGCAGAGCATTTTTGCAGGCAGTAAACCGTAAAAATGAGGTCAAATACGATGTTATAATGGTGGACGCTTATCAGGATATCACCATACCATTCCAGATGTCATCGGTAGAGTTTTTCTCTTTGGTGAGAGATGCTTTAAAACCAGGCGGAGTTATGGTGGTCAATATGAATATGCATTCTGATAAGGAAGGCAGCATCAACGATCATCTCAGCGACACTATCGCATCGGTATTCAGTGAGGTTTATATCACTCCCGTACACGGCACAACAAACCGTGAGCTTTTTGCATCAAACGATAAAGCGATGACCGAACATTTCAGAAAAAACATCCAAAGCCTTAAAGATGCCGATCTCAAAGCGCTGATGCAGGAAGTCAGCACAGATATGCAGCGCTACGAGAGCGGCGGAAGACTTCTTACTGATGACAAAGCACCTGTTGAACTGCTTGGCATGGAGGTCATAGATGATCTTATATCCGATGAACTTCAATACTACAAAAAAGCATTTAAGGAAGATGGCATAAAGGGCATAACAGGTTAAGAAATATCCCCGAAAGCTGTAGATATCACAGCTTTCGGGGATCATTTTATTTTCGTTTGATTATAGAACAGCTGAGGGGTGCCAGTTTTAATGCAAGGGAATATCCCCTGCTGCGAAGATCACTGTTCAGACAGTTAGAACCTGCATAGATATCTTTGTCAGAATTGAGTATCTCCTCATACTCACCGTCTTGCTCGACCTTTAGAGTATATTTCTGTGCCAGCCCCGAAAAGTTGAATACAAAATAGATACCGCCGCCAAAGCCGTTTCGTCTTACAAAAGCGTATATGGACTGGCTGCTGTTATTGGCATCTATCCAGCGGAAATAGTTTGAGTTATAGTCATTGGTGTAAAGCTCGGGGTTATCAAGATAAATGTGGTGCAGTTCTTTGAGATAATGGTGCACTGAATCGTGAGCGGGATATGTCAGCAAATTCCAGCCAAGCTCTTTTTCATGCCTCCATTCCATATATTCGGCTATCTCGTTGCCCATGAAATTAAGCTTTTTCCCGGGGTGTCCGAACTGAAAAGTATACAGACATTTTATCGTGGCTATCTTTTCTTCGTGTTTGCCGAAACATTTATCCAGCATAGTCTGTTTGCCGTGTACGACCTCATCATGTGAATAGGGCAGGATAAAAAGATCATTGTAGAAATAACTCATGGAAAATGTCATTTTATTATGATGCGCACGGCGCTCATAAGGCGGAGTTTTGATGTAATTTATGGTATCATGCATAAAGCCCAGATCCCATTTATAATCAAAACCAAGCCCTCCGAATTCCACGGGAGCTGTCACCTTGCCGTGATCGGTGGAATCCTCAGCAAACAGCATAACATCAGGGTGACGTTTACTGATGGAGTAATTAGTATTCTTCAAGAACCATATGCCAGTATCATTTATGGGGCTGTCCTTATGACCGTGTTTATAGATGAGGTTAGCTACAGCATCATAGCGCAGACCATCAACATGATATTTTTCTATCCAGAAATTTATAGATGATTTTACAAAGCTTAGCACATGTGGTTTGCTGTAATCGAACAAAGCTGTACCCCACTCGGAAAAACGCTCGTCCTCACGATCGCTTTCAAAAAGAAAACCGCCGTCATAGATATGCAGTGCAAAGAAATCCGTTACAAAATGCACAGGGACAAAATCAAGTATAACGCCTATACCTGCACGGTGACAGGCATCAATAAACCTCATCAGCCCTGCAGGTTCACCGTAACGTGAAGTAGCCGCATAATACCCTGTTACCTGATATCCCCAAGAACCGTCAAATGGATATTCTGTCAGCGGCATAAGCTCGATATGAGTATAACCCATTTCCTTAACATAAGGAATGAGCAGGTCGGTCATCTCATCGTAAGTATAAAGCCTGTCATCATCGGGACTATCACATTTAGTCCTCCACGAACCAAAATGCACCTCATAGATATTCATAGGCTTATCAAAGCATTTATCACGTCTTGCGATCCATTCGCTGTCGTGCCATTCATGACAGTCGATATCATAAACTCTTGATGCGTTTTTGGGTCTGACTTCGCTGTAAAAAGCAAAGGGGTCGGAACGATAATGACGCTGGAGAGACTGAGTCGTGATGATAAACTGGTAAATATCTCCGTTCTTTACGTCCGGCAGAACAGTTTCCCACAAGCCGCAGTCATCTCGTTTCATATCATATTCAGAACCATTGAGCATAAGCGTGACATTCCTTGCGTGGGGAGCATATGTGGCAAAGCGCACTCCCCCATCAATAAAATGTGCACCGAAATATTCATAAGCGTTGAGAGACAGACCTTCAAGAAAATCGTTGATGATCATTACGTAACACTTCCTTTGCTATAAAATAAGTAGTCCAAGATCTCGAAAACTACGGCTTAATACGACAGCCGTAAAAATAATGTGTTATCTGATATAAATATTTACTGAATTTACTTGATTTTTTCTGGAATTGTGATATAATTATAATGTTAAGGATATATCAAAGATTATATTCTTTTAATTTCACGAAAGGAAAAGATAGATGTCTACTTCCACAATTACCAAAACAGCACTGTGCAATGCACTTAAAGAATTGTGCTGTCAGAAGGATTATGAAAAGATATCCATATCCGATATAACAGGCTTCTGCGGAATGAACCGCCAGTCTTTTTACTACCATTTTCAGGATAAAGAACAGCTGCTGTCATACATATATTACAACGAGCTCTTCAAGAATATAACCAGAGGTGTCAATTACGACAACTGGTATGAAAGACTTGAGGGATTTCTTGAAAATATGCAGAAAGACCGCACATTTTATTCAAACACCCTGAAAAGCAACGAGAAAACCTTTGAGAAATACCTTTTCCAGAGTATGCACAGGATGTTCCTGCGCTTTTTCTACCATGCGGTGGCCAACACCAGAAAACGCAGCGAGAAAGCCAAGGTATTTGCTGATTTCTACTCACACGGTTTCTGCGGTATGATAATAGACTGGGCTGCGGGCGGTATGAAAGTATCTCCGCATACAGTCATGCTGCAAATGAAAGAACTTGCATTCGAGAATGTTAGCATCGGTAAAGGCTTCATCGAAAATCTGTAATAAACATATATACACGGTGTTGCTTTTAAGGTATACCGTGTATTTTTGAGCCTGTGCTTTCTATATAATGATTATAGTATAAAACTGACCTAAAGTCAATAATTTTTTTCAAAAAACAGCTTAGAATGTATCATACACGAGTTTACTTATTAACAAACGGTTAAATGATAAAAACTGCCCTTGACAAAAGGGTGGCAATGGTGTATAATAATTCTATAATATTTGAATGGCATCGAGAGGAAAAAAAGCACTTTCCTGCATCTTCAGAGAACTGTCGTTTGGTGTGAGACAGCGTTCGGGCAGTGTCATAACTCATCCTTGAGCCGGTATGGTGAAAATTTCAGTAGCTGTGCCCGGGGTTCTCCCGTTACAGAGATACGCATTTGTTGATGCGGCTGAGGTGTACAGTGTGAGCTGTACATGAATGAGAGTGGTAACACGGGTATTTCGCTCGTCTCTATTATTTTAGAGACGGGCGTATTTTAGTTTTTCGAGTGAACTGTCAATATTGATCTGCTCAAAATATTCAGAATAATAAAGTAAATAAATTTCTGCTAAGGAGGATATAAATATGAAAAACGCTGAAAAGTACACAAGAGGATATTATCTCCCCCCCGTTAGATGCATGAAGTGGGCTGAAAAGGATTATATAGACCATGCGCCTGCTTGGTGCTCGGTTGACCTGAGAGACGGAAATCAGGCACTTATCATACCCATGAGCCTGGAGGAAAAGCTTGAATTTTTCAAGAAACTCGTAGATATCGGTTTCAAGGAGATCGAGATAGGCTTCCCTGCTGCTTCCGAGACAGAATATGAGTTCTGCCGCACACTGATAGAAAAGAATATGATACCTGATGATGTTACCATACAGGTACTGACACAGTCAAGAGAACACATCATCAAGAAGACCTTTGAGGCTATCGACGGCGCTAAGCACGCTGTTGTTCATCTTTACAACTCCACATCTGTTGCACAGAGAGAACAGGTATTCAGAAAATCCAAGGAAGAGATCATCAAGATCGCTACTGTAGGTGCTGAACTCTGCAAAGAGTATAAAAAGACTGCAAAGGGTCATGTTACATTTGAGTATTCACCCGAAAGCTTCACAGGTACAGAGCCTGAGTTCGCTATGGAGATCTGCAACGCTGTTATTGATATCTGGGAGCCTGATGCTGATAATAAGGTCATCATCAATCTGCCTGTAACTGTTGAGATGTCACTCCCTCACGTTTATGCACAGCAGGTGGAATATATGTGTCAGACCCTCCACAACAGAGAGAACCTGATAATCTCCCTCCATCCTCATAATGACAGAGGTACAGGCATCGCAGATACCGAGCTCGGTCTGCTGGCAGGTGCTGACAGAGTTGAGGGTACTTGCTTTGGCAACGGTGAGAGAACAGGTAACGTTGATATCGTTACACTGGCGCTCAATATGTATACACACGGTGTTGAGCCCGGTCTTGACTTTACCGATCTGCCTTCTCTGATAGAGCTTTATGAGAGAGTTACAAGAATGAAGGTATATGACAGACAGCCTTATTCGGGCACACTTGTATATGCTGCTTTCTCGGGTTCACATCAGGATGCTATCGCAAAGGGCATGAAGTGGCGTGAAGAAAAGGATGACAAGCACTGGACCTGTCCTTATCTTCCCATTGATCCCCATGATGTCGGCAGAGAGTATGAGGGCGATGTTATACGTATCAACTCGCAGTCAGGCAAGGGCGGCATAGGCTTCATACTTGAACAGCAGTATGGTTACGATCTGCCTAAGGCTATGAGAGAGAACTTCGGCTACAAGGTAAAGGATATATCCGATAAGGCTCACAAGGAGCTGAGCAGAAGCGAGGTACACCAGATATTCAAGGAGACTTACCTGAATATCAATACGCCTATCGATATACTCGAAGCTCACTACACACAGAAAGCAGACGATCTCATCGGTGCAACTGTAAAGGCTGTTATAAACGGCAAGGAAGTTGAATGCAGTGCCGATGGAAACGGCAGACTTGATGCTGTTGCAAATGCACTTACCACAGAGATCGGTATGGAGATCAACGTGGATACTTACACAGAGCACGCACTCGAAAGAAAGACTACCTCCGAGGCTTGCTCATATGTCGGCATCAATGTGAATGACAAGATCTTCTGGGGTGTCGGCAGACATTCGGATATTATCGTATCATCTGTAAGAGCGCTTGTTTCCGCTGTGAACAATGCACTTACAAATAAGTAAGATAATTATTCTGTAAAAAAATCAAGCCATCGTATTTTATCAATGTAAAATACGATGGCTTTTTATGATAAGTCATATAAATCTGCCGTAACAGAACTCATCGTCCGATGAAACGATAAGCACCTTTTTTAGCTCACGGCGCAGAGAGTGTGACGCATCAGCTCTCGGCACTTTAACTGTGATATAATTCGGGGCATGGCCAATATAAAAATTTGGCTCTGTCTCTCGCTCGAACAGGACAGTGTATTCTTTGCCTATGCAGGATTTTAAGTAGGATTTTCTTGTTTCATGACATACCTCTGTCATACGCTTTGCACGTTGATGTTTGGTATGCTGATCGACCTGACCCTCCATGGTATCGGCTTTGGTTCCGGGACGGCGTGAATATGGAAATACATGGGCTTCGGCAAAGGATATCTTTCTTACAAATTCAAGAGAGTTCTCAAATTCTGCCTCAGTCTCCCCTGGGAATCCTACCATGATATCTGTTGTTATGGCACAGTCGGGAAAATGCGTTCTCAGTGAATTGCAAAGGTCGGCAAATTCCTCGGAAGAATATCTGCGGTTCATGCGTTTTAACGTATCAGAACAGCCGCTTTGCAGTGACAGATGGAAATGCGGACAAAGTTTATCGAGCTTTGAAAGTATGATAATGTCATTCTCCGGAAGCATCTCGGGTTCTATAGAACCAAGTCTTACTCTGAAATCACCCGACAGAGAGCATAGCTTCTCCACCGCATCAGTGAGAGTTGGTCTTTCGGGCAGGTCTTTGCCGTAAAAGCAAAGGTTTATACCCGTCAGTATCAGTTCCTTATGACCTGCACTAATGAGACTCTCGGCTTCTTTCAGCAGTTCATCTAAGGGCTTGGAACGAATATGTCCACGGGCATAGGGAATAATACAGTATGTGCAGTAACAGTCACAGCCGTCCTGTATCTTTATGTAAGCACGAGTCTTGCGTTTATCACCATAGTTTGCCATGACTTCAAAAGCTTCTCCCCTGCTGTGTTCTTTTATACGAACTATACGCTCACCTTCTACGATAAAACGTTCTACCAATTCAGGTATAATGCGCTTTTCGTTGGTGCCGACTATTATATCACACAAAGCTAAGTCATCAGTATCAGGATCCAGCGTCTGCGGCAGACAGCCTGCCAGAACGATGATACCTTCGGGCAGCTGTTTGCGTAGTCGCCTTAACATCTGGAAACATTTTGAATCTGCCTGCGCTGTGACTGTACAGCTGTTTATTACACAGACATCGGCTTCTTTTGAATTTGAGACAGTCTCATGACCTTTCATTTCAAAAAGTTCACGAACATTTTCTGTCTCATACTGATTTACTTTACAGCCAAATGTATAGTAGAAAATTTTCATATTATAGATCTATCCTTCAAATTATGTTGGATATGCACAAAATTTGCATAACACTATTGTGAAAATCACATAATTAAGACTTCATTAAAGCCTTGCTATTGACTATTGTACCATATTTTATTTTTTTTTGCAAATATGCCTTGACTTTTTTGAAAAATTGATTATAATTATAATTGTAGCAAGGAGCTGCAGACAGAATAAAAACATAGTTAGAAATGTTAGGAGGAAAACTAATATGAAAAAGGTAAAGATTTCACTGGATTCAATTCAGGCAGTAAAAGAATTTGTAGGCATCGTTATGATGTATGACTTCGATGTTGATCTTACATCCGGCAGATATGCTGTTGACGCTAAGTCCATCATGGGTATCTTCAGCCTTGATCTGTCCAGCCCCATTCAGCTGACAGCTCACACTGATGATGCAGATAAGTTCTTCGCTGAGATCAAGAAGTTCATCGTTGAATAATTCCTGAGCACTTAGAATTCAAAGATAAGTACAGCGCCTTTGGTAAGTGATGACCGAAGGCGCTTTTTATTTTGCAAAAACTCATGTGTGCTGTATATCTTAAGAAAAAATTATGTTGATAAAACCTGTCTTGTATGCTATAATATTAGCGGAGGAGATATAATGACGGTAAAATATATAATACTCGCAGTGGAGATATTTATGCTCATTACTTTCCTGGCAGCATTCCCTGTGCTATGTGCAGGAAATATTGCAGGAATAGCATCCAGTATTTTTCTCATAATAATAACACAATATCACGAAAAGTTTTTACGGATGCTTGGTACTCTCTGGAAGAAGAATTACGGTAAAGCGACGATAATTGCCATATGCATAGCGCTGACAGCCGGTATAGTTTATGCGGTGATATTATCATACAAAATGTACCGAGCCGAGAAAAACAAGCCGGATAAAACAGAACTCATCGTTGTACTGGGTTGTCAGGTCCGTGGAGAGCGTCCATCAAGGATGCTAAGGAGAAGACTCGACACAGCATACAAAGCCATACAGGAGCATCCTGAGGCTTTGTGCGTGGTCTCAGGTGGGAAAGGTGCAGACGAGAAGATCTCCGAAGCCGAGTGCATGAAACGATATCTGATTGATAAGGGCGTAGATGAGGACAGGATCGTCATGGAGGATCGCTCAACTTCGACATTTGAGAATATAAAGTTTACTTTTGAGATAACAGATAAACTCGGATACGGACGTGACATCACAATAGTCACCGATGCTTTTCATCAGTACCGTGCAGGACTCATAGCAAAGTCACAGGGTGCTGATGATGTGACTGCTTATTCCGCACAGACAGAAGCCAGGTTCCTGCCCACCTACTGGGTGCGTGAATGGATGGGACTGAGCAAATTTTTTTTAACAGGGCACTAAAAAGGCCTCCCTGCGGCAATTGCCGTGGGGAGGTCAGGTTATTTTGTCAGGATATATGACCTATGCGGTCTTTCTGTGGTGTCTGCGGTCGTTGATGTTACCGACAGTGCCCTTCAGCTTATTCTTGCAGTGCACACCGAATTCCAGCAGGGCTGCATACTTATCCATCATAACGATAACGTAAGACTCGGGATATTTCGGCATCTTAATGGTCAGCGGCCACATATGTTTTACTATAATATCTTCCTCAAGCTTGTCCAGCTCAAAGTGTTCTCTGGCATTCTCAAGTGCTTTCTGCGGATGAGTAAAGCCGTGAGGCAGCTCTCCCCTCTTCCTGGGTTCATCACGCCAGTCATAGAGGAACAGATCATGAAGCATACCTGCCCTTGCGGCAGCTCTTGCATTCAGACCCAGTTTCTTGCAGACAACATAATTATAATATGACACGTTCAGACAATGCTGATAACAGGTGGTGCTGTAGTGATGCCTGAAATTCTTCATTTCAGTAACTACCTCATGGTCAAGGATATCCTTGACAAACTCAAAATACTCCTTGCTCTCCTTCGAGCTTTCAACAGAGTATTTTGAACCCATAGCTTTGGACATTGGCAAAACCTCTTTCTATACACTCTGCGTTAGATGTGTTTGTTTTGTGATAGAAACCAATTCACAGGTTTCTATTGTTATTATACACCTTTTGGGTTCCGTTGTCAATAGTTAGTTATTACAAAAAGGTTAAAATTTGGCACGAAACATGAATTATATGGCAGAACAATAAAACAAATAACAAATGAACTTGCCTAATAGTATTTCTCATCATAAAATGTTGGCACAAAATCCTTAACTGCGGACTCTCTCTGCTGGAAAAATCCATCAAATCCGCTAAGTTCTGCCAAATGACAGACATAGTTATATTCAAAAGTCGAAGTACGCCGTGAAAGCTCTTTGATATCTTTAGCTTTATGCATTGGAACATACTGGCTCATGATACTTAAAAGAAGCTCATAAGGTGCAAAATTATCGCCCAGCCAGCCTATCAGCTTTGCAGAATCATGGCGGCAGTTTGGCAACACAAGATGCCTGACCACTACTCCCCTTTTAAGCATACCGTCTTCATCGAACTCTGGCGAACCAACAAGTGACACCATCTTTATAAGGGCAGCGCTTGCACGTTCAAAATAATCAGATGCAGCAGAATATTTTTTTGAGAGTTCGGACGAATAGTATTTAAGATCAGGCAGGAAGACATCCACCTTACCCCTTAACAGTTCCAGTGTTTCAAGGCTTTCGTATCCGCCGCTGTTATATACTATCGGCACGGTAAGCCTGTCACCTGCAATATCAAGCGCATCAAGTATCTGCGGAACATACGGTGCCGCCGTTACAAGCTCGATATTCTGCGCACCTTTATTCTGGAGCATCAGGAAAGTATCGGCAAGTTCTTCTACAGTAAGCTCAAAACCTTTGCAGCCCTCTGATATTTCAAAATTCTGGCAATAACAGCATTGCAGGCTGCATCCTGAAAAGAACACTGTGCCTGCACCTGTTTTTCCGCTTATACATGGTTCTTCCCACATATGCAAGTCTGCTCTGGCTATCCTGACGGTTTTGCCGCATCGGCAAAAGCCGGTTTCTCCATCAAGTCTGTTAATGCCGCATTTTCTGGGACAAAGCGAGCAGCTTTTCAGAAGTTCATTCCTGTCGATCATAGTGTCACCATGAATGTGATATCTTTTCCTTTATAGACACAATCAAAATAAACATCAATATATTCGGAATTTTTATCGCAATAGAGTTTAGGACTAATAGTGGAGTTCTCACCAACAGAGACCATCATTTTGTCTGAAATAGTTCCATAATAAACACTAAGGATATTTTCATCCTTATCATAACCTAGACACTCAACATCCTTGATCTCAAGATCATCAGATTCGAGCTTTTTTCCATCGGGATAGCGCAGAACGATAAACGGAGAGACAGAATAAAGCGCCCTCGGCTCTGCTTCGGTCGAGTTAACATAAGTATCATCTTCAACAAACAAAAGTGATTGCTTTACAAAAGTATCCAATGCTTCATCATCCGACATTCCTTCGGCTTTTGAAACATCGGTGAGATAAGCCTCGAAATCACATTCATTCGGCAAATCGATCTTCTCCGCATCATCAACATCTATCTTACCGGATTTTGAGTCAGATGAATCTTCCACTCTCTCTTCGAGTTGCTGAGTTAACTCATTTAATTTTTCACTAAAAAGATGCTGATTAGATGCTATTGCGATAGCAACGATCGCAATTATTATAACGAACAGACATCCGCATCCTTTTCCCGAGGAAGGACTGGACGTATTATTGTTCATATTATTCTGAGGTCTGTATGCATTCGGTGACGGGCTATACGGTGTATTAGCGGGCCTTGGAACATATGAGCGCTTGTTATCAGCCTGCATATTTATATCGCCGCCGTTGCGATGTTCGTATCGGGAAGCATTTGTTCTGTCTTCCTCACGAAGCTCTTCTTTTAAGAAATCAGCTCTGCCGTCACGGAAAGTATCATTCTTTGCAAAAAGCTGACCATTCCGATTATGTTCATCAAAAACTACATGACTGTGCTCACTCTCACCATACACTCCGCAGGAGATATCTTCCTCCCTGGCTGTAAGGCATTCGGGGCATATCTGCTCATCTTTACTTTTAAATCTGTATCCGCAGAATTTACAAGTAGAATTCATTAGCTGTCTACCTCCCGAGATTATTTGTTAACCCACACAAGGTCGTAAGACTTGTCGGTGGGGGTGCAAACTTTACAAAAATCATATTCCTGTTCAAGTCTTGCAGCTGCCTGTGCAGCATAATCCTTGTTCTCAAAAACACCGAACACAGCCGAACCGCTGCCTGTCATCAAAGATGCAAGCGCTCCGCACTCACGCAGTCTTTGTTTAGCCTGTGAAACTTCGGGCAGGTCGATGGCATCTTCAAATATATTGAACAGGTAGATACTGGTTGAGAATATATTACCCGAGGCCAGCGCTTTCAGGAAATAATCCAGATCACATCGTCTAGGCTCTTTGAGCAGATCGTACCTTCTGTAAGCTTCAGGAGTAGAAACGCTGACATTGGGCTTGATGATGACAAAAGCACACTCAGGTGACGGCAGCTTGTTCATTATCTCGCCAACGCCCTGACAAAGCCTTGTTCCGCCCTTGATACAGAACGGAACATCTGCACCAAGTTTAGCGCCCAGATCACAGAGGTCATCCTCATAAATGAGAGTGCCGTAGAAAGTATTCATAGCTTTCAGCATAGCCGCAGCATCAGCGCTGCCGCCGCCCATGCCTGCCTGTGAAGGAAGATTTTTCTCAACTTTTACAGTCAGTTTTCCGCCGTAATTTATGTGAGCGAAATCCTTGAACAGTTCGGCAGCCTTCCATATGAGGTTGGAATTATCCAACGGAAAGCCTTCTTTATCGCAGACAAGCTCTATACCTTCATCAGCATTTTCGTCCAGCGAAAGTTCAAGTGTGTCATACAAGCTGACTGTCTGCATAACTGTATTGAGCATATGATAACCGTCGTCACGCCTGCCGACTATATCCAGCAGCAGATTGACCTTGCCATATGCTTTTACTTTAAGATTATTGTACAGTGCCATTTTTAAGCTCCTCTAAAAATTCTCCGATACGCTTTATCGCTTCACGCAGATGGTTGAGCGAATAAGCGTAAGATACACGTATAAAGCCCTCGCCGCATTCGCCGAAAGCATTGCCGGGCACAACAGCTACTTTTTTGCTGTATACAAGTTTTTCACAGAAATCCGTGCTGCTAAGCCCCGTGCTTCTGATACAAGGGAACACATAAAATGCGCCTTGTGGTGTAAAGCAATCGAGCCCCAGTTTATTGAATGCGTCCACAAGATATCTGCGGCGCATATCGTATTCATCACGCATTTTTACGATGTCGTCATCACACTCACGAAGTGCGGTTATTGCCGCAAACTGGCTTACCGTCGGTGACGACATGATAGCATACTGATGCAGCTTTAACATCTGTGAGATAATTTCTCTCGGGGCAGCTGCGATACCCAGCCGCCAGCCCGTCATTGCATAAGCCTTTGAAAAGCCGTTTATAACTATCGTGCGCTCTCGCATATCATCAAGTGATGCAATAGAGACGTGTTTGCCGCTGTATGTAAGTTCGGAATAAATCTCGTCGGAAAGGACAAGTATATTAGTATCTTTAAGTACCTCTGCAATTGCTTCAAGATCTTCCCTGCGCATAACTGCACCTGTGGGATTATTGGGATAAGGCAGCACCAGCAGCTTTGTTTTATCTGTTATCTTCTCACGCAGTTCCTGCGCTGTAAGTCTGAATTCATCTTCAGCCTTAGTCTCGATAGGAACAGGTACACCGCCGCACAGACTGACAATCGGACTGTAACATACAAAGCTTGGTTCAACGATAAGAACTTCATCCCCTGCCGATATAACAGAGCGCAGACAAAGATCAATACCCTCAGAACCGCCGACCGTAACGATGATCTCATCTTTCGGGTCATATTCCACACCTATCCTGCGCTTAAAATAAGCAGAGATCTCTTGTCTAAGGTCTGCAAGACCTGCGTTAGCCGTATAAGATGTCCGTCCCTTTTCAAGCACTTTGATAGCTTCCTGACGGACTATCCACGGTGTTTTGAAATCGGGTTCGCCAACGCCCAATGATATAACACCCTCAAGCTGTTGAGCAATATCAAAAAATTTCCTGATGCCCGAGGGTTTCATATTACATATTGTGGGTGAGAGCGCTTTCTTATAATCTATCATGGAAATATAAGTCCCCTCTCATCGGTATCTTCAGGATCGGTAACGATGCCGTTCACCTTATAGCTTCTCAGCAGAAAGTGTGTGGTCGTAGACTGAACTGCATCTATAGCAGCAAGATTTTCAGCGACAAACCTGGAGATCTCCCTGATATTTGAACCTGTAACAGAAACAAGTATATCATATGCCCCCGACATCAGCCTGACTGAATCGACCTGTTCGTAGGAAGCGATAGACCTTGCGATATCATCATAGCCCGATTGAGACTGAGGGGTGACTTTCAGTTCGATCATTGCAGTGATCGATGCAGGATCATAGACAGTTTCATCAATTATGGCAGTATAGCCTGTGATAACACCGTCCTTTTCAAGTTTTTCTATATCAGCAGCGATCTGCGCCTCAGACTTATCAAGCATGACGGCAAGTTCGGCATTTGTGAGCCTTGCATTATTTCTTAACAGCTTCAGAAGCTTTTCCATGTGGATACCTCCTTTTTATCTATCCAATTATAAATATTAACGTCTTTACAAAAATTAAAAGGCAGCACCGCTTATAACGGTTCTGCCTTAATTATAGCACAATCCCAAACAAAAGTAAAGATAAAATCTAAGATTATTGCTTTAGTATTTTTATGGAGCAAAATTTTTCCTAAGGCTCTGAAATCTTCCCAGAAGGATAAAATATGACAATCCCATCATTACTATCCCAACGACCATAGAGAACAATACGCTTCTGTTAAAAGCGGAAAGATAGCTTTCCATATAATCAAGTGTAGCTTTTTGGTCTTAGGAATAAGGAAAACCATTCAGCTGTGAAAAAAGTAAATTATACAGCCGCCTATAATTGATCCATCGGCTGACGGCATCCTTTACCTGTATACCCAGCTGTACAAGAGTGAAGATACCGAACCAGCGTTTCGGGTCAGCAGGAAAAATTTCGCATTCGTTCATAGCCTTGCCCAGGCAGGCATATTCTGCACAGACCATAAAAGCACAGGTAACAACACAGCTGATAAGTGTAGCAGGAAAAAGTGGGGACGGGTCACGGTTAGCGGACATATACTGTGCAACAGGCATCATAAAAAGCACAAAGATGTTGCTGATGACCATTTGTCCGCCTGCCGCCCAGATAATGCATTTAGGTATATATTTACTTTGAAAAGTATTCATAGATTTCTCCTTAAAACAGCCGCCCGATGAAACGGACGGCTGAAAGTATTATTTAAAGTAATTTACACCGCTCTCGAAGATCTTCTGATCCTTAGCGCCGGGAACATTCTTGCAAACACCGTCGCCCATTCTCTCGGAGTGACCCATCTTACCCAGAACTCTGCCATCGGGTGAAGTGATACCCTCGATAGCCTGGAAAGATGTGTTGGGGTTACAATGTATATCGAATGTGGGCTCACCATCAAAGTCAACGTACTGTGTAGCGATCTGACCGTTTTCAGCAAGCTTAGCGATCTCATCGGCACTTGCAACAAATCTGCCCTCGCCGTGTGATATAGCGATGGTGTGGATATCTCCGACCTCACAGCCTGCAAGCCATGGTGACTTGTTTGAAGCGATACGAGTATTTACCATCTTAGACTGATGTCTTGCAATGGTATTAAATGTAAGTGTAGGAGAATCATCTCTCATATCAACGATCTCGCCGTAAGGAACAAGACCCAGCTTGATAAGTGCCTGGAAACCGTTACAGATACCCAGCATCAGACCGTCTCTGTTTTTGAGCAGGTCGTGGATAGCATCTGTCAGCTTGGGGTTTCTCAGGAAGGAAACGATGAACTTACCGCTTCCGTCGGGCTCATCACCGCCGCTGAATCCGCCGGGCAGCATAACGATCTGCGACTGCTTGATCTTACGCTCCATAGCATCAACAGACTCCTTGATAGCCTGTTCGGAAAGGTTGCGTACTACAAATATCTCAGCATCGGCGCCTGCCTTCTCGAACTGTCTTGCGGTATCGTACTCGCAGTTAGTTCCCGGGAATACAGGGATAAGTACACGAGGCTTTGCGACCTTGATAGCGGGAGCTTTACGCTCACCTGCTGTGTAGCTGTACTTTTCGGGCTTAGCTGAAGGCTCCTTAACATGAACGGGATATACAGGCTCGAGCTTGTCTTCCCAGAGTTTCTGGAGCTTTTCAAGATCAACAGTATAATTAGCGGTAACGATCTTGTACTCTTCGGTAGTCTCACCTATAACTCTCTCATCAGTCTCGACACCATCAGCCAGCTCGATAACAAAGCTGCCGTAGCAAGCTCTGTAAAGCTCGGAAGGATCGATCTTATCAGTAAACTTGAAGCCGATCTTGTTACCGAATGCCATCTTGGAAACAGCCTCGGAGATTCCGCCGTAAGCCACAGACCAGCAGGACAGTACCTTGCCGTCAGCAATGAGCTTCTCGACCTTCTCGAAAACTTTCTTCAGAGAATCAAAGTTTACGAGATTGTTTGCATCATATTCAGGCTTGATATAGATGACCTTAGAGCCTGCCTTCTTGAATTCCTGAGAGATGATATTATCTGTCTTAGCAGTTGAAACTGCAAAAGAAACCAGTGTAGGAGGAACATCTATATTCTCGAATGTACCAGACATAGAGTCCTTACCGCCGATGGAACCGCAGCCCAGTTCGATCTGTGCCTTATAAGCGCCCAGCAAAGCAGATAAAGGCTTGCCCCATCTTGAAGGATCATTCTGTGTTCTTTCAAAATACTCCTGGAATGTCAGCCAGCAATGCTCGTAAGTACCGCCTGTTGCGATGACCTTAGCTATGGATTCTACAACTGCGGACATAGCGCCGTGATAAGGGCTGACACTGGACAGGAACGGATTGAAGCCCCAGCCCATGATGGAAGCTGTCTTTGTCTCGCCGTTAAGAACAGGGAGTTTAGCAGCCATTGCCTGAGTAGGTGTATTCTGGTATTTACCGCCATAAGGCATCAGTACAGTGCCTGCACCGATAGTAGAGTCAAATCTTTCTACAAGACCCTTCTGTGAGCAGATATTCAGATTTGAGATCATTGCTTCCCATCTGTCTGCATTATCTTCGCCGCCGTTATCAGCTGCGAATACAGGTGTGGGAACTTCTATATCGGTATGCTTTTCAGCACCGTTGGAGTTAAGGAATTCTCTGGAAAGATCAACGATAGTATTGCCGTTCCAGCTCATGCGCAGCCTTGGTTCAGCAGTTACTCTTGCGACCATTGTAGCTTCAAGGTTCTCTCTTGCAGCTTCCTTCATGAACTTTTCAAGATCATCCTTAGCGATAACTACAGCCATTCTCTCCTGAGACTCGGAGATAGCCAGCTCAGTACCGTCAAGACCATCATACTTCTTGGTAACAAGATCAAGATTGATCTGAAGACCGTCTGCAAGCTCACCGATAGCAACGGATACACCGCCGGCACCGAAGTCGTTGCAGCGCTTGATCATTGAAGTAACTTCAGGATTTCTGAACAGTCTCTGGAGCTTTCTTTCCTCGGGAGCATTACCCTTCTGAACTTCTGCGCCGCAGGTCTCGAGGGAGTGGAGAGTATGGGACTTGGAAGAACCTGTAGCACCGCCGCATCCGTCTCTGCCTGTCTTACCGCCCAGCAGGATAACGATATCCTCGGGAGCAGGTCTTTCACGTCTTACATTAGATGCGGGAGCAGCACCGATAACAGCACCGATCTCCATTCTCTTTGCAACATAACCGGGATGGTATATCTCATTTACATGGCCTGTAGCAAGACCTATCTGGTTACCATAGGAAGAATAACCGTTAGCTGCACCAACTACCAGCTTTCTCTGAGGCAGTTTGCCTGCAATGGTATCCTCAACAGGTACCAGCGGATTGCCTGCACCTGTTACACGCATAGCCTGATATACATATGAACGTCCCGAGAGAGGGTCTCTGATAGCACCGCCAAGACAAGTAGCTGCACCACCGAAAGGCTCGATCTCTGTAGGATGGTTGTGTGTTTCGTTCTTGAACATAAGCAGCCAGTCTTCGTCAACGCCGTTAACATCGACTTTGATCTTAACAGAGCAAGCATTGATCTCTTCGCTCTCGTCCAGATCCTTGAGCTTGCCTGCCTTTTTGAGCTGCTTTGCACCGAAGCAAGCCAGATCCATCAGTGTGATGGGCTTATCTGTTCTGCCTGCATACAGATCTTTTCTGGCATTTATGTAGTCAGTAAAAGTAGCTGCGATATAGTCGGGCTCGATGGATACATTATCTATCATTGTGGAGAATGTGGTATGACGGCAATGGTCAGACCAATAAGTATCAATCATCCTGATCTCAGTAATGGTAGGATTGCGCTTCTCCTGTTCCTTGAAATACTTCTGGCAGAACTTGATGTCGTCAAGATCCATTGCAAGACCGAGTTCCTGAAGCATCTCTTTAAGCTCATCCTCTGTGGAATAGATAAAGCCGTCAACAGTCTCGACTGTTGTGGGGATATCATACTTGATATCCAGTGTTTCAAATTCATCGAGAGAAGCCTCTCTGGACTCAACAGGGTTTATCATATAGCCCTTGATCTGTGCCATCTCTTCATCAGTAAGCTTGCCCGAAACGATGTAGATCCTTGCGGATTTGATAACGGGGCGCTTGCCTGCTGTGAGCAGAGATATACACTGCGCACATGAATCCGCTCTCTGATCGAACTGACCGGGCAGATACTCAACTGCGAAGATCTGCTCATCCTCACCTACAGCGGGGATATGATCATAGGTAACATCTACCGCAGGCTCTGAGAATACCACAGGAATGGCAAGCTCAAAATCCTCACGGGGCAGACCCTCGGCATCATAGCGGTTTACGACCCTGAGACCTTTAAGGTTATCAAGACCCAGCGCAGACTTGATGCCGCCCAGCAGCGAATCAGCTTCAACAGCAAATTCAGGCTTTTTTTCAACATAAATTCTGTATACTGACATATCAGCAGCTCCTTTACAGATATATTTTACTATCCTAAAGTGTACAGGCGTACCTATACAAATACTATTATACTACAACTTACAGCTTTTTGTCAATGACTTTATTATTAAACATTGACTTACAAAGAAAAATGTTATATAATGTCATTAAATGCAATTGAAGGGATCTGAATTTTATGACTTATTTCAACAGAATGCTGACACAGATGAACAGTCTGGTCATTTTCAGGGCGCTGAGGTATGATCCTGTACTGATCAAACTGACAGATACCATGGATATGATCGAGAAGGACACGGATAATATAGATGGTATCATCGATGTGTACACTGATATGATAGCCGAACTCTACAAGCACACTGATGATCTGACTGAATATGTGCTCAAAGCAGTGCTCGAGGATGAAAATCTATTTATACTAAAAAAAGGCGAAGGTCTGCCTACGGGTACACTGCTTGAAAACTGCCTGGCGAACGAGCTGGCTTTCCTCGAAGAGATAGCTACTGTTCCCTGTAAAGAATTGACTGAGCGTATAAGATACAGCGGATTTCTGCCGGAATACAAAATAAGCCCCAGAGATTTTTCACAGATCTATGCTCAGAGAGTCCATGAGATCAACAAGATAGGATACGGCATATATTCAAAGAACAATATATTTATAATAAAAGAAGGTCTGATGACCCCTGTGGAAAACCCTGATCCTATCAGACTTTCGCAGCTGCACGATTATGAACAGGAGCGTGAACAGGTAATACTGAACACCAAAGCACTGCTTGCAGGCAAGCCCGCAAACAATGTGCTGCTCTACGGTGACTGCGGCACAGGTAAATCTTCTACCGTAAAGGCGATAGCGAATGAGTTTGCCTGTGAAGGTCTGAGACTCATCGAACTGAAAAAGAAACAGCTGCATGAGATACCAAATATCGTTGAAGCTATAAGCAAAAATCCGCTGAAATTCATCATATTCATCGACGATCTTTCTTTTACAGAGGACGACAGTGATTATGCAGCGCTTAAAGCTATCCTTGAAGGCAGTGTTGATTCGACAGCATCCAATCTTGTTATCTATGCCACATCGAACCGCCGCCATCTTGTAAGGGAGACATTTACTTCAAGGAAAGGTGACGAGATACATTTCAAAGATACTTTGCAGGAACTTTTATCGCTTTCAGACCGTTTCGGTTTGACTGTAACTTTCCAGAAACCCGATAAAAAGATCTATCTTGACCTGGTAAACAAGATAGCCGAGCAGTATGAATTAAAGACCGACAAGGAAGAGCTTGAACTTAAAGCTGAACAGTTCGCACTTGGCAAGGGCGGACGTTCTCCGAGAGTTGCAAAGCAGTTCGTCGAATATATCAAGGGAATCGAAAACTGACAAAAACGTCCGAACGGAATGTATCTTCCGCTCGGACGTTTTATTATCATTCGATCATTTTCAGGAATTCTTCCTCGCTGATTATCTTGATGCCAAGCTGTTCTGCCTTTGTAAGCTTGCTGCCTGCTTCTTCGCCTGCAAGGACATAATCGGTTTTCTTTGAGACCGAGCCGCTGGCTTTTCCGCCGAATTTTTCAATAAGTTCTTTTGCTTCATTACGTTTCAGTGTGGGCAGTGTACCTGTGAGTACAAAGGTCTTGCCTTCAAAACGATCATCCTGCTGAACCTTTTCAAATTCGGTGTTTACACCAAGCTCTTTGAGCCTGTTGATAAGTGCGATCATATGCTCTTCATGGAAAGCGCTGTGTACACTCTGTGCCATTATCTCGCCAAAGCCTTCTATATCAGCTATCTCCTCTACTGACGCAGCCATGATGTTATCCAGTCCGCCGAATTTAGCACACAAAAGCTTAGCTGATGCCTGACCGATGTTCCTGATGCCAAGTCCGAAAATGAGCCTGTCAAGAGAATTTGCCTTCGACTTTTCAATAGCTGTGACCAAATTCTGCGCAGACTTCTCCTTGAAATTATCAAGAGCCATAAGCTCAGCCATTGTGAGCTTATAAAGATCTGCCACAGAAGTTATCAGTTTTGCGTCCAGCAATGCACGGACTATCTGAGGACCGAGACCATCGATATTCATCGCACCCTTTGAAGCGAAATGCACTATGCTCCTGAATATCTGTGCAGGGCACTCCACATTAGGGCAGCGCACAGCAGCCTCTTCCTCACTTTTCACAAGCTTGGTACGGCACACGGGGCACTCATCTGGAAGTTTGAAAGCGCCCTGCGAGTGTTTTTCCACCGAACCGAGTACCTCGGGGATGATATCTCCTGCTTTGCGGACCTTGATAATATCTCCGATATTTATATCCTTCTCATTGATAAGATCCTGATTATGCAGTGTAGCCCTTGATACCTGAGTGCCTGCAAGGAAAACAGGCTCAAAGATAGCCACCGGTGTGACAGCGCCCGTTCTGCCTACGTTTAGTTCGATATCGAGCAGCTTAGTGTTCTTTTCCTCGGGAGGGAATTTATATGCGACCGCCCACTTAGGTACTTTTGCGGTAGCACCAAGCTGTTCACGCTGACGAAAATCATCGACCTTTACAACAACGCCGTCAATATCAAAAGGCAGATCAAATCTCGCTTCACCTATCTCATTTATACGCTCGATTATCTCCTCTGCGGAAGATACCAGCTTATAGTCGGGAACGGTTTTAAAGCCCAGTTCTTTCAGAAAATCAAGGGACTGCTTATGGGAAGAAAGCTCCTTGCCCTCCAGCTGCTGGACGTTGAAAACAAAAATATCCAGCTTACGTTTCGCCGCTATCTTAGGGTCTTTCTGCCTGAGTGAACCTGCAGCAGCATTACGAGGATTTTTAAAGGGCTGCTCGTCATTATCCTCCTGCTCTTTTACAAGATCAAGGAAAACATTTCTCGGCATATAGACCTCGCCCCTGACTTCGACAAGAGGAAGAGTGCTGTCTATACTTACAGGGATAGAACGTACAGTTCTGAGGTTTTCGGTCACATTTTCACCAACGAAACCGTCACCTCTTGTAGAACCAATGATAAGCTGTCCGTCATGATATTCAAGGGATACTGAAAGTCCGTCGATCTTGGGTTCAACGACAAATTTCGGATCGGAGACTGTCTGCCTTACAGTATCGACGAATTTTTTGACTTCTTCAAATGAGAATACGTCCTGCAATGAGCCCATCTGAACCTTATGCTGTACTTTTTCAAATGTGGATACAGCTTCGCCGCCTACACGCTGGGTCGGAGAATCCTTGCGTATAAGCTCGGGATACTGCTCTTCCAGTTTTTTCAGCTCCTGCTGGAGCATATCATATTCATAGTCGGAGATCTCGTTCCTGTCTTCGACATAGTAAAGTCTTGCATGGTAATTAAGCTGTTCGACCAGCTCATCTATGCGCTTTTCAGCCTTTTCCTTATCGGTCATTTCAAAGCCTGCCCTTCTGTTTCAAGTAATGACGCAGAGTCTGCGAATATAATTATTATACCACAATCTTCCGAATAATACAAGCCTAACTCTGCCTGTAATACTGTGGTATATCCCCGACAATAAGACTGTCATTTATGATCTGTTCTTCGCAGACACTTATATCTCTGTGACCATTGGGCAGTATGGCTCTTATCTCTACGGTGATAGTAACGTAAACTGTCAGCCTCGTCTGATTTATACCTGCGGCTTCGAGTTTGGAAGAAAACTCGCTTTTAACGGCACCAAGCTGCTGCACGCCCAGATCTATACTGTGTCCTTTTCCCGAAAATACAGGTATGCCCAGCAATGTTCCGATAGGTATGGAAATACCATTTTCGTCCAGTTCAGAAAGACCACAGCTCACTTCTTCTGTCAGTCGGTTTTTCAGACGGTTTGCCGCAGCAGTATCAAGCTGTGCGGCTATCACTTTTCCCGTGTCATCACATTTCAGCGTATAAAGGCTTGTATCGTGATTTTCAGCCATAGTTTGCTCAAGCGCCGAACCGATGATGTCCATAGCAGCTTCCCTGCCGCAGTATTCGCTTATCTCGGAAAGATGCTCGCCTATCTCCCTGACGGCTGTGAAAACAAATATCAGTATAACTATCACAACACCCATCAGCACATAAGTAAGCCTGCGCTTTTTTGCAGTATGTTTTAAACGCAAAATATCACCCTTGATATACTACTCTTATCAAGCAGACGTTGTGAATAAAAAATATCGCTCCATCCAATAGGACAGAGCGATATCAGTATTGTTACAGTATTACTTAGCCTTAACAGCTTCTCTTGCCTTAGCAACGATATTATCAGCGCACAGACCGAACTGCTTGAGCAGGTCAACTGCGGGACCCGAGTGACCGAATTCATCATTGACACCGATCCTTACCTGCTTTGTGGGACGCTTAGCAGAAAGAACATCTGCCACTGCCGAACCCAGACCGCCGATTATGCTGTGCTCCTCAACAGTCAGTACGAGGTTTGTCTTTTCAGCATTCTTTACGATGATATCCTCATCGATAGGCTTGATGGTGTGGATATTGATAACAGCAGCGTCAATACCCTCATCAGCCAGTACCTTAGCAGCCTCGATAGCCTCGCCTACCATAAGACCTGTTGCGAAAATGGCGATGTCCTTGCCTTCTCTCAACTGAACGCCCTTGCCAAGCTCAAACTTATAAGTAGCAGGGTCGTTTATAACGGGAGCAGCAAGTCTGCCGAATCTGAGGTATACAGGACCCTCGTGAAGTATAGCAGCTTCAACTGCTGCTCTTGCTTCTGTATCATCAGCAGGATTGATAACAGTCATACCGGGTATAGTTCTCATAAGAGCGATATCCTCATTGCACTGATGAGTAGCACCGTCCTCACCAACAGATATACCTGCATGAGTTGCACCGATCTTTACATTCAGGTGAGGATAACCGATGGAGTTTCTAACCTGCTCAAAAGCTCTGCCTGCAGCAAACATAGCAAATGTAGATGCAAAAGGTACAAGACCTGTTGCAGCCATACCTGCCGCAACACTCATCATGTTGGATTCTGCGATACCGCAGTCAAAATGTCTGTCAGGGAACTTCTTCTTGAAGATACCTGTTTTGGTAGCAGCTGCCAGGTCTGCATCGAGAACTACCAGCTTATCATACTTATCACCAAGCTCAGCAAGTGCGTTGCCGTAGCTTTCTCTAGTTGCGATCTTCTTTACATCAGCCATGATTCAGCCCTCCAGTTCTTTCAGATGTGCATTGAGCTCCTCAACTGCCTGAGCATACTGCTCAGCGTTAGGCGCAGTACCGTGCCAGGAAACGTTATTCTCCATAAAGGAAACGCCCTTGCCCTTAACGCTCTTCATAACTATTACAGTAGGCTGACCACAGACTGTTTCTGCCTCATTGAAAGCCTTTTCGAGTGAATCAAAATCATGCGCATCAGCTTCTACAACGTGAAGACCGAATGCCTTGAACTTATCAACGATCGGATAAGGCGACATAACATCGCTGATCTTACCATCGATCTGAAGACCGTTGTTATCAACGATCATAACGAGGTTGTCCAGCTTATAATGAGCCGAGAACATGGAAGCTTCCCAAACCTGACCTTCCTGTATCTCGCCGTCACCGAGAACGGTATATACCTTGTAATTCTCGCCCTGGATCTTTGCAGAGAGCGCCATACCTGCCGCAACAGATACACCCTGTCCCAGTGAACCCGAGGACATATCCACGCCGGGGATAGTAATGCAGGGATGTCCCTGAAGCAGTGCACCGATGTGTCTGAGGCTCTTCAGCTCATCTGTGGAGAAGAAACCCTTCTGTGCCAGTGTCGAATAAAGTGCGGGTGCAGTGTGACCCTTGGACAGAACAAATCTGTCTCTGCTTGCCTCATCGGGCTTATCGGGATAAACATTCATCTTTGCGAAGTAAAGATAAGTCATCACGTCAGCTATCGAGAGCGAACCGCCCGGATGTCCCGACTTGGCGTTGAACACGCCTTCGATTATGCCGAGACGTACCTTACAGGCAGTGATCTCAAGCTGTTTTTTGAGTGTAGCGTCCATACAAAAACCTCCAATATTGCAAATTGATATATAAGCTTTTGCAGATGTAAAGTCAGCTCACTTTACTCATGCATTAGCTTGCCTTAAGCCTGTACGTTAAGATTTTCGCACAAGCTTATAGATATGTTCAAGTGCCGCAGCTACTGCATCCTCCTCGCAGGAATTATCAAGCACGATATCGCAGACCGCCTTGACTTCATCGACTGCGTTGGATGGACATATCGCAAGATCAGCAGCTTCCAGCATTTCGATGTCATTATTATAATCGCCCATGGCAACGAAGGTAAAGTCCTCCATATCACAGACTGTACGCATTTTCGTAAGCGCCGAGCCCTTGGAAATATTCTGAGGAAGTACCTCATAATATTCGGGTGCAGACCTTACAAAATCAACTCCTGTCCAGCCTCGGCGTTCAACATAAGATATGAGTTTATCCATGTTCTCGGGTTCGACTGCAAACAGAACTTTATACCAGTTTTCAGGTATCTCATCTATAGAGCAGATAACAGGCTCGACCTTACAGATAACATTATGCCTTGCCTCTACATCATTCATCTGAGGCACATAAACATGGTCAAGTGTTAATACTTCACACCCCACATTGGGATTATCTCTGAGTATCTCACTGATGATCTCCCTTGTGAGATCGGGAAGAAAAACATCATGTATCTGCTCTTTATTGTTCAGATCGTAGACCATTCCGCCATTGCACATGATTATCGGGCAATTTACGGAAAAAGATTCAAAATAC
Source organism: uncultured Ruminococcus sp. (assembly GCA_902788785.1). Classification (GTDB taxonomy): domain Bacteria; phylum Bacillota; class Clostridia; order Oscillospirales; family Ruminococcaceae; genus Hominimerdicola. Next base: position 168,657 of record CADALT010000001.1, read on the forward strand.
TGCTGTGCCGCCTGGACAGCTCTGCCTGTGGCAATAGAAAATTTACCGCCATCCTGCTGAAATGCAGTTATAGCATCTATGCTGCGCTGTCCGGGTATTTTACTTGACGGCAAAAAAGTACCGTCCATATCGGTTATCAGCAACACTTTGCTTATATCTTCAAACATTAAAAGTTATCCTTTCCTCAGCTTTTCGAGAACCTTCGTAAAATACTCGGGAAGTTCGCTCTCAAACTCCATATATTCTCCCGTATCGGGATGGATAAATCCAAGCTTTTTAGCATGAAGGCACTGCCCGTCAAGCCCCTTATACGGCTTACCGTAAACATCATCGCCCAACACGGGATGACCAATAAAAGCGCTGTGGACACGTATCTGATGTGTCCTGCCCGTTTCGAGCCTGAACCTTACCAGTGAATATTGCCCGAGTTCCTCTATAACTTCATAATGCGTAACAGCTTCCTTGGAATTCTGATAAGTCACGCACATTTTCTTTCGGTCAAACTTGCTCCTGCCGATTGGTTCATCAACAGTACCTGTACTTTCCTTGAATCTGCCGACACAAATAGCATTATATTCTCGTGTAAAGCTGTGCTGCTTTATCTGCTCAGCCAGAAAATTATGGGCTTTATCGGTCTTTGCGACCATAAGCAGACCGCTTGTCAGCTTGTCTATCCTGTGGACTATGCCCGGTCGTATAACGCCGTTTATGGAAGAAAGTCTGCCTTTGCAATGGTACAGAAGTGCATTTACAAGCGTTCCATCGGGATTGCCTGCCGCAGGGTGAACGACCATGCCTTTTGGCTTGTTAACAACTAAAAGCGACTCGTCCTCATAAACTATCTCTATGGGAATATCCTGCGCAACCACCTGGAGTTCCTGCGGTTCAGGGATCTCGACGGTAACTTCATCGCCTTTTTTCAGCTTATAATTCTTATTTATCCTGCTGCCGTTTACCAGAACATTACCGTCCTCGGTCAGTTTTTGCAGCATTGATCTGGATACATCCTTGAGCTCGGACGAAAGCAGTTTATCTATCCTGATGCCAACGTGTTCGGCATCAGCGATGAATGTAAAGTGCTCCATCATTCCGCCTCCGAAGAAGTGTCAAGTTTATTTGCTTTAGAGTTCTTATTATCATATAACAGCATTGATGTGCAGAAAAATATTGCTCCAACAACTATGCAGATGTCGGCAAAGTTGAAGATAGGAAAATTTATAGGCTCAAAACGGATATAGTCTATGACCTCTTTCATCCTTATCCTATCAATTAGATTTCCAACACCGCCCGCAATTATCATCGCTATCGAAATAAGCTCCAATTTGTGTCCGTTGCGTATTTTATACATATATAAAAATCCTGCGATACAAACGATTATCGGCAGTGGTATAAGGAACCAGGTCTTGCCGCTCATGATACTCCAGGCAGCACCTGTATTTCTTATATGTGTCAAGCTGAATATCTTAACAGAACCAAATTTAACAACTTCGATGATTTCACCGAGTTCTATATGATTATCTACTACGGCTTTGATCACCTGATCTATTACTATCAGTACAGCACAAAGCACAAGTGAAAGTGCAAACATTGCACACCTGCCCTCCGAAATTTGATTATAGTTTATCGGTATCATACTTACGTCAAGCTTTTATACTTAACATAATTCAAACTGCCGATATAAACCAGTAAAGGCCCTGCAGCACAGAGCCTCTCGGGACTATATCAATTATTCTTTCCGAATTTCAGGTCGTTTGCGTTAGGCTTTGGGATAACGGGCTCGAAAGAACCGGTATTGAGGACTTTATCTATTTCAGATGCGGAAGCATCAGCGTTCTGCTCTGCGTCCTGTGGTGCAGCATCAGCAGTACCGATATCTTCAACAGTATCCTTTTCCTCTTCCTCATAATATTCTTCATCATCATAATACTCATCTTCGCCGTTCTCATATGCTTCTAGCTCCTCGGCAGAAAGAGTAGGCAGCTGCATTATCAGCTTGATCTGCTCATTATAAAGTGAAGTAAGATTAGCCTTGAAATATGTTACCTCAGCTCTAAGCTCCTCATAAGCAGCCTTTTCTTCATCATAAGCTTCTCTGAGAGAGCTGATCTTCTGTTCGGTGATCTCTGTGTTTTCCTTGATGAGCATAGCGCATCTTTCCTTGTGCTCTCTTACGATCTTCTCGCACTCGGATGCAGACTGTTCAGCAAGCTTTCTCTGCTCGCTCTTAGCATTATCTACCATAGCTTCCGCTTTTTTCTTAGCATCATTGATGATCTTATTAGCTTCCTTCTGTGCAGAAAGCAGAGCCTGCTTGATAGCGTCCTCTTCTTCTCTGTACTCGCTGATCTTCTCTACCAGCTTAGCTATTTTTTCCTCGTTCTCGGCATTTTCAGCTGCGATCGCTGCATAATCGTTAGCGACCTCAGCCAGGAATTTATCTACCTGTGACTGGCTGTAACCCGATCTCTCTGTTTCAAAGGATTTACTTTTGATACTATTTGCGTTTATCATAACTAATAGCCTCCTATATATATTTACAGATAGTTATATGCGCTCTATCCTTATGGCTGATGCCATCCACCGATCTCAGCAGGAATTTTCCATAGCCCCTCACCGAGAATTTTTCACCGACTTCCACCAATTTGTCGGTCCTTTCGGTCCTTTGGTGCGACACTTCCACAGCGCCGCCACGAATAAGTACAGCTGCCTTTTCTCTGGATATCCTGAGTGCAAGTGACACCACGCTGTCTATCCTGAGAGAAGCCACCGTACCGGTTATCTCTTTAAATTCAGGTTCTCTGATAACATTGCTATCGAACCCTTCTTCGGCTTTAACACCGACTCTGCCGATCTTTGACACACTCATCACATCATCTGCCACAGTATCTCTGACAAAGACGCATGATGCGCCTTCACCAACAAGTATATCACCCAGCTGATCCCGCTTTATCTGTAAAGCCATCAGCGAACCAAGGATATCTCTGTGAGAAAGCTTGTCCTCTTTACGGTATCTGAAAGTTACCGCCATCATCGGCATATCATTTTTATCTATATCGCTGTACTGCGGATAAACGCAAAGCATCCTGCGTTCTGAATCATCATATCCGCCCCACAACAGGTAATTCTCATACTTAACGGATGCCATGACTTTTTCACAAAGCATACACTGCCTTTCATCCAAAAAAGCCGAATACTTTGTTATGTACTTCTCTTCAGCCATGTCAGTCCAGTCCAGAAATCTGGACAAAAGTCGTTTATCCTCCTCGGATATATCATGGAGAAACGACAGATCTTTATGCTTCATTATCAGAAGCTGTAACCGTTATTTTCAAGTTCTGTCAGCAGATCCTTGCCGTCGAACTTAACATTTTTGGACATGATAGCAAAAGTCTTTTGTGCCATCATCTTTATCTGTGCCTTATTAGCGTAAGCCACACCTGAAAGAAAATCCAGTATCCTCTTGGCATCGTCACTCTTGACCATTTCAAGATTAAGGATAACTGTCTTATATGCATTTATATCGTCGCCGATACTTCTTACTTCTGAAAAATCAACAGGTCTTGCAAGAACGATCTGTAATGTCTGCATCTGATCCATATTCATAGAACTATGCTCCTCCTCGAAATTATCAAATGACACGCTGCTTCTGTAACTGCTTGCCGAAGATCTTTCGGACGGTCTTGTAAAGCTGTCCGAAAAGGGATCTGCGGTCTCCTTCACTCTGGGGCGATTGGCAGATGCAGGTCTGCTGAAGCCGCTGAGATCGCTTTCCTCAAAGGAACTTCTGCTGTTTTCTCTTGCAGGACCATAATCCGACTCATAGTCGATCTGATCCGAATCATCTTCACCGATGAAGATATTTTTAAATCCTTTTAAAACGCCCATTTTCTAACCCTCCAAGTAATTTCTGGCACCGAAAAGCGCTGTGCCTATGCGCACAAGACCAGAGCCGTGCTTTATAGCAAGCTCATAATCTCCCGACATACCCATAGACAATATATCCATAGATACTCCGGGTACAGATCTTTCCTTTACACGCAGAAAGATACTGTGCATCTTATCAAATACATCTTCGCCGCAGCCTATAGGAGGAATTGCCATAAGACCCTTGATGCGCACATTATCAAGCTGTGCGACCTCATCTATCAGCTCATCTAACCCACTTGCCGCAATACCGCTCTTACTTGCTTCGTCGCCGATATTTATCTCGATCAGGACGTCCATAGTCCTGTCATTTTTCACAGCGAGCCTGTTTATCTCTTTAGCAAGCTTGATACTGTCCACTGACTGTATCATAGATACTTCGTTTATGATATACTTGACTTTATTGGTTTGCAGGCGGCCTATCATATGCACCTGCGCCGTTTTGTCATACTGATCTTTTTTAGAAAGGTATTCCTGGACCCTGTTTTCTCCGAGAAGAGTAATGCCCTGAGATATAGCAAAATTTATCTTCTCGGGTGCAACGGTCTTGGTCACCGCCATTATTTGTATATTTTCGTCACTGCTCCGGTACTTAGCCTTTGCATTTTCAACATTATAGCATATTCTTTTATAGTTTTCAAGAACATCCGAAAACTCATTCTGCGGGTCCTTCTGATGTTCCTGCGCTGTCAACTGACACATCTTTATTTGATACCACCTCTAGCAGAATTTGATCGTAAAGCAGCAAATACTCTTCATCAGATGTATTTCTTGAAAGTACAAAATCATCGCCCTCATAAATAACATCTATCTTCTTGAAGGAAATATCCTTGCCGAGTATTACATAAACACCCTTTTCTCCATCCCTGAATCTGAGGGCGTCTCTCGGTACTCTGATACCCTGGTATTCATTGAATATCAGTTTAGCAGATATAGCTCTTGTACTTACAAGCGCATCATCTATCCTGTCACAGTCAAGTACAACTAACATCTTGGTCCCGTCAGCTGTTTTTCTGACAGACTCGACCGTGCAGTCATAAACGTTTCTTGAAGAATTGAGCCTCAGAGAAACATTTACATCTTCATCGATACGCTGATCGTTTTTAACTATACCGACTATCTTGCTTCCATAACCGTCAAAGGTCTTGCCTATGGCATTTTCGGGAGGCTTTTTGTCACCATTTATGACATTCATTATATCATCCTCGGTAAGATCGCTCACCGAAGCTGTATTGAGCACATCCTCATATCCATCTGCATATGATACAAAATAGCCTGTCTTATCAGCCTTTATCTCACCGACAGGAGGGCTTGCCATATCCTTGATACGGCTGCGTTCTTCCTGCAATGCGCTGATAGCACCGCTGAAATCAGTTTCTGTACCGGTTATAACACCGTACAGATTACTGTTCAGAGCGATCTGCGATTTGATATCAGCTACCCTTTCGAGCTCCCTGTCATCAAGACAATCGAGCAGATCGGTATAGCCGCTCTGAATACCTGCAAGCAGTGCATCGGGTTCAACATAATTCGCTGTACCAGGATCCTGCGCCTTTTGGAGCTGCTCTATCTGTGCATCTATCTCGGCTATCCTGTCCCTGGCATAGATAGCACTGTCAGATGCAAATGCCTCTGCAATAACGCTGTTCACCGAGACCTTACTGCCATCGGCATATTTGTAGTCCAGCACACCGCTGCCGTTATAGGTCACGACCTTTTCATCACGGACGATGATGCCGTCAAACACGATATCCTCATTTACTGTTGCCAGTACAGCTTCTTCGGTATCGTGCTTGTCATGCAGAAAATAATAGACCTGTGTGCAGATGGTAGTTATCATCAGCAAAGAAACCAGTGCCGCAAGAATTTTTACGGTCAATGAATTCATTTAAGCATTACTTCCTTTAGTTTTCAGCGTGATTGTTATTGTTATTTGCGGCATCCATGATGTTTATGGCTCTGTCGGGCACTACTGTAGAGATAGCGTGCTTATATACGACATTCTGCTTGCCTTCACAGTCAAGTATAACAACATAGCTGTCAAAGCCCTTTACGACACCCTTGAACTGATAACCGTTCATGAGTATGAGCTTTACCATTACCTGCTCCTTCCTTGCCTGATTCAGAAAAACATCCTGAAGATTGATATTCTTGTTCACAAACGACACTCCTTATCTTTATCTTTCGTGTAGTATACTTCATCAGATATCAGCATACCTGATACGATACAATAAAAATTATATCACTTTATATTATATCACATAATTTCAGATTTGGCTACTATATTTTGAACATTTTCAATAATTTTTTTCAAATCGTCAAAATTATCAATTTTGAGCCATGAAATATCAGCAACTCGCCTAAACCAGGTAAGTTGTCTTTTAGCATAATGCCTTGTTGAAAGCTTGATATGCTCGATACACTCATCAAGTGAAGCCTTGCCCTCGAAATAAGGGATAAGCTCCTTATAGCCTATAGCCTGTGCAGCTGTATCGAGCCCGCCCTTTTCAAAGACAGCTCTGCATTCCTCGACCATACCATTATCGACCATGATATCGACTCGCTTATTGATACGATCATAAATAAACTGTCTGTCCTCGGCAGTCAGCCCGATAATGCAGGTCTTATATGGCGATGCTTCTCTGCGGCTGTTTAGCTTATGCTGAGAAAGCTTGACACCTGTGATCTCATAGACCTCCAGCGCCCTTATGACCCTTGGAATATTGTTCTCATGGACTTTTTCAGCAGTTTCGGGATCGACCTCATTAAGTTTCAGCCACAGCTGATGAACACCTTTTTCCTTGGCTTCGTTTTCAAGTCTTGCTCTTATAGCAGGATCACTGCCCGTATCATCAAAGATAACATTATCTATAAGAGAGCTTACATAAAGACCTGTTCCGCCGCAGATGATCGGCATATGACCACGTTCTCTTACCTCACGTATCTTCTGTGAGGCTAGCCCGACATAATCAGCCACGCTGAACGGTTCGCCCGGGTCAAGGAAATCAATAAGATGATGGGGTATGCCCTGCATTTCTTCAGCTGTGGGCTTTGCGGTGGCTATGTTGAGCCCCTTGTATATCTGCATGGAATCAGCGGATATGACCTCGCCGTTATACAGCTTAGCAAGCTCGACCGCAATAGCAGTCTTTCCGGATGCTGTAGGACCAACTACAACGAGCAGTGGTATTTTATTGTCATCCATACATACACCTCATTTAATGAAAAACTGATCTGTCACATCATTCCATCCGTCTTTTATCAGTTCGTCATATTTTGCCGCTCTGATCTCGGGGATTTCTGATACATCATCATAGAAAACTCTCTTACCGTTATTACAGTTTTTCAGTTCATCGGCACTATTGAATTCTACCGAACACTCGTCGCACATTGCAAAACACTTTGACTCTGAAACATTATAATAAATTTCCATGATCCCAACTCTGCAAACAGGGCATTTTCCTGCATAATGCATAACAATATCCCTCTCTTACACAAGTCTCCTGAACTGTTTCTCGATATCCTTTTTACTGAGAGTTATCATCACAGGTCTGCCGTGCGGACAGTATCTTGTACTATTATTGTCGTAAACTGCATTCAGCAGCGCCTGCAATTCCACAAGACTGTTATTATCATTCGCCTTTATAGCAGCTTTGCAGGAAAGCGAATGATAAAGGTCATCAAAGATCTCCAGCTGCGGATTATGCTTGCATTCGATAAAATTCTTGGCAAGCTCCGTTACAACATCAGTGGGATTTTCCATATTGCCCAAAATAACAGGCACGCCCTTGACTGCGACCGTCGGCGCAACATCAGGCTCAATCTCAAAGCCGAGTTTACTCAGCTTATCCAGATTTGCCGAAATAGCATCAAACTCATCATACGAAAGCATGACCATAACAGGCTCGAGCAGCATCTGTGTCTCAAGCTCATTGATATCACCCTTGATCTTTTCAAAAATATACCTTTCGTGTGCTGCGTGCTTGTCCATAAGTATCATCTCGTCGCCGATCTGAGCTACCACATAGGTCTTGAACAGCTCGCCGACCACCACAGGTTTCGGCTTTTCGGGTTCAGGCTTTTTCTCCTGTACCACCGATCTGACAAAGCTGCGCTGAGATATGAACTGGTATCCGTCTTTTTCCTCGGGAGCTTCGGGCAGCGGCATTTCCCTGACAGCCTTATTTATCTCCTCGACAGTAATCTTCTCGGGAGGTTTAGGCGGTTCGGGTGTGGGAGCAGGATTTTCCAGCGAAGCAAGGAAAAGATCCTCACCGCTCTTTCTGCTTTCCTCATCAATAGGTACATTCTCGACCCTGGTGATCTTAGGCTGATAAGGCACAGGCTCGGGTGGTTCGGGAGCAGGTATATCCTCTATGGGCGGTTCCTGCACAGGTATCGAAGCCTCCTCTATGACCTCGGTCATTTCATCGGATATGGCAAACTCCATCTGTACACTATTATCCTCCGGCGGAAAATCATAAAGCTCATGATCGGTGAAATTTCGCTTTTCACCCAGCACCATTTCATGAGGTTCGTCCTTTTCCATCAAAGCATTCTTGACTGCGAAATACACAGCCTCATGCATAAGCTTTTCATCAGAAAATCTAACTTCGATCTTAGTAGGATGAACATTGACATCTATAGTCTCGGGCGGTACATCTATGTACAACACACATCCCGGGAATTTTCCGACCATTATGTTATTGCGGTAAGCTTCCTCCAGTGCGGCAGCGCAGGCTTTTGATTTTACAAATCGCTTGTTAACAAAGAAATTCTGGAACTTACGGTTAGGCTTACAGCTAAGCGGTTTGAGCACATGGCCGTAAACGTGTATACCCTGCCAGTTATGGTCAACCTCAACAAGAGCATTCGCAAATTCTCTGCCGTAAACAGAATATACCGCAGAATATATCCTGCCGTCGCCTGCCGTGACAAGCTCATTCTTATTATCCCTTATAAACTTGAATGAGACATCGGGGTGAGAAAGAGCAAGCTTAGTTACAAGGTCAGCCACATGATTAGCCTCGGAGGTATCCTTTTTCAGGAATTTGAGCCTTGCAGGCACATTAAAGAATATATCCCTTACAACAAAAGTCGTGCCATCGGGACAACCACATTGTTCGCTGGTCGTTTCCACAGCACCTTCAATGGCATAATGCGTACCATAACTGTCTTGTTCACGCTTTGTAAGTACATCGACCTTAGCCACCGCACAGATAGATGCCAGAGCTTCACCCCTGAATCCAAGAGTAGCTATACTGTCAAGGTCGTTTTTTGTCAGTATTTTACTGGTCGCATGGCGCAAAAAAGCAGTGGGCAGATCATCGGGTGCGATACCTTTTCCGTTATCGCTGACACGCATATATGTTCTGCCGCCGTTTTTTATTTCAACTGTTATAACAGTAGCACCTGCATCAATTGCATTTTCAAGAAGTTCCTTTATGACAGATGCGGGTCTGTCGATGACCTCGCCTGCCGCAATAAGCTCTGAAACTTCTTTGCTCAATACTCTAATCTCTGACATATAAAATCCTGTTCTATGGCAAAAGCCCTAATCTCTAAAAATCAAAATCTCTGCTCACATCAAGAAGAAGCTGTTTTTTGTATTCGCATCCAAATTTAGGCATTTTACTCATTGCATCCAACAAACGCACTCCGCCATTCCACTTAAAAGTGATGATATTGGCGCTTTCTTTATCCATATGTACGACCTCAAAATCCCACGCACCATTATGATCCATGGTTTTGATGTATGTGAGAGTTATCTCATGCAGATCACTCTCATCGGGTGCGTACACTTTAAATTTTGCCATTTGATAATGGTTTGCATCTTTGGCACACTGTTTTTCTTCCAAGCCGTATTTCCACTCGTTATACTTCATACGTATCTCAGCAGATCTTTTACAAAATCACGCAGCTCGGCATCTGTCATCTCGTCGATATTTGTCTTGCGCAGCTTATCTGTAACTATACTGTCACTGATCTTGTCAAAAGATATCTGGTCACTGTCTGCTTTTGAAACAGCGGCTTTTGCCCTGGCAGCATCGTTCTCCATTTCGCCGAGAAGCGATTTTGCTCTGCCGATTATCTTGTTCGGCAGACCTGCAAGCTTTGCTACCTCGATGCCATAGCTTTCATCAGCGCCGCCCGGTACGATCTTACGCAGGAACTTGATGTTATCACCCTGACGCTTTACAGCTACAGAATAATTCTTGACACCTGTAAGCTCGTCCTCCAGCGCTATAAGCTCATGATAGTGGGTCGCAAAAAGCGTTTTGCAGCCCAGTGAACGTGATGTGGAGATATACTCCGAAACCGCTCTTGCAATGGATATACCATCAAAAGTCGAAGTACCTCTGCCGACCTCATCGAGTATGACAAGGCTGTTCTTGGTTGCGTGCTTTACAATGTCTGCGACCTCACTCATCTCCACCATGAAAGTGGACTGACCTGCTGTCAGGTCATCCGATGCGCCGATCCTGGTGAATATCTGATCGACGACCGAGATCTTTGCGTAATCAGCAGGCACAAAACAGCCTATCTGAGCCATCAGTGTTATCAGTGCGACCTGACGCATATATGTGGATTTACCCGACATATTCGGTCCTGTGATGACAGACATACGATTATCCGAAAGGTCAAGATATGTATCATTCGGGACGAACACCTCATCGGTCTGCATCAGTTCGACAACAGGATGTCTGCCGTTCTTGATGTTTATCACGCCGTCGATAGCTATCTCGGGCTTGGTGTAATTATTTTTTATCGCCGCAGTTGCGTAGGAACACAACACATCTATCTCTGCTACTGCATTTGCAGTCTCCTGCACTATCCTCAGCTGTGTGGCGATAAAGTCACGCACCTCGGTGAATATCTCCTGTTCGAGAGATACTATTTTATCACTTGCGCCTAAGATAGTATTCTCGGCAACTTTCAGTTCATCGGTAATGAACCTTTCGCAGTTGGCAAGAGTCTGTTTTCTGATATAATGATCGGGTATTAGGTCATAGTATGACTTTGTGACCTCGATATAGTAGCCGAAAACACGGTTATAGCCGATCTTTAAATTCTTGATGCCCGTCTTTTCTTTCTCACGCTGTTCGATATCCTCGATTATACCCTTGCCGCCCGAGATAATATTGCGCAGTCCGTCAAGCTGTTCATTGAAGCCGTCTTTGATGACTCCACCGTCCTTGACATTTGCAGGCGGTTCATCAACGATAGCATTCTCGACCAGATTTGATACAGCATCAAGAGTAGATATCCTGCTGTTGCAGTCTTTTATAAGTTTGCCGTCGAAATGGCTGAGCTGATTTTTCAGTTCGGGAAGCTTTAGTGCAGTAAGCGACAGAGATTTAAGATCTCTGGGACTTGCTGACCTGTACATGACTCTCGTCATAAGACGTTCAAGGTCGTAGACACCGCTCAATACTTCCCTTATCTCACCCAGTTCAACAGGAGAATTAACAAGCTGTTCCACAGCATTCAGCCTGTCGATGATCTTTGCGGGATTTATCAAAGGCTGTTCGAGCCAGGATTTGAGCATCCTGTTGCCTATGGAAGTTTTTGTATTGCTGATGACCCACAGAAGCGAACCTTTCTTCTGCTTATTGCGAAGTGTTTCTGTAAGTTCGAGATTTCGCCTTGCGGTAAAACCTATGGTCATTATGGGATCGGCATCATGTTTTATTATGGAAGAAAATCTTCCTACCAGAGCCTTCTGCGTATCATGTATATAGGCGAAAAGTCCGCATACTGCATATGCACCCAGACCATCAGCTTTGACACCAAGTGTATCGAGACTGTTTACAGAGAACTGACTCAGCACCTCATCTGTATGTGCATTGGGATCAAAATCGCCCTCTTCCATCAGCTGTACACTGGTCTTCAGCTTCTCACGCATAAAACCCGAGATCTCTATATTTGAAAGTATCTCATCGTTTATCAGTATCTCGGCAGGTTCAAAACGTGAAAGCTCATTTATTGCTGATGTAGCCATATCCTTTCCGGAAAATTCAAAAAGATGTACTTCTCCGGTGGATATGTCAGCAAGGCACAGCGCACCCTCTTTGGCACGCATATAAAAAGCACAAAGGAAATTATTTGACTCCTCATCAAGCATACTGCTCTCGATAAGAGTACCGGGTGTAACGACCCTAATGACCTCTCTCGGAACAAGCCCCTGACATTCGGAAGGATCTTTTGTCTGCTCGCATATAGCGACCATATGACCTTTCTCTATGAGTTTTCTCAAATAGATATCACACGCATGATGAGGCACGCCGCACATAGGCGCACGTTCTTCAAGACCGCAGTCTCTGCCTGTAAGAGTGAGTTCAAGGTCTTTGGACACAGTGACTGCATCATCAAAGAACATTTCGTAAAAGTCACCCAGCCTGTAAAACAGGATATGGTTCTTGTATTTTTTCTTCACCTCAAGATACTGCTTCATCATGGGGGTGAGCTTAGCTTCATTGATATCCTTGAAAGTTATCATTATATGCTCCAATCTATTTAATGCCGCTCATCTGCGAACAGCTGTATCGAATAAAATGATCTGCCGTGACTTTCTTAATCAGCCGCAGCCGCCGCAGGTCGAGCAGCTGCCCGAGCATCCCGAAGGCGCAGTTGCAGGGCAAGTTTCGGGATCATCGCCGTTAGCTGCCTGCTGGAGGATGTAGTAAACGCTCTTCATAAGAGCATCGATCTCAGCCTTAGCCTCATTATATTCTACCATTTTAGGTGTAGCCATGATCTGCTCGTACATCTCTTTGAGTTCCCTGTCCAGTTCAGTCAGCTTATCAGCATCCTTATCAGGCTTTCTCATCTCAACGCTGAGTTCGGAACGCTTCTGGTTGAACTCACCGATAGAATTCTGCAGTTCAGTATCAGTATCATTTATCTTGCAGATGTTCTCATATTTCTTATATCTCTCATCTTCCTGTATAGCTTTGCCAAGCTGTCTTGTAAGTTCAATAACATTCATGATTACTGCTCCTTAGTTAATTTTAGTTTATATCATACCTGTTCGCCCATAAGCGCCCAGTTCATTGCCTTCGTTATCCTGACATTTATAAATTCACCGATATATTTTTTATCAGCTTCTACCTCGACGATTATATTCTCATCTGTCTTGCCCGTCAGGTAGCCTTCGCCTGTTCTGCCTTCGCCCTCGACCAGTATCTCTACTGTCCTGCCGACAAATCTGCCGAACCACTCCGAGGTTATCTCACGCTGTTCCATCAGCAGTTCCCTGAGCCAAAGACCTTTCTGTTTATCGGATATATCGTCCTGCATCTTAGCGGCAGGTGTGCCCGATCTTCTTGAATACACAAACGAATAGATATTGTCATACTTGACACGTTTGATAATATCCTTTGTCATGCAGAATTCTTCATAAGTCTCCCCCGGGAAACCGACTATAAGGTCGGTAGTGAAAGAAAAATCGGGAACTCTGCTTCGTGCATAGTCTATTATCTCCAGATACTTCTCGGTCGTATACCTGCGGTTCATGGCTTTCAGCACCCTGTCACTGCCTGCCTGAACAGGAAGATGCAAATGGGTGCAGACCTTTTCGCAGTCGATTATGGTATCAATAAGTTCAAATGAAGCGTCCTTAGGGTGGCTTGACATGAACCTGATACGGAATTTTCCGGGTATCTCATTGATGCTGCAAAGAAGCTGCGGAAAACCGTAAGCATAGGAATTGACATTCTGTCCCAGCAGCGTTATCTCTTTATAACCCTGCTCAACAAGCTGTCTTACCTCGGCAAGTACCGCCTCGGGCTTTCTGCTGCGCTCTCTTCCCCTGACATGAGGGACGATACAGTATGTGCAGAAATTATTACAGCCGTACATTATTGGCAGAAATGCCCTGACCTTGTCATCACGCAGCTGAGTAAGGCTTTCATCTATCTCTGTACAGACATCTGACTGATTAAAGATACGCTTATGCTTTGAAATAACTTCCCACAGCATTGAATACATATCATTATAGGCAAATGTACCGAACACCAGATCGACCTGCCGATAGGAATTTTTCACCTTCTGTGCTACGTGTTCCTGCTGCGCCATACATCCGCAGATACCGATAACCAGTTCCTTATCAGCCTCTTTCAGCTTTTTCATATCACCGATGTTGCCGAACACTCTATCCTCGGCATTTTCACGGACAGCACAGGTATTAAGGAGAATAAACTGCGCATCACCGATCTCATCGGTGAAATCATAACCCACCTTAGCCAGCATACCCTTGATCTTTTCGCCGTCGCTCACATTCTGCTGACAGCCATAGGAATGCACATAAGCCAATGGTGCATGACCCTTATCCGCACGGTATTTTTCAGACCAGTCACAAAGTCCCTGTACAGCATCATCCGTATTAACGGCAGAGATATAAACTTCTGACATCATGTACCTCATTTCAAACACAATATATAGTAATTTACCCGATCTTGCATACTATATAATTATATAACTTTTCTGCTCATTTGTCAACACAAAATATGCTGTTTTAGAAAAGCGTTACATTCACAGTATTACATAACAGAAAATAGTTTTTTATCTTTCTTTATTTTCATTTTATGACAGAAAGCAATTATAATTTTTCATAAAAACTCTTGACAAACGCAGAAATATTTGTTATAATATACTCAACGAAAAATGTGATATTTTCGTGTGCCGGTCGCTTAGCGGCTGATAAAAACATCATAAAGGCGCCATCAGGTGTCTTGTTAAAGGCTGGCTCATCGGGATGTTTTAGGCTTTTTTTCGCTGAGCAGGGAATTGATTTATTCGGGAGAATTTCCGAAAGAATCATATACTGCCCTCTGGGTTGGGGGCAGACCAGGGAGCAGAGGTGCGATGCCGTAAGCTCTTACCATACAAAATACAAAACGCCTGTCTGTTGATACGGACAGGCTGTTTTCTTGTGAAGGGAGAAACAAATGAGAAATAAGAACACTGCCGCAGCCGCCTTTGCTGTGTCTTTCCTTATGCTCTGCGGCTGCGCCGGGAATGATGTTAAAGATGTTTCATCAAAAAATGACAGTTTGGCAGAAAACACAAGTACGGCAGATAATATAACAGATGATCCGAATAAAGAGACAGGTCCCATAGTCGAATTCAGCGCCGAGAGCGGTTTTTATGATGAAGAATTCGCTCTCGAATTAAAATGTGCCGAAAAAGATATGGTCATACGCTACACCACCGACGGAAGTATCCCTAATGAAAATTCAGCGGAATACACCTCCCCTATCATGCTGACAGATAAAGAAAAGAATGAAGCCGTGCTTGCAAATCACACAGATATAACGGGAGATAATGACTATACTCCCCCGAAAGATATGGACGTGGGCTGTGTAGTAAGAGCAGCCGCTTTCTCGCAAGAAGGAGAACACGGTCCGGTTGAAAGTCACAGCTATTTTATCGGATTTGACAGAGCGAGCTTATACGGTGATGTGCCGATCATATCCATAATGGTCGATGAAAACGATCTTTTTGACTATGAGAGAGGCATATACTGCCTTGGAAAATATCACGACCAATGGCTGGAAGAGAACCCGGCGAACAAAGATCTTGAAGGCTGGCAGCACATTGCCAACTACTCGCAAACAGGCAGAGAATGGGAACGTCCCGTTTATACGGAATACATCACATCAGATAACACAATAGGTTTCGGACAGGATATGGGCATCAGGATAATGGGTGCGGCAACCAGAAACGAAAACCAGAAAAGTCTCAGGCTTACTGCTCGTGAGGAGTACGGAAAGAAGAACGTAAAATACACCCTGATACCCGATAACGAGCGCAGCGACAAAACAGGTGTTGTAGAAAAATACAAATCGTTTATCCTTAGGAATGGCGGAAACGATTGCAATTTTCTCAAATACAAAGATGTTTTGCTGCAAAGCCTTGTGGCAGATAAAGATTTCGAGACCTTGCAGGGCACTCCTGTTGTTGCCTTCATAAACGGTGAATTCTGGGGTGTTTACTCACTTATGGAAGATTACAGCGATAATTACATCGAAAACAACTATGGTATCGACAACAAGAATGTTGTTATAGTCAAGGTCGGCGAGATCGAGGAAGGCGAACCCGAGGATATCAAGCTATACACCGATATGTATGATTTCATCACAAATAATGATATGTCTGATGATGAGAACTATAAAAAAGCCGAATCCATGATAGATATGCAGTCTTTCTGCGATCATATGGCATTCAATGTTTACATAGGAAATGAGGATGGTATTCTGCGAGGAGCAAACTGGCGAATGTGGCGGGTTCGTCAGGCTGACAGCAGTTCTCCTGTAGGTGACGGGAAATGGCGCATGATGGCATATGACTGTGAATACTCCACAGGTCTGTACTCGGGCGGCGAAGGTTATCAGGATAATTATGTCCGCCATGCCGTTAAGGGTGATATAGATACAAAGGATATCGATGATCCTCCTGCCGATATATTTCGCAAGCTGCTTGAAAATGATAAATTCAAGGAACAATTCATACTCGCACTTTGCGATATGAGAAATATAAGCTTTGAGAAAAATCGAGTTCACACTGCTTTTGATGAGTATGACAAGATGTACGGTAAACTCGCAGGCATGACTTTTGAACGTTTTGGCGAAGACTACGCAAAACCTATGTATGGAGTATTTAAGAATCATGCTCTGAAATATCTGGACGGCAGGCACGATCTTTTCATGAAACATATAAGCAATGTTTTTGACTGCGGCGAGACCGCTTCCGTTACACTTTCTGTAAACGACGCCGAAGAAGGCGGAATGATAGTCAACACCACCGCAGCCGATCTTACGGACGGAGAAATAAGTTGTGATTATTTCAAGGAAATCCCAATTACCATCAAAGCCGAGCCAAAGTCCGGTAAATTCGTTAAATGGGAATACGAGGGCTGCACCGTTTCTGCTGAAAATTCAGATGAGATAACTGTGAAGATAGATGGCGATTGCAGCATCACAGCCATATATGAATAACGATCACAGGAGGATATAATGAAAAGGACAGAAAATGTCGAGCTGACCACATTATGTATGGTGACAGACGGCGACAGGATACTTCTACAAAACAGAGTAAAGGAAGACTGGCAGGGTTTTACTTTTCCCGGAGGACACGTTGAACACGGCGAGTCATTCATAGATGCCGTGATACGTGAAATGAAAGAAGAAACAGGGCTCACCATCATATCGCCAAAACTTGCGGGCATAAAGCAATTCCCCATAGAAGGCGGACGATACATCGTATTATTGTTTAAAGCAACACAGTATGATGGTGAACTTCATTCCTCCGAAGAAGGCAAGATGGAATGGATAGAGCGCAGTAAGCTTTCGCAGATAAAAACAGTCGATGACTTTGCTGAACTTTTGAAAGTAATGGATGATCCCGATCTGACAGAATTTCAATACCTGGTAAACGGTGATGACTGGACAATATCAATAAAATAAATGATACCCGAAAGCAGTATATATCCGCTTTCGGGTATTTTTCTACAGCTTATATCATCACCCAGATCTGGGCTGCGTTTTCGGGCTCGTATGCCAGAGAAGCAAGCTTTCCGCCCTTGGCAGAAAGGAATTTCTCGTAATCACTGTCTTCGGTAGAGATGACAAAATATCTGTTGCCCAGAGCCTCAGCCCTGAACTGTGCAGACTTTCCGTCGATCTTTAAGTAATCATAGCCTTTACAGGATCTGTTTACATAACCGCCGTCAGCGACCTTCAATCCGAATGTGCCCAACTCGCTGAGCTTGACCTGTATCTTCTGTTCTTTATCCTTGTTTTGCTCATCAAGAACAAGTCCCTTGGGGGTAACGGTAAGATAAAGACCTGTTGCAAGGTTTTTGAAAGTGTACTGTTTGCCGTCCGTCAGGAAGTTGCCCTTATCAGAGGAACAGTCAGCATGGAATTTAAGCAGTACAGCCATGATATGCTGTTCTGTAACAGGGATAGTCTTGGTGGCTGTATCACCAAAAGCTCTGGGATCGAGGTGGAGTATCGCTCCCACAAAGCTTGATGCATATTTCACCAGCTTATTGAAAGCATCCCCGGGATCGTTTTTCTCGTAATACTTCACAAGTCTCTTATCAAAGCTTTCTGCTTTATAGTTGCCATAAGTATTGTTAACGTGTTTTTCAAAAGCATTATGAACGTTATTAGCTTTATCGCCCACTGCCATGTTTGCAACATGAGGCGTACAGCCCATATCAGCTACAAAATGCAGTGCTCTGCCAAGACAGTTCATGGCTTCGGCAGTCTTTCCACTCTTATAAAGGGAAACAGCCGCTGTGTAATTGGCACGGTAAAGAGTCCTTGCACTGGGGGCAAATTCACCCATTCTGTTGCGGTAAAAGCCCTTGGTCTCGTCAAGTGCTTTACCCTTAGCGTTCATGCAGGAGTAATAATGTCTGCCTGAACCCTTGTCTATATCACCGACCTTGTCTGGCTGTATCGTGCCTTCGATGATCGCATCATGCCAGCCCTTATAAAACGCCGCTGTACGAACTTTTTTCTCCTTATCGAGAAGTTCCAGCGCACATGAAACGATATGCCTGTGTACATCAGAGCTCCACGCATGAGCAGGTCTGATCAAGGCTCTCCCCAGCTTTGTCACAGCCGAACCTACGGTCTTAATTTTATCCATCTTAACGTTCCTCTTTCTCTCAGCGCTTTTTCGATGTGCGCTTTTTATTTTTCCTGACCGAATAGCCAAAGCTTCCCAGCTTTTTCCCGAGATCAAAATAATCACCGTGGGCATAGGCTATCAGATCGGCTTTTTCAAGGCAGAGCTTTCCGCTTTCATCAAGCAGTTCTCTCGCCGCATTTATCCCGACAATATCCGCAATGAACATATCATGACTGCCCAGAGAAACAACTTCCCTGACCTTGCACTCTATGCTCACGGGACATTCACTTATCATTGGCACCGCAACATTCACGCAATCCTCTGTATGAAGTCCGCAATGCTCAAATTTATCATATTTAGCTCCCGAGCGCACACCGCACCAGTCAACGGCACGCACAAGCTCTTTCGTAGGCAGGTTTATAACGAACTCACCGCTCTGTTTTATAAGCTCATACGAATATCTTTCGGGTCTTACCGAGATATAAGTCACGGGAGGTCTTGTACAGAGTATGCCTGTCCATGCTACAGTAAGCACATTGACCTTCCCATCATGAGCACAGGTAACAAGCGTAGGCGGTAAGGGCGAGGTTATAACACTGCCCTTCCAGTGTTCCTTAGTATATATCATTTCTGCTCCTCCTGAGAAAAGCCGTATACCTTGCGGTAGATGGCATCATAATCCTTATATAGCAGCTGCACGGTATTCTCCAGAAAGAAATAGTGCTTTATATAAGGTACAAGCAACACCAAAAGCAGCGCAGCCAGCGGTATCAGGAGCAGCTTTTCAGTCACAGCTATCACAAGTATCACAGCCACAGTGCACAGAGCAAACAGCACCGTCACGATAAGGTGTATGAGTCTCTCATGCTGAAAATGGCTGAGCTTTTCTTTATGATAATCCAGCAGCTGATTAAAATCACAGTCTTCATTTTCAATACAGGCTAAAATGTACTTCCTGTATTCAGTCAGGTACTTAGTCATTCTTCCTCCGAAAGGTCTATGGGGATAGCATCTATTATCTCCATATCACGCAGTTTACTGTTTTTTATTCCTGCCACGGAAGCTCTGCGCTTCTCCTCGGCAGCAACATCTTTAGCAACTGTCATGACCAGAAGTCTGTCAACAGAATTATAGAATTTGCCGATACGCTGAAAGAAGCTCGGCGAGCCCTTTTTACGTCTTTTGCCCGGAATGGTAAGAATAGCCAGTGCCGTTGAGATAGCACCTGCCATTATCATCTTTTCAGGCTTTGAGTTAAGCGTGATATTTACTTTTTTACTAAGCTCCTTGATATCCATTGACATTACCTGCCTTTCTCTGAAAACGTTTTACACTTTATTATACACCATTTTTTTAATGATTTCAAGTAGTGAAGATTAAATAATTTATTTAGCAAAAAAACAGAGAACCATTTTATTACAGTTCTCTGTTTTAGTTATAGTATCTACATAAACTGATGATAGATAAGCTGAGGTGTATAGCTTTTGAAATTGCCGTTCTCATCATAATTAACTGTCAGTACCACAGGCTGTTCATCACCGCTGTCATTCTCATACCAATAGCGGTATATATAAGCTTCACCGTCCTTAGTGAAATCTATGCTGTAATACTTCATATCCAGCTCTTTATCGATAGTTTCCTTTTCTGTTCCGGGATTGAATTTATCGAGGTTTACATTATGCTCTTTCTTGACACCTTTGATATCACTTTTTATGCCCTTGAAATTACAGTATCTGACATCGGTGATATGTTTATTGTCATCCAGCTTAAACAGTATCGCCCATTCGGGGTAGTTGACACCATCTATGCGAACATCCTTTTCAGCCTCTGCAACATAATCATAATCCACAACAGAAGTCAGACCTTTATAGCCGCTTTCCTGCTTGATCTTAAAATCCATCTTCTTAGAAGCTATCTCAAAGTCAGCACCTATAAAATCAGAGGCTTTTTTAGCATACTTTTCACCTTTATTTCCCATCATACGAAAAACAAGTATAGCAACAAGCACGATAACAGCCACAGATAGCACTGCAATAACGATGAGCTTTATATTGTGAAGGTCTATCTTGAAGCTTTTGCCTTGACGTTTCTTTTTAGGCTTTTTATTTTGATTGCCGAAGAGCTCATCATCGGGCATCGGTTCTGAATTATTACTGAAAAGTTTCTCTGCCAGCTTGGTGTCAACAAACAATTCACCTCAGCAAGCAGGACAAATAGCATCATGCTCGCCCACATTATTTCCGCAATTGGGACATTTCATTCTGTACACTTCCTTTATCAGAAAATCAAAATGCTCTATATTTATTATAGTATACTCAGAGCATACGGAGCAATTCTGCTTTGAGAAGCTGCTCGCTGCTGTCATGTAAATAACATTCATAATCCATAAAAGCGATATCATCATCTGCACCATCAAGCAGATAAAAGAGAGTATTCTCGATTATCTCTATCCACTGCATAAGCTTCATGCGTTCGCTTGTTTTTATGTTATTATTACTTCCTGTCTGACGGTATGGCATACACCATACTCTCGTAAGATGTATTATACCGGTGATATCATACACCAGATTTTTATCTATCTTGTCAGCGGAAAGCTCGTCCTTCAAAAGACGTATGCTCTCCATTATCTGTATAAAATTATCTTCATTCAGTGTTCCACCCGATGGTCTGAGCCGACCAACAAAACCATACTCCCATCTTGGGTCGTCAACATTTGTATTACGGCACGAATGGAAAGACAATATTTCCATCGCCTCACTTTTTGTCATATTCTGACCTCCGAAGTTAAAATATAATATTTCAACAAATTGTTACAATGGTCTTAATATTTATATTATAACACAAATTATTCCAAAAGTAAAGATAAAAAAGTAATTATAATAAAAACTCACACCGACAATGAAAACGATGTGAGTTTTTGCAGTTTAATTATGATCTGTGTTTTCTATAAGCAAAAGCCTTGTTATAAATCGTCGCAAACAGTGAGTACACCATAATAAGTGCAGCACCTATCTGAATTGCAGACAAAGATTTGTTTTCCTTACGGTTACCTGTATTGGGATTAGCCTTAGTATCTTTTGTAGAAGAATCTGCCTGCTTTTTCTCGGAATCAACTTTATCGTTTATCTGCTTTACATCTCCGTTTGACTTTACAGTTTTGACCTCATTTGTATCATTAGCTGCCTTTTCTTCATTCGATCCTTTTTGTGGCATTTCAGCTTTTTCATCTGTCTTAGCGTCATTTTTATTATCTGTCTTCTCGATAACTTCTTTCTTTTCCTGAACAGATGAGGTTTCTTCAGGTTCATCTGATTTTTCGCTTTCGGCAGCTGAACTGTCATTAGTTTCAATGCTTGATGAAAAATCAACAGTTTCCTGCTCTACAGGTTCTTCTGCGGAAATTGAGGAAGAATCGCCATTATCCTGCACTTCATCCGAAACAGGAAGATCATCGGGTTCAGGAGCAACATTTACGATATCGCTGTTGTATCCGCCAGAAATTATTTTTATGTCATCTATGCTGAACTCTGCACCTTCCTGCATGGAATAAATTTGAACAAAGACCTGATCCCAGCATTCCGAAGGCTTAACATTTTCAAAAGTCCATGTATCATTTCCATAATATGTCTGACAGTAGCTGGAATCCCAATTGCCATTATTATTCATCATGCCAATTCCGCCGTCAACGAAGCCTGTACTGCTGACTCTCACTTCAATATCATATGTTCCCGTATCATCGGTGATATAATCGGAAATATTGAAGCTGTACTGACCATCCTCGGTTTTAGTGAAAATAGTGTTCTGATTGCTCTCAGAACTGTTCTCAGCTGAATAGGACTGCTTTTCAACATCTTCGATCAATGGTTCATTACTGTCACTTGTATCGCCAGAACTTTCATCAGGCGATCCTATAACAACGACCACAGGCTCTTCTGCCGAAGACGTATCTCGTACATTTGAAAAATATTCGTCATCGATAAGATCATTTTCATCAGACAAATAGTCGATATTATACCTATCGTATTTTTCATTCAAAAGCTGAGTCGGTATTTTAGCACGAGGTGATATGTCATGCTTTTCGGGACCGATGACAGTATATTTAGCATCGGAAGTCGGTGCTTTGAATGCAGCATTGATGTAATTATTTCCATCAAAAGCAACATCTGCATCGACATCAAGCCAATAACCTATCTCACCGACCGCATCATCAAGCACGGTAAAGCTTGCTATGTTTAATCTCGTATCATCTGTTACATTCTCTCCGCTAAGCTCGGCACCGACAACTCTCACAATACCTTTTTTCGCATCATAGCTTGATACAACTGAAAAATCACTTTCGTTTATTCTATCGGGGACTATCAGGCTGACCTTTTGGGGGTCAAAATGCAGATTGAACGAAAATCCTGTCGTGCCAAGATCACCCGGCAACAGATCAACAGAAATATTTATCCTATCGCCTGCGGCTGCATAGTTCTTATCAGAAACTATCCTGAACTCATTTACTTGTGCTGCACTGGTTGCTGATGAAGCAATGGAACTGACTGTCAGCAGCGCAGTAGCGGCGGATAGAACAGCTTTACTTGTCTTTAAATATCTTATTTTACGCTTATTCTTCATATAACTCCAGCTCCTAAGACCCATCGTATATTTTTCATGCGGGTCAAAACATTTTTCACTCAAAAACATCCAAAATATTTACATAGGTTAAATTAACTTAAACCAAACAAGATCCCGAAAATTTTCGCAAATTCTTTCAAAAAAATATAAGTACGAATTTTCGTTCTCAAATCGGTTACAAATTCTGTAATTTTTATCTATATTTGGTTACAAACATTGTAACCTTTCGGTATTTAGGATTATAACATACCATATTATTATATGTCAATATCAAAAACGTCGAAATTATTTTAGAATTTTCGTAAAAATCGACGATTTTATTATTAGAGGTATATAGCACCCACAATATGTATGGGCAAACCCCGAAAACCCCACAAAATATGCTGTAATCGCTCTGTAACCAAAATAATAATGTAATAATTTGGACTCATTTTGCTAAGTAGACAAAAAAAACACCTATTGACAAAGAGATTTATTTAATATATAATAGTGATAGTCCGTTTGAAGAGTAAAAATGGTTACGAATTTTAAACTCACTCCAGAGTTAATGAGAATAGGTTAGTTAATCAGATCATGTTTGTTAAATCACCGGAGGTGATCGTGTTGATACTTAAGAAGACTGCAGCAGCAGTAATGGCATCTGCTATGATACTTGGTTCTGCTGCGCCTTATCTTGGCACAGCACTCACAGCATCCGCAGCTGAAAACAGAAGCGGTGTATGTACGTGGGATTATGTTGATGTCAGAAATAACGCCGATCCCGATGCTAAGTCAACAGGCTGGCTGGATAAAGGCGACAATATAGGCATTACTGAAGAAGAATATGACGAGGATGGAAAACTCTGGTATAAAATCACTTATGTTGGCGGCACAGGATATGTTCCTGCTGAGACCATAAGCGAAAGCAGTGTGAATAATACAACGGACTTTGAAAGCTATCTCAGCGAACAGGGCTTCCCTGAGAGCTACAAGAGATATCTTCGTCAGATGCATGAAGCTCATCCATCTTGGGTCTTCAAAGCACAGAAGCTCGGCATTGACTGGAACAAGGCTGTAATGGAAGAATCTGTTATAGGCAGAAATCTTGTTCATAAGGATGCTCCCGATTCCTGGAAATCCATGGAAAAAGGTGCTTATGACTTTGATGAAGAAGAGTGGTACGAGCTTGATACAGGCTTTGTGGCAGCTTCGCAGGATATCATAAGATACTATCTCGATCCCAGAAATTTCCTGAGCGATAAGTACATATTCATGTTCGAGAATTTATCTTACGATCCATCGATACAGACCATCGACGGAGTTGAAGCTATCCTCAAGGGTTCATTCATGGACGGATATTACACATGTCCCGATACAG
The DNA here is from genome assembly GCA_902788785.1 of uncultured Ruminococcus sp. Classification (GTDB taxonomy): domain Bacteria; phylum Bacillota; class Clostridia; order Oscillospirales; family Ruminococcaceae; genus Hominimerdicola. The sequence continues at coordinate 193,198 of CADALT010000001.1, forward strand.
GCGAGACACTTTCCTATGCACAGACATTTATGGATGCTGCAAAAGAATCTGACGTTTCACCTTATCATCTTGCTTCAAGATGCCGCAACGAGCAGGGCACATACGGTGCACCTCAGTCGCTGGGTACAGTTTCGGGATATGAGAATTATTTCAATTTCTTTGATGTACAGGCTTTCGCAACCGCAACACTGACAGCTGGTGAAATGGCAGCTCGATATGCAGCTACCGAGGGCGGCGCATATATGCTTCCCTGGACAAACCAGTATAAGTCGATAATCGGCGGTTCGATCTTCCTTGGCAAGGGTTATATCAATAAGGAGCAGGATACTCTCTATCTCCAGAAGTTCGATATGACTGACGGCGGCAACGGTTATTTTGCTCATCAGTACATGACTTGCGTATTCGGACAGGCTAATGAAGCATCAGGCATGATAAACGCTTACAGCAGCGAAGTTCTTAACAGTGCTATCGAATTCAAGATACCTGTATATGACAATATGCCTGAAGAGAATTGTCTGAAACCGGGTGCTACAAGAGACAGCAATGATTATTTGAGCAATCTTTCTGTTTCAGGTACAGAACTCTCCCCTGCTTTTAACAAGTACACTCAGGCTTATACAGCACAGACTACAGCTGATTCCATCGTTATAAATGCATCTTCTTTCAGCGGTGATGCTTCTGTAACAGGAATAGGTTCCTATGAGCTTTCAAACGGAACAAACAGCTTCTCTGTTACTTGTACTTCCGCAGGCGGCACAAGCAGAGTCTACACCATAAACGTTGAAAAAATAAAGACAGAAGAGCCTAAGCAGAATGTTGAGAAAGAACAGAAAAAATCTGAAGGACCTCAGCAAAGCACAAATAATTCTGACAATGATAAGAAAGAAGTCGTTACTGTCAACTATGATCTTAACAGTGACGGTTCGGTAAATGTCACGGATGCAGTCATGATAATCGGCCATATATCCGGCAAAAAAGCATTATCTGCAAATGCTGCCAAGCTGGCTGACGTTGACTCCAGCGGAGATATAAACATTGCAGATGCAATGAAGATCATAAACTGGATCAAAATGATATAGCATTTTGCGAAGTATAGTTTTATAGAAGCAGACCGTCTCGGTACATGATATCGGGACGGTCATTTTTTTAATTAGAAAAATCACTTGACATTCAGTCAAAATAATATTATAATAAAAGTAACCTAAAAATGAATTTTTGGTTTAATTATTTTGTACGACACTTTATTTGCGATGTCGGGAACGGAGGAGCTATGCTGATATGCAATAAATGCGGTAAAACAATGCGCCGTGGAAAATTCTGTGTGGATTGCGGAAGTGAACTGTCACAGTTCTTTACAATTAAAACAGACGTGATATCCGATCAGAGTATAGAATGTCCGATCTGTGGAAAAATGTCCAATAAGGGCAATTTTTGTATTTATTGCGGAATGCCTCTGAAAAATGATAATACTGTATCTCAGGCATCGGCTTTTACTGTAACAGAACCTGTACAAGCGCAGCCTACTGTGCAAGTTCAGAATAACCCAACTAAACTTCAATGCGTTGACTGCGGCAAAATACATGACAAGGGTAAGTTCTGTACAAGCTGCGGAGGAGCATTGCGACCGATAGGTGAAGCCGTTAACGAAATGAAAACTGCATCACAAGCTATTCCTCAACCCGAGCCTGTCGCTGCACCTGCACAAAGCCAGGATAATGCCGCTAAACTTCAATGCGTTGACTGTGGTAAAATACATGACAAAGGCAAGTTCTGTACGAGCTGCGGCGGTATGCTAAAGCCTATAGATGACCCGACACAGAATGAATTTGCAGCTCAGACTGCCACGATAACCGAGACGGTTGCCCGGGAGAACACGACTAAATTACAGTGCACCGAGTGCGGTAAAATACATGATAAAGGCAAGTTCTGTACAAGCTGCGGCGGTTCATTAAAGCCAATGGGCACAGCGGAAACATCAGAACCTTCACAGGCGGCTCCTCAGCCATCTCCTGCTGTTGTATCGCCAACTAGCTCTGCTAATATCCCACAAGCTGAAACTACTGCAAATTCTACCGGTCTGATCTGCCCTACGTGCGGAAAACTGTTTGAGAAGGGCAAGTTCTGCACCGTATGCGGAACGACACTTGTACCTGCCGAAACAGCCGCACCTGCAGGTGAACAGCCTTTGCATTGTTCAGCCTGCGGTAAGATCTTTCAGGCAGGAAAATTCTGTACTGTTTGCGGCGGACAGCTTGTCAGATAACGAGGTCAGATCTTCTGAACCATATAAATAAAATTATCCCCTTATGTCAGATCAATTTTCCGACATAAGGGGAATTTTTATCTGTTGAGCAATTCGCCTAAAACTTCAATGACAAATTCGGCAAAATCACCATCGCCACGATAAACACTGCGGTTAGGATTTTTCAGCAGCCCATCTAACTCCCGAGGAATGATCGCATGATCTGCTATTTCCAGCATAGGCAGATCAATTGTGCTGTCACCTGCGGCAGCTATCAGCGAATGCTCTTCATGCTCGGTCAATCTTTGCAGGGCTTTGCCTTTGTTTATTTTAGGCGGCAGGAAGTAAATCTTACGTCCCGAAGCCATTACATCCAGTTCTGTTATATGCTCAAAACGTTTCATATAACTATCGACTAAGGAACTGTCGGCACATGAAATGTAGAGATACATCTCATCGACTATCCTTACCACATTAAGCTGTGGGTCATCCGACAACTCAGCACGAAGCTTTTTCATAAGTGGCATCAATTCTGCAGCGTAGCGAAGATTTTTCTCACGCCATGATGTATCCTGTACACCGTTCTCAAACAGCAATGCACCGTTCGTGGTAATAGCTCTTCTGTAGCAGCCATCAGGCAGCTTTATTCTCTCAAACTGTTCAACCGAACGTGTGGTCAACGGCACAAGTTCAACATTATCAGGCAGAGCGGAAAGCTTATCATAGACCTTTTTGCTCATAAAGCCTTGCTGTTCACCGTTAAGAAGTTCAACGCACATATCACCGTCACGTTTGTGTTTATAAGAATGTATCAAAGTATTATCAAGGTCGCTTGCCAGTAAAATCTTGCTCATATCAGTTATCCGCCATTGATTTGATAAGTCCGCAGGCTCTGTAATGCTTCAAAGGATATTCTACCAGTTCACAGCCCTTTTCCTCTGCAAGCCTGTACAGATGCCCCAGATGCTCGTTGTCATCAAGACTGTGTACCAGCATCTTCCAGGGCATACGCCGCAGCAGTACCCTTGTAGCTTCGCCTATGCTGGGCTTTACCAGGTTTATATCCGCAATATCAAATTCACGGCAGATCTTCTTGACCTCCTCCATAGCATCAGCTGATGTTTGTACAGTATTATCTGACAGATCAAAGTCTGCAAGATCAAACTCAGCCTCAACAGTATCAATAAATTTGTATGTAAGATCTTTATGTGCCAGTTCTTTATAGAATACCGCACCATGGAAATCATTATTTCCAATTATATCACTTCTCAGGAAAGTTCTGCTTAAAAGTCCCGATACGGTAGAATTAAGACAACTGCTGGCGATCAGGAAATCGTCGTGGGTACCGCACTTTTCCGAAATGAATGCAGGGTCGGATAACACTCCCAGACCAGCGCTTACATCAGGATAGTCTTTCATAGCTTCCTCCAGCTGACGAGTGATAGCACCCTTTCCTGTCCAGCCGTCAATGAACTGTATATCCTTCGGTGAATGCCTTTTAAGAATATAGTTCATGGCATTCTTATCTATACCACGTCCTCTGATGATCGAAATAGTATAATGCGCAGTATCCATATTATACTTTCTATCCATATAATGCTTTAAAAGTACACCTATGGACGTTCCTGCCCTTGCAAGAGAAACAAGTACCGCATTCTCACCTTTATCCTTATATATAAGCTGTGCCAGCTTAGCGACTGCATCGGCTGTCATTTTACTGTAAAGACCCAAGGCATCGTAAAAGCTTTCCATATACTTTTCCGATGGCTCATATTCAATGGGCAGCATCTCACAGTAATGCCTGCCGCCCTGTATCAGCTTTTCACGTTCTTCTGTGCTTTGCGGCTGCACCATACCTGTGATATCTTTAAGCAGTATAGTAACATCATTTTCTTTATACGAACCAAACATCTGTCAGACCCTCTCCACAATAACTTCACTACAGCCATAATATCTGAACAGACCTGCAAGTTCCTGAACAGCTTCCATGTTTTCGGGAGCAGAGTCAGTAACTATCAATACGCTGTCGTATTCTGCCAGATCGTAAAGAAAAGTCTGTCTATCCTTTTCATAAAAGCTTTTAAGCTTATATCCGTTAGTTACAGGATAATCCTCGTCCTCACAGATACCAATGGGACTGCGTGTAGTCGCATGAAATCTGACCGATGCATAAGCACCGCTGTTCTCGTACTGTTCCGCAATGATAAGTCCCGGGTACATACACTCTTCCGTACCGATAACAGCAAGACGCCTGCCCGATGGTATCATCCTTTTATCGTTCGAGATAACACGATCATGTCTTGTGAGGATATTTTCGATGTACTCCCCTATCCTGACACCTGTTCGGGGTGATGCATAATCCTCGGCTCTTATGAAGTTCACAGCGCTTAATGTATCGGCAGTATTTATTTCAGGCAGCTCGGAAGCACCTCTGATGACCATAGGTGCTACGACCTCGGTGTAATTGATATTTTCAAGTTTCAGGAGCTGTCTGCAAGCGATACCTCTTTTAGCAAATGCTGCAATATTCTCGTCGCTCATACGGTTAATTATGGACGCTGCAACAATATGCTTATTTGCAAGCTGAGGGAAAAATGTAATGAGCCTGTCGATCATATTATTAAGGGTCTTGCCTGTGGATAGCTCATCATCAACAAATATAACTGTATCCGTGGCATCAAGATCTGCTGCAAACTTGTCAGCTGCAAGCTTCTGCTCGGCTGCATGGCTATGCTCTTCAAGAAACTCTACCCAGCTATCCACACCTTCCACATCTTCTCTGGTAGTCTGGTAATAGCGGCAGTCTCTGCCCATACATTCAGCAACAGCAGCGCCTACAGCAGTGGCAGTTTCAGCAAAACCGACCACAAGCTTTGCAGACGGAAATTCATCTGAAAGCATAGTACCCAGAGTCCTTAACATTCTCAGGCACTCATTAGGGCTTACAGGAATATGCTTGCCCTGTAAAGGGTCTACCAGCAGATAGGTACGCTTTGTATTATGAAAACGCTTTGCCAGTTTAAGCAGTTGTTCTTCGCTGTAGGTCTGCTCTCCGTAATAACTCTCACTCCATGCTGCGCACGAACCCTCATCAAGATTTATCTCATTAAGATTCATAGCAGCGATAACGGAACTGTTTTTATCTTTAACTATTTCTCTTTCCATATTTTGTCAACCTTTCATATGAACCATGTTTTATTGATGCAGCTGAGCGTTCCGCTGCGAAACGTTCAGCTGCGCCAGCAAAACCGACGCATATCGACCATCTAAAATACGGCTCATCCCCATTACGAAAGTGAGTCGTATTTTATTGATCGTATTATAGTGTGTTCTCTGAGAACTTACTTGCCGCTTACAGAATTAGTAACAGCCTTTCTTATCATATCAACAGGTATCATAGTAAGTGCCATCAGAAGAACTATCAGCCAGCCAGTAATGCCAAAGGGCTCACAGCTGAACATCTTACCGATCCAGCCAAAGAACTTGAGAGGGATCAGTCCGCAGTTTACGATAACTGCCTGTACTGCGATAATAGCACACATAACTCTCAGGAAACCGGGATTAAGGTCAAGTCCCTTGAATATACCGAACTTTTCATCTCTAACGTTAAAGCCGTTAGCCAGTGCGCTGAGAATGAACAGTACGAAATATCCTGTTTTGAGCTTTTCAATGTTTCCGTCAAAAAGACTCTGACAAAGCAGACCATTTGAAAGATCCTTCATAACATCGCCCATGCTGTGACCTGCTGCAGGGATCAGGAAGTACAGGAAGCTCATCAGAGTGAGCCAAGCACCCATAACACCGATCTGTATAGCCATAGGCTTACTGATAATGCTTTCGTCTCTTCTTCTGGGCTTTTCGAGCATATACTTTTCAAGTGCAGGCTCATTACCCAGCATTATAGCACCCAGACCGTCCATTACAAGGTTAACGAACAGCAGGTGTGTTACCTTCAAGGGTTCTTCGATACCGAAGAAAGGTCCAAGAGCAGAGATAAGAACTGCTGCAACGTTGATGACCAGCTGGAACTTACAGAACTTCAAAATATTATGGTAAATGGTTCTGCCGTAAAGGATAGCGTCCTTGATGGACTTGAAGTTATCATCGAGGATAACGATCTCGCCTGCTTCCTTAGCAGCTTCTGTACCACTGCCCATTGCAAAGCCTACATCAGCCTTTTTAAGTGCAGGGCTGTCGTTTACTCCGTCACCTGTCATACCAACAACAAGATTCATTTCCTGACAGAGTCTTACCATTCTGGATTTATCTGTAGGCAGAGCTCTTGCGATAACTCTGATATTACCAACGATCTTCTTGACCTCGTCATCAGACATCTGATTGAGTTCAGCAGAAGAAAGAGCGATATCTTCATCACTTCTGATAAGTCCTGCATCCTTAGCAATAGCCTTTGCAGTTTCAAGACGGTCACCTGTTATCATTACGACCTGAATGCCTGCGTCCTGAACTTCCTTGATAGCGTCCTTAGCTTCTGCACGGACATCATCACGGATACCTACCAAACCAATGATAACAACGTCGTCGTTGATCTGATTTTCGACCATAGGCTTCTCGGAATAACCGAAGGAAAGAACACGCATTGCCTTGTTAGCCAGTGCATCGATCTTTGCGTTGAGAACATCCATATCGATATCCTTGATCTGACCATCAGCGTCAAGGTACTTTGTAGCCTTAGCCAGAAGTCTTTCGGGAGCACCCTTATAGAAGGTCTTGCCCAGATTGTCGATCCTGGACTGGCTGAACTTATTAGCAGAATTGAAGCCCTGATATGTTGTTACTTCATACTGAGTGTTTTCTTTCAGTGCATTGAAATCTGCCTCACCGATAAAATGCATCAGTGCCTGGTCTGTAAAGTTACCGCCGATAACATTATGGTTGCCATCGAACAGCGACTGTGTATTCTTACCGATAGCTATATCGAGCATTGTCTTGACTTCATTATGAGAAGCAAGCTCTTCCATGGGGATAACATTGCCGTCAGCTGTGAAGAACTCAACAACTTCCAGCTTACCCTTTGTGATAGTACCAGTCTTATCACTGAACAGCACGTTCAGCGAACCTGCTGTCTCGATACCGACAGCCTTACGAACAAGCACGTTATGGTCAAGCATCTTGCTGGTGTTCTGCATCAGTACCAGCGAGATCATCAGCGGCAGACCCTCGGGAACTGCACATACAACGATCAGTATAGCTATAGAAACACCGTCAACGATCTTCTTGATAACTTCTGTTGCACCCATCGCAAAGAAATCGGAAGGACCGCCTGCCTTAACAATGAAGTAAATTATATAAACGATAGCTATTATGATAGCAGAAACGTAACCAAATATAGAGATCTGGTTAGCCAGCTTAGCAAGCTTTACTTTCAGAGGTGAATCAGGTTCATCCTCATTCATTTCCTCTGCCATTTTACCCATCATGGTCTTGAGACCAACATTTTTTACGGCGAGATAGCCCTCGCCGTCGATACAGACAGCACCTCTGAACAGTGAGTGCTCATCAACGAAGGTATCGCCCGTGATATCAGTGGGCATCTCAAAGCCGTCTGGAGCAGCTGTTTTCTTGCATTCTTCAGCCTCACCGTTAAGTGCGGAGTTATCGACTTTGATATTTCCGTGGACCAGTATACCGTCCGCAGGTATCTTATCACCTGACTGGAGAAGTATAAGGTCATCCTGAACAACATCATCGACCTCGATAACATTTGTATTGCCGTCACGGATAGCTTTACACTTATCCTTTTCAGCACTTTCTTTAAGCTCGATATACTTCTGGTCGCTTGCAACATTTGTTTTTGCAGAAACAAAAGCAACGATCAGAACAGCTACGATAGTACCGATAGGCTCATAGGGTTCTGCCAGCTTAAAGATCGCCATTACTATCATAAGCGCTGCGATAGCCAGCAGTATCTTGATCATCGGGTCGCTGAAGGTTTCCAGAAATTCCTTCAGAAACGTGGTAGGTTCGGCTTCAGGAATGGCATTAGTGCCGTTTTTAGCACGAGATTCCTCGACCTGTTTAGAGGTCAATCCTTTAAATTCCATAATTTTAAACTCCCTTACAAAAGTCAGAAAAATATACCAATCTCAGTTCGATCATCTCAACGAATCTTATACCGCCGAAAAGCCGATCTGAAATTGGTATAAGAGACACAAAGCAGACCCTCGTATCTCAATCTCCTCTCACCATCTTCTTTACGGAGCAGCAGCAGAGATCTTTAACGCTCTGCTGCATTTCCTATAAACGTTTTTAAACGCCTTCTTTAACTCCGCCGGTATATCTCTTGGCAAGGTCGGATATACTTCCGTCATTAGTACCCTGACCGATAGCATTGAACTTCCACTCATTGCCGTGACGATATATCTCACCGAATACCATTGCTGTTATTCCCGGGTAATCATCAGTCAGATTATACCTGCAGATCTCCTGATTATTTCTAGCATCAACCAGCCTGATAAAAGCATTTCGGATCATGCCGAAGTGCTGATTTTTCTGCATAGCATGGTAGATGTTAACAGTAACGACTATTCTGTCATACTGCGCAGGCACCTGTCCGAGATCAACAACGAGCTGCTCGTCATCGCCCTCGCCTGCACCTGTCAGGTTATCGCCCATATGAACGACTGTGCCTGAATTATGGCGAAGATTGCCATAATAAACGATATCCGCCTTATTTACAAGTCTGCCGTTCTGCAGCATGAAAGCCGATGCATCACAGTCGATGGTATCGCCGCCAATGCTCTGCATACCGCCGCTCGTATTGCCGGAGCCGAAGATATTCGAGAAAAATCCTCCGCCCTGCTTGGGCTGCTGAGCATTATTAACTGCTTCATCCCAGCCAAGACCTATGATAACTTTTGAAAGACCTGCACTTTCCTTGGAAAGGCTGACCTTCTGTCCTTTTTGCAAACTGATCGACATATACGATCACTCCTTATTCAGCATCTATTCCATAATGTCCGCAGAGAGCTGCGAGACCGCCCTGGAAGCCACTGCCTATAGCATTGAACTTCCACTCTGCACCGTTTCTGTAAAGCTCGCCAACAACGATAGCTGTTTCGATCGAGAAATCCTCACCGAGATCGTATCTTATCATTTCCTGACCTGTTGTCTGGTCAACGATACGAACGAAAGAATTTGATACCTGACCGAAATTCTGTCTTCTGTTGTCAGCATCATATATAGTAACCGTGAAAGCTATCTTGGAGATATTCTGAGGGATAAGGCTCAGGTCGATTATGATCTGCTCATCATCGCCATCACCGCCGCCTGTCAGGTTATCACCCATATGCTTTACAGAACCGCTGCTGTGCTCCAGATTACCATAGAAAATGAATTCTTTCTCGCTGGGACATCTTCCGCTGTCATCCACCATGAACGCAGCTGTGTCCAAGTCAAAATCTGTGCCCGAGTCAAATGCGTTAATGTCCCAACCGAGACCTACCATAATGTTCTTCAGGCTGGGGTTGTCCTTTGTCAGACTTACTTTCTGTCCTTTACTAAGATTGATCGGCATAATATGCTCCTCCTTTTTTATCATCTTGGTCTTTCGACCTATTCAGGTATTTTTATACCTGTTTCTTTCTCTGTGATACTTATTATAGCAGACAAGTCGATGCTTGTCCAGCGACAACAAGTGGAAATTCCGCAACGGATAGTTGCGATTTATCTTCTGTCCTGTCTGGGGACATCATAATGAGCCTTGAAATCCTGTTTGATAGCTTCAAGCCTTACCTTATCCTCAGCACGCTTCTTTCTTGCTTCTGCCTCGATACCTCTGGTCTCCTCGATACCGCTCATGATAGTCTTCCATGTATTCTCGAGGGTCTCGATCTGTATGGAGCTTCCCGATGCAAGTCTTGCTGTCATCTTGGACTGCTCAACTGTATTATGCGCATTCTTTATGAGCAGTTCATTAGTCTTCTGATCAAGTGCTGCCATGGACTCAGCCTGTATCCTCTGTCTCTTGAGGAGTATAGCCTGTGCCAGCGCCTGCTTGAATACAGGCAGAGTGATGATGAATGCAGAGTTTATCTTTCTGACCAGATTGTAGTTAGAGAACTCCATTGTCTTGAGCATAGGTATAGACTGCATTGCAACATTCTCGGCAGTTCTCAGATCCTGTACTCTCTGTTCAAGCATGAGCAGAGCCTGATTGAGCGACTGAAGCTCGAACTGTATAGCATTATCGCCTGTTCTGTCCAGTTCTTCCTGCTTCTGTGCGATGTATGCTTCAAGCTCACGGCAGCCCTGTTCGCCTGCAAGGATATACTTTACAAGATCATGATAGAAGTTTACATTAGCCTCAAACATAGTATTGAGCTTTCTGTTGGACTGCTTGATCTCATCCTCATACTTTCTCAGCTGAACGTAGATCTTATCTACCTCATCGCCCATAGTATGATACTTTGAAAGTATCTTATCCAGCTGCTTGCGCATATTTCCAAAAAGTTTCGAGAAGAAGGAAGGGTCGTCCTTTACTTCATCTATATCGAACTTGGACATGATGTTTGCAAGTGTAGCCATAAGCTGACTTGTTTCGTCGATCTGCGACATATTCATGCTGTTGAGCACCTGATCGGAAGCCTTGGCGATCTCATCGGCAGCCTCTGCTCCGAAGGATACGATAGTATCAAGGTTATCAAGTTCGATCGTGCTTACCAGCGCATCGACTTCAGCAGAATTGACCAGTTCATTGGTCATCTGCTGTCTGTCAGCTACGATGTCGTACTTTTCTACCACAGCAAGCTCCGTATCCTGCATTGCAGGTGAAGCTGTTGCTGTAGGTACTGCGTTTGTTGTCGGTGTTGCCGCAGCCTGAGGTGCGGCAGATTTACTGAAATCCAATCCCATGATCATTTACCTCTCTTAAATATTTTATCTCGCCATGATGTTGGCTGTTTCTTTACTACAAATCTTCTCAGATCGGGTACATTAAGATCGTAAATATACTGCCCTATCTGATGCTCTTCCATTATCAATGTGTTGAAATGCTTCTCAACGCTCTGATAACCTGTGGGTACGAAGAACACCACATCAAAACCTACCAGATTGAGGAAAGCTGTGATTATGGAGTCCTCCAGCGAGATCACTCTCTCACCCGAATTTATATATATAAGTTTCGGATTTGATTTAGTGAAGTCAAAACTCTGTATCTTCCTGACCATATCCATATTCAGGTTCATTATGGTCGCAACGATGGTATATTCCGTACCGTTTTCAAAAGTTCCCTTTATCATACGGCTGTCAATGAGCAGCTGCAGCTTATCAAGCATATGCTCCTGTATCTCATCTCTTAGGAAACCGTAACGATAACCCGGGTGATTTTTGATGACTCTGCGCTGCAGCACTCCCCTTTTCAAGAATTCTGTGCTGTAGCTTTTCATTGCGTTGTAACTCTCTGAACTGATATACGGTGCCTGCGTTATCAGGAATGTATCTGGGGTGAGCAATTCTTTGATACTTCCCCAATACTGTTCAAGGTCGCCGTCTTTTACGCCAGAGACCTTAGCAAAGAGCACAGGCATATTCACCACATCATCGACCGTACTGAAATTTGGTCTGTATTTAAGCTCCTCCTTCCAGAGGATAGCTATCTCTTCATACATAGTCTTCAGCGTAAGGGCATTAGCCTTAGAATACTGCCTGTTGCGGTATATGCCCGAATCCTGATACATCAGAGTATCAAGCTCACGTTCAGCGTGGTATGCAAGCGTACCCATCTGCAGCTGTGCATTCTCCGTCGGGAATTTTGTAACAGACAAAGTCTCCACACACTCCTGATCGTACAAAAGCTTATCCTGCAAACAGCATTTAGCACCATTAAGATCGGGTACAAGTATCAAAATATCCACAGGCATCTTTGAGAGAAACCTGATGAACATTGCTTCATTCTCATTGCGGCAGCCGCCCATATATATGAAACAGCCTATCTCGGGCATACGCCAGTTTGAAAACAGCTGTGCCATATATCTTTTGAGCCAGCATATCAGGTAAACTGCTTTATTTGTCAGCTTGTTAAGGTTACCGTTTTCTTTGGTCTCCTCTTCAAGCATTATATCAACAAAGCTTTTTACCATTACTCTTTGCAGCTCGATATTATTTCCGTAATGTATCTGCATCGCCAGATCGGCTATCATCTGATCGGGACGATTATAATACTTTCTAGGAACATTGTTTATCTCGTCGGGAGTAGGCAGCGGTATATTAGCATCCACTATCACGACCCGTCTTCCGCTTTTTTTCAGTTCAAGCTGCATCTGATACAAATCGTTGAGATATGTCATTTTATCCCAAACGCCTGTTATCCTTGAATATACATTGTAAAACTTATCCGGCTCGCTGCCCCTGGAATTTACAGGGCGCTTATAGTCGTTCAACCCGTCGCCGTCTATCCACATATTGGTGCACGGCGAAAATTTCGGAGGCGGACCGTACATACGCTGCTTATTGGTCTCAGCCTGCTGTTTTTCTCTCATAGTTTTAAGGCTATAACCCTGCGGGAAAGCCCCAAGCCCTGCGATATCGAGTTTAAGAGAAACCTCAGACCGTGGATCAAGTTTAAGGTATGCATCGTCGCCCTTATACTGTAAAAGTACAACATCGCATCCTGCATTTGAAAGCACGGTGATAAGCAAAAGCTCATAGTTGCTTATCTCGCCCTCATACAATATCTTAGGTACTTTATTGGCACCAAGCTGACTTGTTACTCTCTCAAATTTATAATACAGCCAGCACATGAATTTGATATAGCAGTTTTTCAGCATATTATCATTCTTGCCCTGAAGGCGAAGTGTGCTTAAAGTATTATATATCGAGCCCGAAACAGTTTGCAGCTGATATTCGCTCATTCTGGGCAGCCATTTTTTCAGGCTCTGAGTTATGAATTTAAGATCCAACTTAAATTCCATGCCCATTATTTCCTCATAATATTCCAGATTTTTATTATCGGGATTAGGTATCCTGCCCTCGATAATAACGCCGCCTGTCCTGGCTGCTTCATAATATTTTTTAATAAACTCCCCGACCTGCTCATTAAATCCGCAGATACGGTAGAAATATACTCCTTTATCGGATCTTGCATTCAGCTCTTTGAAATAATCATCAAGACCCGTAATTTTCTTATGCTCAAACATCCTGACAATTCCTTCGTGACACAATCATAAAATCACATTTTTACGACTCTGTCCATCATTTGATATACACCTTTTTTAAGGCAAAATTATACATTTATATTATACCCCATCGGCAGTTCAAAAGTCAATAGTTATTCATTCTTTTGACTTCATTTCGTTATTTTATATATATCCTCTGATACTTTGTTAGGCAATTTAAACGAAAACCATTCAGGCTGATTGTTAAAAACGACATACAAAAAGGGACTGTATCATATTGACACAGCCCCTCCGGGTCATCGAATAAAGTTCGTAAATACGTGGTCTTCTGTATCAGGCAGACCGAATGACTTCTTACCCAGCTCAATGGACTTCATAAGGAACACCATATTCCTTGCAAGAGTACGCATGGTCTGAAGTCCCTCATCATCCTGCACAGCCTGCCCAGGTGCAGCACCATGTACACTGTTCCAATACTGTGATGATGCCACGGGCATACCCGATATAGTAAAATACTTATTGAGCACATCAAAAGTTGCAGAACATCCGCCTCGTCTTGCAACAGCAACAGATGCACCTACCTTCATCCTCAGATCGGCATTTATGCTGTAGAAAACTCTGTCGAGACATGAGATAAGTGTACCGTTTGCAGATGCATAATAAACGGGAGAAGCGACCACAAGTCCGTCAGCATCACGAAGTTTAGCGGTTATCTCATTAACAACATCATCAAATACACATTTTCCGAGTTCACCGCATCTTCCGCAGCCTATGCAGCCTCTGACGTTTTTATTGCCGACCTGTATCACTTCATATTCGATGCCCTCTGCATCAAATATCTTTCCCATTTCAGCCAGAGAAATCGCAGTATTTCCGTTAGATTTCGGACTACCGTTCAGCATAATAACTTTCATATGATCTACCTCCGTAAACAATTATCTGACAGCTAAGTTAATTATAACATCAGAAAAACGGTTAGTCAAGAAAAACTGCGACCGCACCACCATCACATCGGCAGTACGGTCAATAGATCATAATTATCAGTTGAATTCAAAGCCCTTTGCTCTTATCCCGTCTATCATATCACCAAGTATCTGCGCATTTGTCGAAGATACAGAGTGAAGCAGATAGACCGCTCCCGGGTGTGCTGCTGAAATAAGCTTATCCAGCGCCCCGGAGGGTTCGGGCTGGTCATCAACATTCCAGTCAGCATAGGCAAAACTCCACAAAACAGTTTTATATCCGCATTCATCTGTCAGCGCAAGACTTTGCTCCGAATATTCGCCCATAGGCGGACGAAACTGTGTCATATTGACCCCGTAATTCTCCTTGATATACTGATGAAGTCCCATTATTTCATCACGGCAAGTCTGCTCGGAAAGAGTCGGCATAGAATAATGATGCACCGAGTGGTTGCCTATCCTGTGACCCTCATCTATCATACGCTGAACAAGCTCGGGATTTCGTTCGGCATAATCCTGTACCAGAAAGAAAGTCGCTTTTACATTTTTCTCTTTCAGCGTATCAAGTATCTTTGAAGTATACCCGTTCTCGTAGCCTTGGTCGAAAGTCAAGGTGATATTTTCAGTATCTTCACTTATCGCCATTGCGTTGTATTTACCGAACTCTTTGTTAAAGTCCAGTGCACCGAGCGTTCTGTTTTGTTCATCTGTCTGTACGCCCTGCCCGTAACCGTGTGATTCTTTCGATAGTGAAGCTACATCTGCAACCACAGGTTCGACCGCAGCAGACGAGGCTGTGCTGTCTGAATTCTCCATGCCGTTTCCGCATGAAGTCAGAAAAGCTGAACACACACAAGCTGTCAGAAATAAATAAGTTATCTTTTTCATCATGCATTCCTCCTCACTTCTATTGTAAACAAAAATGAGGCTCTGATACATGAAAAGGGACGGAATATTCTTCCGTCCCTCATGATACTTCTATATCACGCAGTTCCCCGCCATGGATCATTCCTGCAAATAATTCTTAACAAGCACCTGGAGCAGCTCATCTCTGTCAATATGACGTATCAGGCTCCTTGCATTATTATAAGTCGTTATGTAGGTGGGATCCTCCGAAAGGATGTAACCTACGATCTGGTTAACGGGGTTATAGCCTTTTTCCTTAAGCGCATCATAGACCTCTGTCAGGGTTTTCTTGAGTTCAGTCTCTTTATCACGCTGCAAAGAAAATTCCATAGTCCTATCATTCATAAAAGCTCAACTCCTTGCTGATCGTTCTTTACTCTATTATACTCTATTTTTTGTAAAATAACAAGGGGTAAGCTGAATTTTATTAGTTTTGCACAAATTTCGTAACAAAAATTTTATAATTTAAAATTTATCTGAGCTCTGCACCCAGTGCGCTAAGTTCCTTGATAGCCTTCTCCATAGCCTTATCAGCCTGTTCATCGGTAAGCGTGCCTTCCAGTGATCTCATGGAAATAGAATAGGATACAGACTTTTTGCCCGACTCTATCTGCTCACCTCTGTATACATCGAACAGAGAAACATTTTCAAGTATGCCGCCAACAGCCTTGCGGATAGCTTTTTCAAGTGAAGCCGCAGGTATATCCTCATCACATACAACAGACAGGTCTCTTGTAGTTGCGGGGAACTTAGGCAGAGGCTTATATGTCTTAACGCTGTTGGAAAGCTCCATCAGTTCGGGAATATTTATCTTAGCCACATAAGTTCTGGCTTCGATACCATAGTTTTCCATTACCTTTGGATGAAGCTCGCCCATGATGCCCACCTGAGTATCGCCGATCTTGATGACAGCACATCTTCCGGGATGGAATGCAGAAACCTCTTCAAAAGCACAGCTTTCATCAGGTCTTTCATACTCAACTTCTTCAGCACCGACATTTCTCATCAGCCCCTCTACCATACCCTTGATGGTATAGAAATCCACGCTGTCAGTTGTATCGTAGAAACCGATGCCCAGTCTTACAGGTTCTGCAGGAAGAACTTCGCCTTCAACAGGGATATACTCATTACCCATCTCGAAAACATAGCACTCAGGGTTGCGATAGCTGTAATTTCTTGCAACAACTTCCAGTACAGAAGGAATGATAGTTGTTCTCATAACACTGGTGTCTTCACCGAGAGGATTCATGATGGTAACAGTATTTCTCAGCTTAGAATCAGCAGGAAGAGCGATCTTATCGAAATACTTGGGTGAGATGAAAGAGAATGTTTCGATCTCATTAAGACCCATAGCAATCATCGCATTCTTTACCTGTTTCTCATAATTCTGCTTAGGAGTTCTCTGTGCCTGAGCTACACCTCTGATGATAGTATCGGGTATGCTGTTATAGCCATAGATCCTTGCAACTTCCTCGGCTATATCAGCCTTGCAGCCGATATCAACTCTGAACCAGGGCGCATAAACTCTGCCGTCCTTAACAGTGAATTCAAGTTTCTCAAGTATCTTTATCATTTCAGCTTCGGGTATATCAGTGCCTAGGAAATTATTTATCCATTCAGCGCTGAATTCTACAGAGGGAGGTGTCTCGCTCTGGTAATTCTCATCAATGACAGTCTTTACGACTTCACCTGCACCCAGTTCTTCGACCAGCTGACAAGCTCTCATAAGAGCTTCATAGCATTCATGAGGATCAAGTCCCTTATCATATCTGGAAGATGCATCTGTTCTCATACGAAGTTTCTTAGCTGTGGTAGCAATGCTTGCACCGTCAAAGCAAGCAGACTCAAATACGACTGTTGTTGTATCATCCATGATACCGCTGTACTCGCCGCCCATAACACCTGCAACTGCAACAGGCTTCTTAGCATCAGCTATGACCAGCATTTCCTCAGAGAGTTCTCTCTCAATGCCGTCAAGAGTAGTTATCTTCTCACCGGCTTTAGCATTACGTACATTGATCTCAGCACCCTCAACATATCTAAGGTCAAATGCGTGCATAGGTCTGCCGTATTCAAGCATAACATAGTTTGTTATATCAACAAAATTATTGATAGGACGAACACCGCTTGCACGAAGTCTCTCCCTCATCCATCTGGGAGAAGGTCCGATCTTTACATTCTTGACGATAGCACCGATATATCTCTTGCAAAGATCAGTATTGTGGATCTTTACCTTCAGCATATCATTGATGTTGCCATCAACACCCTTAAATTCGGGAGTTTTGATCTTCAGCTGCTTATCAAAAGTTGCCGCAGTCTCTCTTGCAAGACCGATAACGGACATACAATCAGGACGATTGGAAGTTATCTCAAATTCAACTGTAGTATCATTGAATCCGATAGCCTCTCTGATATCCTTGCCTACAGTCTTATCGCAGTCATCGCCAAGGATGAATATACCATCTTCGATAGCATAGGGGAAATCATGTACCGAAAGACCCAGTTCGCCGAGAGAACACAGCATACCGTTGGATGCTTCACCTCTGAGCTTGCCCTTGGTTATCTTTACAGTCTTGCCCTCATGGAGAACAGTGGACTTATGCTTTGCCACAGGAACAAAATCGTCCTTCTTGACATTCTGTGCGCCTGTAACTATCTGGACAAGTGCGCCCTCTCCGACATCAAGCTGGCAGATGAACATATGGTCGGAATTAGGGTGCGGAACTATATCCTTTACCTGACCGACAACAACGTTCTCCAGATAATCACCCTCCTCGTTATAGCACTCGACCTTTGAGCCTGAAAGGGTTATACCCGAAACAAATTCTTTTATAGGCATATCGCAGTCAACATAATCTGCGAGCCATCTCATTGAAAGATCCATTTATTATTCCTCCGTTTCATTTTATGACCTGTTCTGATGATGTTGTATCATCGCTGTGAAAACTGCGGCTTCTTTTTGGAAAGTACCGTAGTCTTTCACATTTATATTTACGGGCGGTCTGCCGTCGCTGAATTCAACTTTCACATATACGCTTTGCTGACCCGCACGACTGACCTTTACTGAATTTGCAGTTAAGTTCTTTATATTGTCATACCGTATCAGCGCATAGGCTGAGGGTGCGCAAAGGTAACGCTCGGTAAAATAAAAAGTGTGGTAGTAATAAGGCTGAGGCGGAAAATCACCAAGACTTTCAAAGTCTTCTGCGGACATTCTCTCCATCTGCTCTTTTAGTCTTGGCATACTTGAAAACATTGACATTGCTCCCTGTGCTATCATCAGTATCCCAAAGAGTGACAGCAGGACATTCAGGACGCTTATCACTGCCGTAAAGAGCATAATGCCCACAATAACCAGCAGCAAGCCCACAACGATAAAGACGATATTCTTTCCGCCTTGTTTTGAGCATTCCTTATAGAACCAGTTATTTTTATAATCGTTCATTTTTTAGTCTCCATAGTTCTGTATCTTTTAATTCAATAATAGATCTTATCTGTTTCTCTGCGAAGTCTGTCAGCCTTTGATCTGATAAGAGCAATAAAACCACCGAAGCCGCTCTCCTGTCCTTTCCATTTAAGGATATCCACCTTTTTGATACTATTGTCAGAAAGGGTGAACACCGCATCATAGCTGACTATCTGTCCGCTGCTGCATCTCGGTTCGATAGCGACATCTTCTATATCCCTGTAATCTATCAGCAGGAATTCACGAGGGATACAGAGGTATCTTTCACCGATGTAGAAATTGCCGAATGCACACTGCGGTTCTGTATCACCGAGAAAATAGGGCAGATCATCACCAAAGTTTTTCAGCTGTTTTCTCACCCGTGTCAGTCCGAAAACAGATCGCCTTATGATCGACACCAGCAAGCCCGCCGTCAAAATACCACATAGACCGACAAGCATTATCGCACGGATATTTATGCCGTGAACAAGAATAACGATACCCACGACAGTAAGTATACCGAAAAGTATCAAGGCAGCAGCGCAAACTTTAAGTTCGCTCAGACAAAGCCTGTAGAACCAGTTTTTTCTGTAGTTCATCAGAACTGCTCTAAGAACCTCATATCATTCTCGTACAAAAGACGCATATCGTTTATGCTGTAACGTCCCATAGTAATTCTTTCAAGACCGATACCGAATGCGAAGCCGCTGTAAACCTCGGGGTCGATGCCGCATTCTTCAAGCACCTTGGGGTGTACCATACCAGAACCAAGCAGCTCTACCCAGCCTTCCTGCTTACACATGGAACAGCCCTTGCCGTGGCAGTTGAAGCACATAAGGTCTACCTCCGCAGAAGGCTCGGTATATGGGAAGTGATGAGGTCTGAATCTGACCTTTGTCTCTTCGCCGTAAAGTCTCTTCATAAGCAGTTCAAGTGTACCTTTGAGGTCAGCCATTGTGATGCCCTTATCGATAACAAGACCTTCGATCTGATGGAACAACGGTGAATGTGTTGCATCAACAGCATCAGAACGGTAAACTCTGCCGGGAGAGATTATTCTGATAGGAGGCTTTCTGTTTTCCATAGTTCTTATCTGAACAGATGATGTCTGTGTTCTCAGCAGAACATTTTCATTTATGTAGAAAGTATCCTGAGTATCTCTTGCAGGGTGGTGCTTAGGCATATTCAGTGCCTCAAAGCAATAATGGTCAGTCTCTACCTCCGGGCCTTCAACGATGTCAAATCCCATACCGAGGAAAACTTCCTCTACCTGTTCAAGAGTAACATCCAGCGGATGAGCTCTGCCTATCTTCTGAGCCTTTCCGGGAAGCGTAACATCAAGTGTTTCTGCTTTAAGGCGAAGTTCCTCAGCCTTGCTCTTTATATCATCTTTTCTCGCATTGAGAGCTTCCTCGATATCAGCTCTCACCTTATTGGCAAGCTGACCGATAACAGGTCTCTCCTCTGCAGAAAGCTTACCCATCTGCTTGAGTATGGCAGTAAGCTCACCTTTCTTTCCGAGATATCTTACTCGGAAATCTTCCAGCAGCTTAATGTCACTGATAGATGAAAGTTCTTCCTTAGCTCGTGCTTCGATACTCTGTAACTGTTCTTTCATGTTTATCCTCCTAATATAATTTACTTTTTTATTCAAAGCTTACGCACTGTTTTCAGTATGTAAGTGTCATCAAATACTATCTTGTCGCCATGTGCCTTGACTGCATCATATATACCTTCAAAGAAAGGTGTTCTGTAGGGTTCTTTAAGCGTTATATGGTCACTGTGAGTGCCAATGTATTGAATATACTCATCAGCCGTATATTCACGCCTGCCCTTGAAATACTTCGTTTCAAGCTCGGTAAATCCGTAATTCACGGCATTGTCGTAAATGAACCCACCTTTGTAATCAGTCGGTGGCTTGAAATATTTGTCATATACTTTCTGGATATCAGCATAAAGCTCAGGGTCAGCAGACTGATAATCTCCGTGCAGGAACATCATAGCAAGCATCCCACCGCTTTTCAATAGTTCAAATGTTTTACCGAAAGCTATTTTTTCAGGCAGCCACTGGATAGTTGCAGCTGAATATATCAGATCAAACCGCTCATCACCAAAATCATGGATTATAAAATCATCATTGATAAGATTGTAATTATCACGTGTGCCGTACTTTTTCATGAGAATATCCGAAAAATTCTTCCCAAGCTCGATAGCTGTGTAATCGCAGCCTGTATCAAGTATCGGGTCGGTGGCTTGACCTGTACCGGGACCAAGTTCTAAAACTTTTACACCCTCACCTATACCGGCATATCTGATAAGGTACTCAAAAAGTTCGGAACTATAATGTATCCTCCATTTATCAAACTGATCGGGGATGGAATCAAAACAAAGCCTGTGATCCATAAAACCTCCTTTTGAAACAAAAAACAGCCTTGTCCAAATCAGGACAAGACTGGTACATTACAGTTCTTGCTGGCCATAAAAGACCTAACCACCCTAGGGAACCAACATTCCCCTTTCCCATAACGCAGGCACAACGTCCGCACTTACAAGCCTTAGCCTTCGGCACAGCCACTCACGAGTGAACTTCGGCAGAATACGTGATAAACCGCTTGCAGCAACGTAAAATACGTGCGGTCCTCTCTGTAAGACGCTTTATCTGCTTACTCTCTCGGTCACAGTGTTTGATGTGATATAATTTTACAAATTTAATTTTAACACATTTCTCAATGGATTTCAAGCGATTAACAAAAAGTTTACATTTTAATATAAAAGTGTTTTTTTATCACAGTAAAAAGAAAAACACCCACAGTGAACTGTGGGTGCAGTACAATATTGGAAAGCTTAATGCTATAGATGAATTACTTTGCTGTAACTGTGATCTCGCTAGCCTTGTAGTCGATGAAACTTACGCTCATAACAGAACCGCCCATATCATACTCGATGTGGCCGAAACCATCCTCAGAAAGATCGTTAACGGTACCCTCGCCCAGCTTTGCTCTTACAGTTGTAAATCTGTATCCGGGTGCGATGCCGTTGAAATCAAGACCCATGCTGTCAGGATTGTAACCGATACCGCTGTCGTTAGCAGTTACTCTGATACCGTGGATAGTATAACCATTGCTGTAATCAAGAGCCTTTACCTGCTGCATTGTCTCATCTGCACCTGCTTCAAACTCAACAGGAACGATGTTGCCGCTCTTATCAGCCAGCTCGATGATAACAGAAGTGGAATAACCCTCGCTGGAAGGCCACTCATAATTTCTGCCGCAGAAATCGCCATCGTTGATGTAGCCTGCGCTTACTGTCAGACCTGTGTCATCCATTACAGTCTTTATATCAGTATCCTTTGTGATATTGAACTCCTTACCGTCCTTAGACTTCAGAGTTACAAGAGTATCTGTAGCAGGTGTCTGTACAGAAAGTGTAGAGGAACCTGCTTCTTCCTCTGTATTTTCCTGGGCAGGCTCAACTGCTGCTGCCTTAGCATTTACATTATCGTTCTCGGTAGAACCACCGCAGGCGGTAAGTGCTGAACAAGCAATAACAACTGCGAATGATGCTGCAAGTATCTTCTTTACCATTTCCATAATTCTGCTCCGTTTCCGGGCTCCTGCCCTATAATTTTTTTGTGTATTTAACTTACAAACAAATTATATAACTTTTCATTTTATTTTTCACGTCCTACAGAGTTAATTTCTTTTGCGATATGGATTAATTTTTTTAGTCCCGACAAATTAATTAGTTGACATTACATTCAATATCGTCGTTTATCACCATATTTTTCTTTGCAATTTTAAAAATACAAGTAAAGATGACCACAAATTAGTCATCTTGCTCATATTTCGACATTGAAGATTGTGCATATCAAACAAGAAATATAGCAATATATGTTTTAAACGCCAAAAATTGCGCTCGCTTTATATTACTTTGAAAATTACTTGAACGTTTAAGTTGTGAATAGTTTACCAACTGTTTACTTTTTTGTTCATGCCATTTCATATGTCACCCTTGACTAACTGGGGGTGATGATGTTATAGTAATATTAGTTAGTTAAATCTAACCGTATATCGGACATTGTTTTGTCCATACTATAATAAATAACAAACGGAGGTTTCAAGATCATGAAGACAGCAGTTATCTATTGGAGCGGCACAGGCAACACAGAAGCTATGGCTAAGGCTGTAGCAGAGGGTGCAGGTGTAAGCGCTGTTACAGTATCGGAATTCAGCGGTGATGTTTCCGAATATGATGCACTGGCTCTGGGTTGCCCAGCAATGGGTGCAGAGGAGCTTGAGGATACAGAGTTCGAGCCTTTCTTCTCTTCTATAGAGGGTAAGATAAGCGGCAAGAAGCTGGCACTTTTCGGTTCTTATGACTGGGGTGACGGCGAGTGGATGAGACTGTGGGCTGACAGAGTTAAGGCTGCAGGCGCTGAGATAGTTGACGGTGAGGGACTTATTGCCAACAACACTCCCGATGATGATGCTCTTGCTAAGTGCAAGGCTCTTGGTGAAAAGCTAAAGTAAATTTCTAAGCGATCTCTTTCATAAAAGGCTGTACTTTTCCATTAAGGTAAGGTACAGCTTTTTTTCAGTTGCAAAAATAATACATCTGTGTTATAATATTCAATGATGTCAATTACATTATATACATGGGAGGTGTTTTAACTGAACGATAGACCTATATATGAATTTCCGCCTAAGCTTTCAAGGACGGAAAAGCAAGCCAAAGCTGTGAATGATCTGGCTGAACACCGTAAAATGTCAAAGCAGATGTACAGAAATCTTGTACTGGCAGGTATTATATTTGCGCTTGCTGTGATAGTAAAAGTCATGATAATAAAAGTTCTGCTTATGGCGGTCGCTGTGGGAAACGCTGCTGTAGGAGTTCTTCTTTACAGATATTATACGCTCTCCCGTGATACAAGACTATACACAAGGATATTCACGGACAGACTCGAACATCTGCAAAAATCAGGTCTTATGGGCGATATGCTGAAGGTAACTCTGTATTACGATGAGATAGAAAGATCATCACAGGACAGCCGAGGAAATATGTGCTTCAAGCTAAAAATGCAGAACAAGACCACGGCTGAAAAAATCAGCCGCCGTGACAGGTCATCTGCTTACGTTATAAAAGACGGTCTGCTGACACTTAAATTTATAGATACCAAAGCTAAGCTCACCCTGATAGATATGCTGCATGAGCAAATAAAATATCCTAAGAAAAACTATAACGTCATCACAGACGATGATGATTATTACAGCGAAGATGACATGATGTGGGATAAACTCCACAAGCACGGTCTTTAAATAAAAAATTGCTCCCGACAGGAATAATTTGTCGGGAGTTTTTCATTTTACGCACACTTCTTTGAAAAATCGAATATGATGTAATGAAGCATGAAGCTTCTAAAGATCAGATCAGGAGGGACGATCATGAGCGAAAACATTACAAGACCCGGCAGCAATTTCAAGGAAGCTGTTTGCATCGATGCCATGAGGATATTTGATTCATGCAGTGCGCAGGACTGTCTGGAAGATGTGGCTTTTACTTTCAGCGCAGCAGACCAGACTTTGCTTAACGATGCAGCGTACATCAAAACTCAGTCTATAGACGTAACGGACGTGAATTTTGCTATCAGCCCCGTTGCTTTTAATCAGGGATTTTACTCGGTAGATGTGACCTACAATTTCCGAGCACAGATCGAGGTATTTGACGGAGATAATAATCCGCCCACGGTAATTTACGGAAATGCCGTATTCACCAAAAAAGTTATTCTATACGGAAGCGATGGCGGCACGCAGAGATTTGTTTCGGATGCAGGTCAGGTGACTACACCCGAAGCACCTGTCAGCGGCTGTGCCTGCTGCCGTTCACTTTGCACTCTGCCGACCGCATCGGTCAGCCTTGTTGAACCCATGTGCCTTGACACTAAACTCACAGCTGCCGACCCCGAGACAGGAGTAAGATCAGTGCTTATAACCATAGGCCTTTTTGCAATAATTTCACTTGCAAGACCTGTGCCGCTGATGATACCTGTTTATGATCACTGCATACCGGGTAAAGAATGTACCTCCAGCAGCGGAACTCCCTGTGAGATGTTCGAGCAGATAGACTTCCCTACAGCTGAATTCTTCCCGAGAGGATTAGACAGCAGCTGCATGAACAACTGCGAACAGAATGATAACTGAAAACAGCCCGAAAGCACCAAAGCTTTCGGGCTGAACTTGTATCGATAAATAATTATTACATCAATCTTTTTGTTTTTTCTCATGCCATACATTGTTGTATAAGAATACCAGTACAGCCATTGTGATTATAATAGCATATCCTATAAAACTCCAATGATCGGGGAACTGACTTAAAAAGATCATACCGAGCAGTGTTGAGAATATCAGCTGCGAATAATCATATACAGATATCTCTTTTCCGGGTGCATGAGAATATGCAGCTGTGATCGAGAACTGTCCGCCTGCTGCCGAAACACCTGCGCCTATAAGACACAACAGCTGAGCTGCGGTCATTGGGTGAAAATCAAATATAAGGAAAGGCAGTGTCACAATGCAGGAAAATCCCGAGAAATAAGCTACTATCACAGGACCCTTTACACCGTGCTGTCCCAGATATCTGACACAGGTATAGGCAAGACCTGCACCCATTCCGCCAAGGAAACCGCATATAGCAGGGATAAGTGCCACATTCGAGAAGCTTGGCTTTATTATAAACAAACTTCCGATAAATGCTCCAAGTACAGTCAGCGCCTGAAATGGTGTTAGCTTTTCTTTCAGGAATATAAAAGAGAAGACTATCACAAAGAACGGAGACATTTTATTGAGCATAAGTGCATCTGAAAGATTCATATGATCAATGGCATAAAAATTACCGATCATACCTGCCGTACCGCCAAACGCACGAACAAAAAGTACAGCATGATTTTTCTTGCTGCCTATCTCAAATTTAGTATGGCTCTTTTTAAGCGAACATACGGCTATGAAGAGCGCCACGAAATTTCTGAAAAACACCTTCTGCATCGTCGGAAGATCGCCCGATAACGCAACGAACAGTCCCATGAACGCAAAGCAGGCAGCTGATATTATGATATAGATGACAGCCTTATACTTCTTTTTGACCATCCGTATCACCTTGCTTTCTATTGTTCATGTATTCATGCTCTCTGGCAAGCTCCTGCGCCAGAGCAGAGATGGTCCAGTCCTTATTATTAACTGTAAGCATGGCTTTTAGCGGCACGCTTGCTCCGTTATTCCGCATAAGCTCTAGAACTTTGTTGAGATCCTTGCCGTCAAGTCCTGAAAATATCAGCAGCTCCTCCGACAAGCTGCTGCGTTCATCACTTTTTACATACCCTTTTAAACCGCATAAACAGCCCACAGTATCAGTGCCGCAGTCGCTAGGTGCATTTCTGTATTCAAAGGATACACTTTTAGCTATCATTTCCATAACAGCGTTTTTTTCATCACTGAGATTTACACCAACTGCGACCTTTGGCACAGTGATCGTTCTAGCTTTCATTTCTATCGCTCCGTATTGGATCAGGTATTCTTGTCAACAGTCTTAAACTGCTTGAGATTACCTATCTTCTCGTTTCTCTCATCAAGAACTTTCTCAACGTCGCTCCAGTCAAGTCCCTGATTAACAGCGAGTACCATAACGTGATACAAAAGATCATTGATCTCATTTTTAAGCTCATCGTTATCGCCGTTCTTTGCTGCGATGATAGTTTCGGCTGCCTCTTCGCCTACCTTCTTGCAGATCTTATCAACACCCTGCTGGTAGAGATAGCAGGTATAGCTCTTTTCGGGAGCCTCGCCCTTATCGAACTGTTCCTTGCGTGCTTTAAGAACCTCAAATATTTCCCGATAAACTGTCATTTAATCTTCCTCCTCATTATACATTTCCTTAAAAAAGCAGCTGTACGAACCTGTATGGCAGGCAACGCCTGTCTGCTCAACATTAACAAGCAGCGTGTCATCATCGCAATCGCCGTAGATAGATACTACCTTTTGCACATGACCGCTGGTTGCGCCCTTGTTCCAGTATTCCTGTCTTGATCTGCTCCAGAACCAGGTGTAGCCTGTTTCGAGTGTACGCTTAAGGCTCTCCTTATTCATGTAAGCCAGCATCAGTACGGTCTTTGTGTTGACTTCGTAGCAGATAGCAGGTATCAGTTCGCTCTTGACAAAGTATTTGTCAAGGTCATTTATATCGATCTTTATTTTACTCATATTAAACTCCTTTACGTCCACAGTGAGGTTATGCCCACCCGCTTATCTCAGTCCCATGCAGAAAAAACTGTTTCATAATTAGTCATGGCTGTTTTTAGCTTATCGGGAAAATGTCCCGATGACCATTCCACCGAGAGAAACAGCCTTTCCAGCTCTGCCGCAGTGAAATCGCGGATATCTTTATAGACTATATTATTCATATGTCACCTGCAGTTTTAATCCGTTATCTTCCCTGGATCATCGACTTTAATGACCTCAAAGTATTTGAGGAACTCAGCCGACCACATATCCATTTCTTCGCCAATATCATTCTCGTTGACCTCGGTCATTATAAACCAGACCTTTTTGCAGCCTGCTTTAGCCATTTCGGGAAGAAGAAAGGAAAAGCCCCATTCGACGTCTTCCTTTTCGTCCTCAAAGCCATTTCTGGCATCTATTACCATATCGCAGCCATATTGACGGATAAGCTCCAACGCTGCGGTTGCAGGGACACGATAGTTATCAAATGTTGCCCTCTTTTTCCAAGTCAGAAGAGATTTGCCTTTCCACAGCTGAACATCAGCGTATTCAGATGTAAAATACATACTCCTCACTCCTTTCCGAACAGCTTTGCCACCATTCTCTTCGGGTCATTCAAGAACGCCTTGCTGACACTGACCGTTTCAGTTTCTTCATAGCGTCTGCGAGCGATCTCATTCTCATCAAGCTCATAGATCAGAGCATCGGGATATGCCAGCAGTATTGGAGAATGGGTCGCTATGATAAACTGGGAGTTTTTTTGTACCAGTTCATTCATACGTATCAGCAGACCCATTTGCCGCTGCGGTGAAAGTGCCGCCTCAGGCTCGTCCAGAATGTAAAGCCCATCACCTCTGAAACGGTTCATTGCAAGTGCAAAAAAACTCTCGCCATGGGACATCTCATGCAGCGAAACACCGCCGTAGCTGTTCAACACCCTACTGCCTAAACTGTCGATATAGCTTGCAGCATTGTAAAAACTTTCCGCCCGAAGGAAAAACCCGTCTTTGGGACGTGAAAAGCTCTTTATTACCCGCAGATGTTCATGCAGCGGCGAGTGAGTTTCATTTGTTGCAAAGCTGAAATTTCTGCTGCCGCCCTCAGGATTGAAACCAAACGCCACGGCAATCCCCTCCAACAAGGTAGACTTGCCTGTGCCGTTCTCGCCCACCAGAAAAGTCACGCTGTTGTCAAAACTAAGACCGCCCATATCGACAAGATGCTTCACAGCAGGCAGGTCAGCAATGTAGCTTTGCTCGTCCCCCATGCCGACAAGCTCGATACTGCGGATATATCCGTCTCCCATTACCTAACGATTATGCCCTTGCTGCGGCAGTCGTCTTTGACCTGACCAACTGTCAGCTCTTTGAAATGGAACAGGCTGGCTGCCAGTGCTGCGGAACAATCGGTCTTCTGAAAAGCTTCAGCAAAGTCCCCCAGCTTACCTGCACCGCCCGATGCGATTACAGGGATATTCACAGCATCAACAACCGCTTTCAGCATAGGCAGATCAAAACCGCCACGCACACCATCAGTATCGATCGAGTTCAGACATATCTCACCTGCGCCAAGCTGTTCGATTTTTTTTACCCAATCAATAAGATCTAACTTCATATCTATACGTCCGCCGTTGATGTATACAGTCCACTTATTGGGCGCAACGGCTTTTGCATCGACGCCCACACATATGCACTGGCTGCCGAATATATCCGCACCATCTTTTATAAGCTGCGGATTTTTTACAGCCTGTGAGTTTACCGATACCTTATCAGCACCTGCACGCAAAGTATCCCTTATATCATCAACAGTTGCGATTCCGCCGCCGACTGTCAGGGGCACGAATACTTTTTTAGCGGTGTTGCGGACAACATCAAGCATTACTCCCCTGCCCTCATGGGACGCAGTTATATCATAAAAAACGATCTCATCTGCGCCCTGAAGATTATATTCATAAGCACATTCGACGGGGTCGCCGACTTCTTTTATACCTTCAAAATTCACACCCTTAACGACCTTGCCGTCACGCACGTCAAGGCAGGGTATTATTCTTTTAGCAAGCATATTTTACCTCCATAGGTTTTATGTGAAAGGTGCATATTCATGGTCAAGGCAGTCAGACTCACTTTTTTCGACAGCAAACCGCCATTTCATGCCCTGAGCTATAACAGCAGTGTCGTGTTTCTCTGCCAAAGAAAAGGGCTTTGTGCTGCGGCGGTATGGCGGGTCAAAGCTTTCATTCAGTGACAACACCAACAGCCTATTACGATTTTGTTTACCGTACAGGTCATCACGGAAGACAAGCTTGCAGTCTGTCATCAGATCTTCCTGCATGGTGAAGTACAGCACCGAGTAAAAAAGCAGTTCTATCTCACCGCATATATGTGACCCCACCCTCAAAAGCAGAGTGCGACCTGTGCTTCTTTCGTCGCCGAAGCAGTCAGTGAACTTCTCATTGCCTGTGAGATAATTAGCAGAAAGCAGCACAGCGTCGATGAAGCTGCCTGTTTTATCCATAAGAAAACGTATATCCTCATTAGAATTTATCTCATTCCACCCCATGAAAGCACCTCCCTGTCAGATAAAGTGTTTGTAAACCTCATCTTCAATATCCATATCATCAGCCTCTTTGGAATAGCGCCAGCGCAAGGACTTTGCTATGACAAAAGAGTCATTTGCAGATTTAAGGTCTATGCCGAATTTTTCAAGACTTTTCAGCCTTGTGCCGTCTGTCCAGACTATCAGCCTGTCATCACGGGTATTTCCCATGAGGTCTGTTCGGAACTCCAGCACACATTCATGTATCTCAGCTGAATAATTCTCAGCATGACCTTGCACCGCATGGTAGACCACCCCGCTGAAAAGCATCTCTATTCTGCCGAACCAGCCGCTGTCCACTGTGAGTAGCAGAGCATTGTCGGGGGGAGGATACTATCATATAACTGCCGTCAGTGTCATGGCAGCCGCTTACATAATTTACCGAAACTATCACCGAATCGTGCAGGTCACCGTTTTTTTCCATAAACTCGTCTATATCCGCCTGAGTTTTTATCTCACGCCAGCTCATGTTCTTAACTCGGCAAAGTTTTTCAGTATTTTCAGCCCTGTTTCGCCGCTTTTTTCGGGGTGGAACTGACAGCCGTAAACGTACTTTCCGTCACCCACAACAGCAGGTACCTTTGAGCCGTACTCACAGTAAGCATAAAGGTTCTCATCCTCGCAGAACGCCTTATAGCTGTGTACAAAGTATACGAATTCATCCTTGCCCAGTCCATTGAACAAAGGACAGTCACGGTTTATTTCCAGCTTGTTCCAGCCCATATGAGGTATAACAAGATCGGGCTCGTCCATCTTATCAACATAGCCCTTAACAAGCCCCAGACCATCACATTCTTCAAACTCATTTCCTTTATCAAAAAGCAGCTGCATTCCAAGACATATACCCATGAATGGCTTGAGCCTTGCCTGTTCTTTCACAGTTTCCACAAGACCGCTTTTATTAAGCTCGCTCATCGCCCACGGAAAAGCACCTACACCCGGAAGTATAAGTGCATCCGCAGCAATAATATCTTCTTTTTTGGCAGTCAGCTTATTCTCACAGCCAAGATAATCAAGCGCATTCTTGACTGAAAAAATATTACCTGCACCGTAATCTATTATAGCTATCATCAGAGAACTCCTTTAGTTGAAAGCACGCCCTTGCCTGTTTCGGTCATAGCGTCCTTTAATGCGTGCGCCACTGCCTTGAACATTGCTTCTATGATGTGGTGGTCATTCTTGCCGTACTCTTCTTTCACATGAAGAGTTATGCCTGAATTGAAAGCAAAAGCCCTAAAGAATTCTTCCGTAAGACAAGTATCGAACTCACCGCACCTGTCATCGTGAAATTCTCCGTCGAACACCAAAAATGGTCTGCCGCTTATATCAAGCGCACAAAAACCAAGAGCTTCATCCATAGGTACATATGCCGAACCATACCTTGCGATACCGCCCTTATCTCCCAGAGCCTCAGCAAAAGCTTTACCGATACATATGCCTGTATCTTCTACAGAATGGTGTCCGTCAACATTCAGATCGCCCTTACACTTTACTTTCAGGTCGATACCGCTGTGTACGCCGAAAGCTGTGAGCATATGATCAAAGAAACCGATACCCGTATCTATCTCGACCTTTCCGCTGCCATCAAGGTCAACAAATACCTCGATATCAGTTTCACGGGTCTTTCTTTTTATTTCTGCTGTTCTCATGTTTTCACCTCATTTAATATATTTTATGTTTATATTTCATGGGAAACGGACAATTAAGACCATAAAATGTTATATCCCCACTTTTCAATTGCTCATCGGTATACTTGTTCAATAAATCACAAACAAGATTATAATATGAAGAACAATAATGCATAATAGAATTTATGTAATCAGCATCCCGCTCTCCGCTTAATAGCATATCTTCGACTGCCTTCTCGCAGGCGCACCATGCTGTTAACTGGTGCTTTTTCAGGTTCAATTCTTCTTTATCATCAAGTCTCAGTGTAATATCAGATGTATGCTTTATAAATGAAAAATAATTAAGTGCAACTATTTCGGGTATGAAGTTTAAGAGTTCCTGTGTAAGAAGCGGATCATGTGTTGCAGACGTTATCTTCTTTGCTCCTTCTGACCAGCTTTTATCATCATGGATATTAACAATTATAGATATTGCCCACGAAGCAATTGACTTTACCTCCTCAGGTCTGTGCCTTAATGATCTGAAAGTCCTTTTACTCTGAACAAAGAGAATACACTGCTTCTCCATAAGTATCTGATCTTTATCCTCATCTTCCTGCACGTAAGTATCAAGCATTTTACTGAGTTCAGGAACGATGATTCCGTTGATCCTTGCTTCACATTCAGTTTTTTCGCCTGTACGTCCGACAAAAAGCTTGACCCAAGTATATTTTCTTGCACCAAGATAATCAGGAAGTTCTTTCTTAACGATCTCAAATGGAGTTCGTTCACGGCTTTTAGTGTTGCCGAGACAAATAACCGGCAGAGAGCAAGGATACTGATAGATATGCTTGCTGCCGTCAAATGAATTCTCCATATTGCTCATATCTTCACAGCTTAGTGTCATCATAACAGAAAGCATTACTGATGCAAATTGATCAGATGCCATATCCAGTGCTTTCTCAGCCGAATCGCCAATTGCAGTTGACGGCTCAATAATTGGTTCATCAAAATCTTTTCTACCGATCTTAAAAAGCAGATAAGCAGTGAAATTTCCGTCAATTCCCGTTATCATACAGTCAATAAGCTCGACTTCCAGTTCATATTTCTTAAAGATCAGGCAATTGTCCTTTATTATGCCTGATTTGTCTTTTCCGGCAAGTCTTTCAAATACACGCTTTTCGTTGGCAGACAAAGGCTTAAAATTATGCTTGCCGAACAATTTCATCAATCTTCAAACCTGACCTTTATAGCATTAGCGTGAGCTGTAAGACCTTCCTTCTCGGCAACAAGCACGATGTCGTCCTTAGCATTCCTGAGCGCATCCTCGGTATAGTAAATAAAGCTCGAACGCTTCTCAAAGCTGTTTACACCCAGAGGTGAGAAAAATCTTGCTGTACCGCTGGTAGGAAGAACGTGGTTAGGACCTGCATAGTAATCGCCCAGAGGTTCAGATGCATACTGACCCAGGAAGATAGAACCTGCGTTATCGAGTCTGCCTACATATTCCAGAGGATTTTCAAAGAGAACTTCAAGGTGCTCGGGTGCAAACTTGTTTGCCATCTCTACAGCCTCATCCTTTGTATTGCAGATAAGAGCAGCACCGTAATTTTCAAGGGACTCTCTGATTATATCTCTTCTCTCGAGATACTCCATCTGTCTCTCAAACTCCTTGGTCGTCTCGTCTGCCAGCTTCTCGCTGGTAGTTACCAGTATAGCAGAAGCAAGTCTGTCGTGTTCTGCCTGAGACATAAGATCAGCAGCTACATACTTAGGATCAGCTGTTTCATCAGCCATTACAAGCACCTCGCTGGGACCTGCGACCATGTCTATATCAACTACACCGTAGAGCAGTTTCTTTGCTGTTGCAACATAGATGTTGCCGGGACCTACGATCTTATCTACCTTAGGTATCTCCTCAGTGCCGTATGCCAGTGCTGCGATAGCCTGTGCACCGCCCGAAAGGAACACTCTGTCAACGCCTACAAGACCGGCGGCAACGAGAATATCCTTATTAGGTGTACCATCCTTCAAAGGAGGAGTTACCATAATGATCTCCTTGACACCTGCGATCTTAGCAGGAACAGCGTTCATAAGTACAGAAGATGGATATGCTGCTGTACCGCCGGGAACATACAGACCAACTCTGTTAAGACCCCTTACCTTCTGACCCAGTATGCAGCCATCAGCCTTTGTATTTACAAAGCTCTGGGACTTCTGTCTCTGGTGAAAATCAGTTATATTCTCGATGGAATTGAGCAGCGCCTCAACAAATCTGGGATCGGCTTCTGTCATCGCATCGTTTATTACATCTCTGGGAACTTCGTAATACTGGGGCAGCTTGCCGTCAAACTTCTCGGTATATGCCTTTACCGCAGCATCTCCGCCTTTTCTTACTGTATCTATGATCTCGTTTACAACTGCCGAAACCTTCTTATCAGTCTCGCCGTTTCTTTCTTCAAGCTGCTTGAAGAAATCTATCTCGTCTTTTCCGTTGACGAAAATCTTCTTAAAAAGTGCCATCTTAATTCCTCCTCAAATATTTTTCAGCCGCCCACACTATCGTCCTGACAATCAGGATACCTGCGGCTATAATAAGTATTTCTATTATAAATATCCCGAAATAATTACTGATATGTGCCGAGACATTTACCAGGCTTTTTATGATAAAGCCGACAAATATTCCTATGACTGATATAATGATCTCTTTTTTATCGATCTTCTGCTTTTTCAGTTCATCCTTAAAAAAACCTACCAGCAGTTTAACATTATAAAAACGTCTTTCATTTTCAGTAATCTTCATGGCTTATACCTCTTTATCAAAGGTTTTTCTCGACCAGGTCCACAAAATTCTCGATCTCGCTCTGGCGGAGCTTCATGCTGACAGTATTAACAATAAGTCTTGCTGAGATAGGACAAATATTATCTTCGATGATCTCCAGACCATTCTCTTTAAGAGTTGTGCCTGTTTCAACGATATCAACGATACCGTCAGCCAGTTCAAGCAGGGGGGCAAGTTCAACAGAGCCCTCTATCTTGATGATATCAACATCCATACCCTTGCTCTCGAAATGTTTGCGTGTGATGTTAGGATACTTTGTAGCCAAAGTTTTTACATTATAACCGCCGTAAAAACTCTGACCCTTCTTGGTCGCAAGCGCAAATCTGCATCTGCCAAAGCCAAGATCAACAAGCTCATAGAATTTTCCTTCCATTTCCTGGATAGTATCCTTGCCAACAACGCCCATATCGCAAACACCATGCTCAACATAAGTGATAACATCATTTGCCTTTGCAAGTACAACTTCAAGATTTCCGTCAGGTACAGGAAGTATAAGCTTTCTTCCCTTTTCACGGATAGATGTACAATCGTAGCCTATCTTTTCCAGAAGTCCTACTGTGTCTTTTTCAAGTCTGCCCTTTGTAAGAGCAATTCTCAAAGGTTTATTCATTTTACATTCTCCTCTCGATCGCTCTTAAACGTTAGTCTCGGTGATCTCATCGGCAACTGTGATGACCTTGCTGATACCCTTAGATCTTGCATACTCAACGGTCTCCTCAAAAGAGTTGAACAGTGAATGCTCAACCTTACTGCCTTCACGTACAAGCTTCTGTGCATAGGCGATAGCCTCTACCACAAAGCCCTTTTCACCGAAGATAACAGCGTCCACAGGCTTAACATGAGGGTTTGCACCCATTCTTTCAAGATGTCGTGCTACCGAGTCCACATTAACGCCAAATCCTACCGCAGGCATTTCTTTGCCAAACGAGCCGATCAGATTATCATATCTGCCGCCCTTGAGAACAGACTGACCTACCTCGGAAAGATAGCCCTTGAAAACGATACCTGTATAATAATCGGTATGGCTGACGATACCAAGATCCACAGAGATCTTGCCCTCATACCCTAGACTTGAAAGACGATTGAACACCTTTCTGAGATTATACAGGATCCCTGTAATCTTATCATTAGCGTAAATATCGCTAGCCTTATCAAGCACTTCTATGCCGCCAAAAAGGCTGGGCAGCTGTTTGAGTGCACGGGTTATATCATTATCACCTATCTCATCAAGCAGATCGTTTAGCGCAGGGAAATTCTTGGATGATATGAGCATCCTTATCTCCTCGATAACATCATCTTCAAGATTGAGCTGTGCGACTAATTCCTTGAAATAGCCTATATGACCAATCTCAAGCCTGAAATTATCTTTATCGAAGCTTGCAAGCGCCTCAACAGCAGTGCAAAGTACCTCGTAATCCGCACGTTTTACGTTATCACCGCCGATAAGCTCTATACCAGCCTGAACAACTTCGTCGGAACGACCTTTGAGCAGTGCGTTATTTGAAAAAACGCTCTGATTATAATAAAGTCTCAAAGGTGTATCGGAATCTTTAAGTCTTGTAGCTGCAAGTCTTGCTATCGGTATAGTAGAATCAGGGCGAAGCACGATAAGTCTGCCCTTGGAGTCTGTCAGCTTATAAAGGCTCTCCTGTCTGAAATTTCTTGCGCTGCCGCTGAAAGCATCGTAAAATTCGATACCGGGTGTTACGACCTCGCTATAACCAAAGCCTTCAAAAAGCTCTGCAAGTGTTCTTTCCACCTTACGCCTTGCAAGACAGTCTTCAAACAGTAAATCTCTTGTTCCCTCGGGAGTTATAAGATCATATCTTTTCATAATATCTTTCCTTTTAAGTCTATAGTTTCAGAGTCCTCTTACCAGCTCTGTTTCCTGTTCATAATGATATCTCGGTTTCGCTTTTCTTTAGTAAAGTGCTAACATAGTATCATAGTATCAACATAACATATTTTAACATACTGACAAAGATTTGTCAACCGATTTGTGCAAAAAAGCAAAATATATTTGTAAATATTTTTTTAACGCCATTCAACAGCACCTAAGTAAAAACAGTGCGGCACCAAAAGAAAGCACCGCACTGAAATTATAAAGACATATCCACTGATATTTAGGTACAGCGCCATCGTTCCTTCGTTAGAAATTGAACAGAGATATCTGGCTTGATTTCGGCAGATCACCGAAGGCTCCGATATTCTCCATAGCTTCAACAACAGATTTTGAGATACCACTGTTCTGCTGGAACTCTTCGATGGAGATAAAGTCGCCCTTCTGTGCTTTCTCATAGATAGCCAGCGCAGCATTTAGTCCTACGCCATTGATAGCGCAGAACGGCAGTCTGATCTTGCCGTCCTCGATCTGGTAAATAAATGCATGGGACTTGTATATATCTATCGGCAGGAATTCATAGCCTCTTGACATCATCTCATTTGTAAGCATCAGCATATCCAGCACACCACTGTCTTTGCCCGATCTTTCATCCTTCGACATATTGTTCAGCCTGTCGATCTTATCACGCACCATATATACGCCCTTCAATGCAGTCTCTGCATCAAAGTCTTCTCCACGCACCGTAAAATATGTGGCATAAAAAGCCAAAGGTTCGTGGACTTTAAACCAGCAAAGTCTGATGGCAGCCGTAACATAAGCTGCCGCATGGGCTTTCGGGAACATATATTTGATCTTTAGACAGCTTTCAATATACCACTCGGGCACACCGTGTGCTCTCATATCCTGCTTCATATCGTCTGTAAGCAATTTGGGCGCTTTACCCTTACGGGTGATCTCCATGATCTTAAAGGCAAGCTTAGGTTCAAGACCATGCTCCAGCAGATAAACCATGATACTGTCTCTCGTACCGATAACGTTGGAAATATCGCAAGTACCGTTCTTGATAAGTTCCTGCGCATTACCCAGCCAAACGTCAGTACCATGTGAAAGTCCCGAGATCTGCAATAGATCCGAGAAGTTTTTGGGCTTGGATTCCAGCAGCATTCCTCTTACGAATGGCGTACCCATCTCGGGGATACCCAGTGTACCCGTTTCACACTTAATGTCATCAGCGCTGACTTTCAGCGATTCGGGCGATGTAAACAGTGAATATACAGCAGGATCCGACATGGGGCACTCGTTGATGTCCATGCCCGTGAAATCTTCGAGATATTTATACATAGTAGGCACATCATGACCCAGTTCGTCAAGCTTCAATATCGTATCATGAAGCGAATGGAAGTCAAAGTGTGTTGTGATCATATCCGAGTCTACCTTATCGGCAGGGTGCTGTACAGGAGTGAAGTCGTAAACCTCATAATCTCCCGGAATAACGACCATTCCTCCGGGGTGCTGTGAAGTTGTTCTCTTTACATCGACACAGCCGTTTACAAGACGCTGTATCTCGGCATTATTTGCAGTTTTTCCACGTTCATCCAGATATTTTCTTACATAACCGTAAGCAGTCTTATCTGCAACTTTACCGATGGTACCTGCCTTGAACACATGATCCTGACCGAAAAGTTCTTCTGTATACTTATGTACCTTACCCTGACAGTCACCCGAGAAGTTCAGGTCAATATCAGGCGCTTTATCACCGTCAAAACCAAGGAATGTCTCAAAAGGTATCTTATGTCCGTCACGGTGCAGATCCTGTCCGCAGTTAGGACATTTCTTAGGCGGCAGATCAAAGCCCGAGCCGTATTCACCATTTTCAAAGAACTCCGAGTAATGGCAATTTTTACATATATAATGGGGTTCAAGAGGGTTTACCTCAGAGATTCCGGACATGGACGCAACGAACGATGAGCCGACCGAACCTCTCGAACCGACTTGATAGCCGCATTCATTAGAGTATGCCACCAGTTTCTGAGAGATCATGTACAGCACGGCAAATCCGTGCTTGATGATCGAGTCAAGTTCTCTTTTAAGTCTTTTGAAAACCAACGGATGAACATGGTCTTTGAAATACTCATCGACCTTAACATCTTCACCCTCTGGAACTTCAATGGACATAGGATCGCAATCACCGTAGATAGAGCAAGCTTTTCTCCAGCAGATTATCTGTAGTTCATACACCGCACCTTCAATATAAGGAGTGTATGTTCCCACAGGGAAAGCTTGAAGATCAGGGTCTATCATATCTGCGACTGCATTGGTATTTGTGATAACAGTCTCCCTTGCCTTTGCTTCGCCAAGGTAAGAAAGCTCATCCAGCATCTGATTTGTGGATTTAAGATAAAGCGGCGCCTGATTATCACAATCTGTAAAGCCCATGGAAGCTTGTATTATCGCTCTGAACTTTGCATCTTCCTTGTTAAGAAAATGCACGTCACCCGTAGCACAAACAGGAATACCCAAGTCTTCACCGAGCCTTACAATAAAGCGGTTAATGTCCTTTATATCCTCAACCGTTTTTATCCTGTCATAAGGCGGTCTCTCAGAGGTCAGCATGAACATATTATTGCCATCGGGCTGTATCTCCAGATAATCATAGAAGCTTGCTATCTGCTTTATGATGTCATAGGATTTGCCCTCCAGATACGCCTGTATAACTTCTCCCCTCTCACAGGCACTGCCTATGATAAGACCCTCACGCAGCTTTGTAAGTTCGCTCTTGGGTATCCTGGGACGGCGCTTGAAATATTTGAGGTTCGAGTCCGAGATAAGCTTATAAAGATTTTTAAGACCTATATTGTTTCTGACAAGGATTATCTGATGATAAACATCCTTTGTTTCGGTAACATTATCCAGTTCACCCAGCAGTCCATTGATCATATCAACTGTCAGCAGCATAAGCGGATACTGCTCCTGAAGCATCTTGCAGAGTTCAATAAATATCTTGCCCAGCACCTCGGCATCGTCACAGCCACGGTGGTGATTGAAATCACCGAAACCAAAGTGATCCGCAACATAATTGAGCTTGTGCCTTTCAAGCTGCGGCAGCATCAGCTGCGACATGGGAACTGTGTCGATACTGGAAAACTCAAATTTGATACCGAGCTTTTCACAGGCATGAGAAACAAACCCTGTGTCAAACGGAGCATTATGCGCTACCAGACACGGATCTTCACCGCAGAATTCTATAAATGCTTTCATAGCAGTTTCTATGTTAGCCTGCCCCTTTACCATATCATCGGTAATATTTGTAAGACCCGATATGAACTCGGGTATGGGTATCTCGGGGTCAACCAGCATATCGAAATGATCGACTATCTCAAGTCCACGCAGTTTCACAGCACCGATCTCGATGATCTTATCGTCACGGCTGTTAGTGCCTGTTGTTTCAAGGTCGAAACATATTATCTCATCGGTCAGCTCTCGTCTGTCAACGCCCTTGAATACCTTTGCATCGTTATTGACCTCATAAGCCTCTACGCCATAGATTATCTTGAAATCCTGTCCCGATCTTCTTATATCGGCGCATTTATTACCTGCCTCGGGAAATCCCTGTACAACACCATGATCGGTGATAGCCAGTGCCTTATGTCCCCAGCCTGCCGCCTTAGCAACAAGCTTTTCGGGAGCAGCAAGAGCATCCATCATCGACATATTTGTATGGCAGTGCAGCTCAACACGTTTTTCCTCGGAGGTATCCTTCTCCTTTTCACGCTTTACGAGCATCATATCATCAGCCATAAGGTAAATATTATGATCGAAGTCATCTTCCTCGACCTTACCTCTGACAAGTAGTGTGCTGCCTTTCTTTATCTGACCCAGCATCGCTTCAAGCTGTGTTCTTGTAAGTCTTACAAACTTACCTGATTTTACAGAACCTATAAGCTTTAAAGCACAGGAAGAGGTATAGTCGGTAAAGAATATCGTGGCAATGAGCATACCTGACTTTGTTTCCTTGGTATCTACCTGGAAAACATCGCCCCATACCGTGACCTCATCATTGAAATGTTCAAGTGCAGCTGAATCAGATGGCACATTCGCCATACTGCTGACACGGACACCTGACTGTATAGGTCCGCCTTTGAGCACAACGGCATCCTCAGAAAGTATCGGTATACCTGTAAAATCAACACTGACAGTCTTGAACTGTACGTCCTGTTCCTTGGAGTGATCGGATTTAGCAGATCTCTCCTCATATGCTTTCACATCAGGAACAGGCAGCGACTTCATAAATTCCTCCTGCGACTTTGCATAGGCATCCATATCATTCAACAGTACACCGTCAAATTCTATAGATGCGGTGGTAGAGAACAATTCGTTGACTGTATTGGTAAAGGCATTGAATATGCCTGCCTTTTTCATAAGGTCGAAACCTCCGTGTTTTAGTGTTGCGTAAAACACTCTGGTCTGCATATCATATGTAACATCAGCATTATCAAGGAAACCGTTCACAAAGGGGAACCTGCTCTTTAAGAACTTACATATGTCCACAAAATAGCTTGCATCCAGCATATTAGGCATAAATTTTGGTGAGAGCTTGAATTCACAGCCCAGTGCCTTTTTCATGCGGCGCTCAAACTGGTCAACAGAATCAAAGCTTATGGTTTTTTCATATGAAGCCACGCATT
The DNA here is from genome assembly GCA_902788785.1 of uncultured Ruminococcus sp. GTDB lineage: Bacteria > Bacillota > Clostridia > Oscillospirales > Ruminococcaceae > Hominimerdicola. Next base: position 233,724 of record CADALT010000001.1, read on the forward strand.
CCATGCTGCGCAGATCTTCTGTAAAAAGAAGCTTCAATATAGTGCCCTGTGCCACATCTTCCGTGATCTGTGAGCTGTATTCATCAAAATATTCACCGATCTTATATGTTCCCATCGAAACCCGTCCTTCTAATGCAAAAGTTTACAATTTTTCTATCTCATCCATAAGCGCCTGAAGCGCCTTATCTTCCGAGACCGTACACAGCTTTTTACCGTGTGCGAAGATAACTGCCTGTCCGACTCCGCCTGCTATACCAATGTCAGCTTCTCCGGCTTCGCCTATACCGTTGACTACGCAGCCCATTACAGCTACCTTGATATCTTTATTGACATCTTTGGTCAGCTCCTCGACCTTCTTTGCAAGACCTATCAGGTCAATGCGTGTTCTGCCGCAGGTCGGACATGAAACTATCTGTACACCGCTGCCCTTGCCGATGGCTTTGAGTATATCCTTAGCAGCATAGATCTCCTTCTCGGGCTCATCTGTAAGCGATACCCTTATAGTCTCACCAATACCGTCCATAAGCAATGAACCGATACCGACTGCCGATTTGATTATGCCCATGCGCTCGGTACCTGCTTCGGTAACACCAAGGTGCAGAGGATAATCACACTGCTGTGAAAGCTTTCGATACGCCTGTGTCATGATATTTACATCAGATGATTTTATGGAAATAACGATATCATTGAAATCACACTGCTCCAGTATCTTAACATGACCCATAGCGCTTTCCACCAGCGCATCAGCACAGGGCGAGCCGTATTTAGCCAGCAGATCCTTTTCCAGCGAACCGCCGTTAACGCCGATCCTTATAGGTATGTGCTTTTCGGTACACTTTTTAACGACAGCCTTTACCCTATCCATATCACCGATATTACCCGGGTTTATGCGTATCTTGTCGATACCTGCATCAGCAGCTGCAAGTGCGAGCTTATAATCAAAATGGATATCAGCTACCAGTGGTATGCTTATCTTCTCCTTGATGGCAGGAATAAGCTTTACAGCGTCCATATTTGGTATGGCTGCCCTTACTATCTCGCAGCCTGCTTTTTCAAGGCTAACTGCCTGTTCGACCGAACCTTCTATATCAGTCGATGGCACATTCAGCATGGATTGTATGTATATATGCTTTCCGTCAAGGGTCAGATCTCCGACCTGTACGGGTCTTACATTTCTCATAACCAGTTCCCCTTATAGTTTATTCTGCCAAACCTGCGTCCAGCAGGCTGTCAACTTTTTTCTTTTCTCTGAGTTCATTCAGCCAGCGCTGAGGTATGCCCTCATAGCCGTAAATTATACCTGCAAGACCTCCTGCGATACAAGCCGTTGTATCGGTATCATGGCCAAGAGCAATGGCACCCTTTACCACTTCCTCGTAGGAAGCAGACTTTCTCAGCAGCATAACAGTACTTCGCAGGCTGTCAATGACATATCCGCCGCCATTACCGACCCATATCCCGTCTTCATCAGGTCTGAGCCTGAACTCAAATTCTTCCGAATATTCGGGCTTATCAGCATAAATACGCCTGATCTCATCAACAGCGTTTTCAAGAGCCGTGTCTATATCTGCTCCATCAAGAAGTTCTCTTGCTATCATCACGTAAAGCGCACAGCAGACCTGATTGGTTATATTTCCATGAGTGATAAGACACTGCCTGTGAGCATCTTCCACAAGCTGTTCATTGCTGCCCTCATGCCACAGCGCCAAAGGCAATACCCTCATGAGCGCACCATTTCCTTTTCCATCAGGTCTGACCGATCCGCATTTCTCAGCTGAAACACCGCTCCTGTAAGCATCCAGTGCCAATCCTGTCTGAACGCCCACATCAAACACTTTATTATCCACAGCCCAGATCCCATCATCGTACCAGGCTAGAAGCCTATCAGAAAAATCTTCCAGATCAAATTTACCGACAGAGATAAGACTATCCAGCAAACACAGCGCCTGTGCTCCATCATCTGACCATGTGGCAGGTCTGACACTTGGATGTGCTCTGTAAAAGCCCTCGGGAGGTGTCATTTCGATCTCATAAAAATCGGGAATATCTTCGGGCTCATGAAACTCATAGGGAACGCCCAGAGCGTCCCCCACAAGCATACCGAAAATGCCGCCTTTAAGCTTATTGATATCTTTCATATATTACACCAGCTTAGTTATATCACTGACTGTTATAACGACCATGAGCAGCAGCAGCGCTGCCATACCTACCGTATGCACCATGCCCTCATGTTCGGGTTTAACCGGCTTGCCTCTTACAGCTTCGATTATCAGGAATATCAGCCTGCCGCCGTCCAGTGCGGGCAGTGGAAGAAGATTGAATACGCCAACATTTATACTGATAAAAGAAGCAATACTCAGTACCGAATCCACAAGACCTTTCCAGTCGATCTTTCCTGTTTCCTGATCTCTTTCGTTATCTATCACATCACCGATGGAATCAACGATGCCTACAGGACCGCTCATATCCTGCAATGAATATTTACCTCTGATAATATCAGCAAGTGAGATATAAATAAGTCTTGCATCAGTAGCCGTCTGCCTGAAAGCCTGAGTTAACGTTGTTACAGGTGTCACTTTACCGGGCTGTACCCAGAAATCATAGTGAATGGTCTTCTGACCATCCTCGCCGACTTCTGACGAGAGAGTAACATCATGCAAGCTTACACGCTCGCCGTTCCTCTCAACGACCATATCATAAACACCGTCTTCATCATTTGTGAATTTATAGGACATATCCATCGAGGTGAATATCCTCATGCCATTGATAGCCAGTATCTTGTCGCCTTCTTCAAGACCTGTCTGATGGCTCATGGCATTATCTTCAAATTTAGAGATCGTGGTCGTGACTATCGCATCGGATATTCCTGTCTGTACTATCAAAAGCACAAGACCAAGCAGCATATTCATACATACGCCTGCCACAACGATTATCATCCTGCGCCAAACAGCCTTCTGACAAAACGCCTTACCATCAGCACTTTCTTTATCTTCGCCCTCCATGGCGCAATATCCGCCTATGGGGAATATCCTTAAAGCATAAAGAGTCTCGCCTTTCTGCTTTTTAAATATTGCAGGCCCCATACCAATGGCAAATTCATTGACCTTTACGCCATTAGTTTTCGCTGCAATAAAATGACCGAACTCATGAATGGTTATTATGATACTGAACACCAATATCGCTATGATTATACTCATCAATACTGCCCTTCTTCTATTCTTTTAGCAACATATTCCCTTGCTGCCGCATCAGCCGCAAGTATATCGTCAACATTGTTTATCTCTTTATTCTGCGTATTTTCAAGCACCTCGGTAACAAGTTCACCTATACCCAGGAAACTGATCTTTCCGTCCAGGAACGCTGCAACGGCTCTTTCGTTAGCTCCGTTCACAGCCGCAGGCAATATGCCGCCCTTGGTAACAGCCTTTATACAGGCAGTAAGGCACTTGAAAGTTTCATAATCAGGTTTTGCAAAACTCAAAGAACCATAATCCGTCAGTGAAAGATGTCTTACGTCACAGTGTTCCCTGTGGGGATAAAGCAAGGCATACTGTATAGGTATCTTCATATCAGGTACGCCAAGCTGTGCGATCACCGAATTATCCATGTATTCAACAGCAGAATGGATAACACTTTCTCTGTGCACTACGATCTCTATCTGCTCGGGTCTGAGGTCAAAAAGCCACATTGCTTCTATAAATTCAAGACCTTTGTTCATCAGTGTGGCAGAGTCTATAGTTATCTTATTACCCATTGACCAGTTAGGATGATCGAGTGCCTGTTCGACAGTTACGCCACGCAGTTCATCTGTAGTCTTGCCATAAAAAGGTCCGCCTGAAGCTGTAAGGATAATACCCTTGAGCTTGTTCATCGAATTTCCCTGCATTGACTGGAATATTGCAGAATGTTCGCTGTCAACAGGGTAGATATTTACACCTTTCTCCTTAGCCGAGTTGATCACCAGTTTACCGCCTGCTACAAGAGTTTCTTTATTAGCCAGAGCAATATCCGTGCCATGCTCGATAGCTGTGAGCGTAGGTACAAGTCCAACCATGCCGACAACGGAATTGAGCATTATATCAACGCCGTCCAGCGAAGCAATGGTTTTAAGTCCTTCCATACCCGACAGGAGCTTAACATTTTTTCCTGCAAGCAGCTTTTCCAGTGCAGGAAGCTTTTTTTCATCGTAGATGCAAGCATACTCAGCACCGAATTTAACGACCTGTTCAGCCAGACGACCTACATTTGAGTTAGCAGCAAGTGCCACTACCTTGATATGATGCTCTTCAATAACTTCAAGAGCTTGTGTACCTATTGAACCGGTTGAACCTAGAATACTGATAGTTTTATTACTGTGATCTTTCATAAATATGACCTCTGTTATAAACGTTCAAAAGGGGTAAGCCGATATTTGCGTTATCACGCTCTAAAAAACAGAACGTGACCACATAGAGCCTGCCCCTTGAATTATTAGAATATGATGTCAGACAAAGCTTCCGCACCTGTAAAGAGCCAGCCCTGTGATGCCAGATAGTACATGAACGGAACAACAAGCAGAGCGCTGTCAAATCTATCCATAACTCCGCCATGTCCGGGCATGATGTTGCCATAATCCTTGATGTCGGTCTGACGCTTTATCATTGAAGCAGTAAGGTCTCCCACCAGACCGATAACAGCCGAGACCATGCCTGCCAGCAGCATAACGATATAATTCACCTTGATACCATCATTGACAAGATCGAATACAAGGCTCGTTACAACGAGTATGATACCATTGGTAACTACTCCTCCCAGCAGACCTTCAAGTGTCTTGTTAGGGCTAATTTCAGGCCATGGATGATGAACTTCCCTGCCGCTTTTCTTAAAGAACGTGCCTGTGAAGTATGCACCGCTGTCTGCCAGCCATGCAGCTGCAAGTGATGCAACTATAAGGAACACCTGTGTCTTACCAAAATACTTTGATGGAACACCGAGCTTCTGCATCAAGCTGTCGTCCTGGACCATCTTTATCATAGTCCCGAAAGAATAGCTCATAAGCACAGTTATACCGCACATCCCGAAAAACTCTTCAAAGCTGAATTTCTTATGGTCTCTTAAAAAGAGTATGCACATCGCAAGTATAAAAATACCAAGATAAAGTCGATAGCTTACAAAATAAAGTGTATCGAGCCTGTACATAAAGTACGGGATCAAAGAATCCACAGCTGCAAATGATACACAAGCTATCATCTGATGTTTATATTTATTATATCCAACCGCTTTGAGCATCTCATACACTGCCACAGCAGCCAGTGCTCCGACCAGAAGATTTAAAAGTACAGTTGCGTGTAATGCCACTGCGACAATGGCTATCACCAGTGCCACAGCAGCGGATATTATTCGGGTCGACATTGGTTAAACTCCTCCGAACCTTCTGTTTCTCTCACAAAAATCCATTATAGCCCTATCAAAATCATCATTGCGGAAATCGGGCCATAGGATATTTGTATAATAAAATTCCGCATATGCCGCCTGCCATATCATGAAGTTTGAAAGGCGCTGTTCACCGCTGGGTCTGATGACCAGATCAAGCGGCGGCATCTCCTCGGTATAGAGATTTCTCTCTATCATCTCCTCAGTGATATCCTCGGGTTCAAGTTCACCAAGCTTTACCTTTTCTGCAAGGGTCTTTACACTGTGACATATCTCATCTCTGCCGCCATAGTTTATGGCAAGCACCAGTGTCATAGCATCGAAATCCTTTGACACTTCCTCTGTGTGCTGCATTTTAGCCTGCAAAGACGGACGAAGCACAGACCTGTCACCTATGAACCTTATGCGGATATTCTCTTCGATGAAATCCTCGACCTCGTCAAGATATTTCTCGAAAAGATCCATTATAGAGCTTACCTCATCATCGGGACGTTTCCAGTTCTCCGTAGAGAAAGCGTAGTAGGTCAGGTAATCTATACCTACTGCCTTAGCATGCTTAGTTATGGAACGGAAATTCTTTGCACCTTCTCTGTGCCCGAATTTACGTGGCAGCCCTCTTTTTTTAGCCCACCTTCCGTTGCCGTCCATTATAACACCAACGTGAGAAGGCGGTATGATATTATCACCTAATATGCTTTTTTTTCTAGCCATGTGTCACCTTAAATAGAGAGGATCTCTTTTTCCTTCTCGGCAACGTGGCTGTCGATCTCCTTAACGAACTTGTCAGTCAGCTTCTGGATCTCTTCCTCGCCGTCCTTCTGCTCATCCTCGGTGATCTCGTTGTTCTTCTTCTTAGCCTTGATCTTTTCGATAGCGTCACGTCTGATAGAACGAACAGCTACCTTACAATCCTCGCCGCCCTTCTTGACTTCCTTAACGATCTCCTTACGTCTGTCCTCAGTAAGCTGAGGGAAGATCAGTCTGATGGTCTGACCGTCATTCTGGGGATTTATACCGATGTCGGAAGCCTGTATAGCCTTCTCGATGGACTTCAGTGTTGACTTATCCCAGGGAGTGATTACCAGTATCCTTGCTTCTGCAACGGAAATAGCAGCCATCTGATTTATAGGTGTAGGAGAGCCGTAATATTCGACCTTTACCTTATCAAGTACAGCAGGGTTAGCTCTGCCTGCTCTGATAGCTGCAAAGTCGTTAAGCATGACATTTACAGACTTCTCCATTTTTTCCTTAGCCTTTTTCTTGATCTCCTGCATTATATTTCATCCTTTCACTGATTATTCCGAAACTACGAGCGTACCAACATTTTCGCCCATGCACGCATCATAGATATTGTCGGGTCTTGCTATATCAAATACCAGTACGGGTATTTTATTATCCTTGCACATAGCAGCTGCGGTAGAATCCATTACCTTCAGATCCTTCTCCAGCACCTCGGAGAATGTAAGGGTATCATACTTTACAGCATCATCGAACTTATGAGGATCCTTGTCATATACACCGTCTACCATAGTTGCCTTGAAGATGATGTCAGCCTCTATCTCAGCCGCTCTCAGTGCAGCAGCTGTATCTGTAGAGAAGAACGGATTGCCTGTACCGCAGCCGAAAATACAAACTCTGCCCTTTTCAAAATGTCTCATAGCCTTGTTCCTGATATAAGGCTCAGCTATCTGGGGCATTGAGATCGCAGTCTGAACTCTTACTTCCATGCCGCAGTTCTCAAGACCGTCTGCAACAGCCAGCGCATTCATAGCTGTAGCCAGCATACCGATGTGGTCAGCTCTTGTTCTGTCCATCGCACCGCTTGAACGACCTCTCCAGAAATTACCGCCGCCTACAACTATACCAACGTCAACACCTGCGTCAACTACCTTCTTAATGCTTTTACCGAAGGTGGTGATTATATCATAATCAAGACCTATCTTCTTATCACCTGCAAGTGCCTCACCGCTAAGTTTAAGCAGTATGCGTTTATATTTGGCGCTCATACATAACACTCCTCATCTGAACTATCTCATTTTGACCGAACACCTTATAATATCAGGCATCCGACCCATGCGGCACAGCCGCACAAACTCTCACATATAAAATTATACTATATTTTTCCCTTCTTGTAAAGTCTTTTCACAAATTTCTTAGAAAAAAACTGCGGAGAGATATCGTTGCTTCTCCGCAGTGGTAAATTTTGTATATGCATTAGCCGAATATTTCAGCCTTCTATTATCTTTACAAAGAAATGTCTCTGCCTCGGTCCGTCAAATTCAGCAAAATATATGCCCTGCCATGTTCCCAGCAACAGCGCACCGTCCTCGACGATGACAGTTTCCGATGCGCCTATACAGCTGCATTTAAGGTGCGCAGAAGAATTGCCCTCCATATGACGGAACTGCGGTCTGTCAGGATAAGTCTTATCAAGTGCAAACAAAAGATCTGTCTGCACATCGGGGTCTGCGTTCTCATTTATTGTTATAGCCGCCGTTGTATGCGGACAAAATACCACAGCCAGACCTTCCTCGACACCGCTTTCATTAAGTGCCTGTCTTACATAACTGGTTATATTATACAGCCCCTCCGCTTCGGTGGAGATATTATATCTTTTTAGCATAACTGCACCTCCATTCAGCTTAGGAACTCATTCTCGGTCTCATTCTTCGATGGTCTGCCCATAAGCTTCTTGATGGTGTCCTTTACAGGCGTACCATTGAACAGTACACCTGCCAGCTGTTCGGTTATAGGCATCTCGACACCTATCTTCTTCGCCAGTTCGTAGGCATTCTTAGTACAGGTATAGCCCTCAACTGTGCCGACCTGTCTGACTGCCTCGGCAGGATCCACTCCCTGACCAATAAGGATACCCGCACGCCTGTTTCGGCTGTGCATCGAACAACAGGTCACGATCAGATCGCCTATACCGCTGAGTCCTGCGAAAGTTGCGCTGTCAGCACCCATAGCGATACCAAGTCTCGCTATCTCACGTATGCCCCTGGTCATAAGAGCGGCTTTGGTATTATCGCCCAATCCGAGACCATCGCACACACCTGCGGCAAGTGCTATGACATTTTTCAGCGAACCGCCTATCTCGCAGCCCATAACATCATCATTAACATACACCCTGAAAGTATCATTCGACAAAGTCTGCTGAATGAAATTTGCAGCATCTCTGTCCTCACAGGCGGTACAAACAGTAGTAGGTATGCCCCTTGCAACTTCCTCCGCATGGGATGGACCTGTAAGCAGCGCTATGGTGTTTTCAGGGAAACACTCTTTCTCGACCTGAGTCATCGTTTTAAGAGTACCTGCTTCCAGACCCTTTGCTGTATTGACGATGATCGTATTCTTTTCGATATAAGGCGCAGCTTCTTCGCACACAGACCTTACAAAATTCGAGGGTATTCCGACCAGTACAAGATCCTTGCCTTTTACAGAGGAAATGTCAGTGGTCAGTTTGATAGTCTTGTTCACAAGAACGCCGGGCAGTTTGCTTTTCAGTTCACCTGTACGTTTTATCGTGTCGATCTCATCCTGAAATTTGCTCCATACTGTCACATCGTGCCCTGCATTATCGCACATTATAGCCAGAGAAAGACCAAATCCGCCCGAACCTAAGATAGTGATAGATGCCATATTATTGACCCTCCTTGTTGTCTGATATTATCATGTTTGTTTTGCGTTTAGCAAAAGTGTAATTTTATCCTTTTTGTTTAAAATATAATATCTCATCATAGTGATAGTTATGTGTTGATAAAAAGAAATATACTAAAAACAGTCATTCAGCCAATTTTTAACAATATCCTCAAATTGTTCCGGCTGTTCGATCTGAAGATTATGCCCTGCCATATTTATAGCGCAGTATGTGGAATCAGTGAAATTACGCATCAGACCAAACTGATCCTTATAACCTACCTCCGTATCCTGCTTGCCTGTAATTATAAGGCATGGCTGTGTATACGGCTCTGCTGTATCATCTACATCATACGAAAATCCGCCCACCAGAACTTCGTCCAGAAAATGCCTGTCCTGAATATCTATCGCAGGCTGGATATCTCTCATATAGCGTTCATACACAGGTCTTGTCAGTATGACATTCATGAAAGTGAAGCTTTCATACTGTGCTTTGGTAAGTGTTTTTAAGAACTCATCATCTTTTTCCATGACTTTCAGCGGTTCAACTCTACCCTGCCGAACACCTGCAATAACACAGGGACAAAGCAGTATCATCCCCATTGTCATTTCAGGACAAGCCTTTATAAAGCCACGAGCGATAAGTCCGCCATAGCTTTCGCCTGCAACTATGCAAGGCTCACCGATAATATCCTTAGCAAAAGCTGCAACAGCCATCAGCATTTCATCTGTTGTGGTTATATCGCCTGCTGTCGAAGCACCCATACCGGGCAGATCGATATAAAACCTTTTGTAGCCCGACACCTTCTCAAAAACAGGTTCAAAACAGCCCGTCATCAAACGTTTATCCATGCCCCAGCCGTGTATCAGAAGAACCGGTACGCCGCTGCCTATCGCCGTATAATCAATGACCGAATTATTATATTTATACTTGCTCATTTTGTCTCCTTAGTTATATCTCTTCAAGTCCGTATTTTTCATTAAGGTCAAGATAGTAATGCCCAATTATCTCTTTCTTTATCACATCAACGACAATAACAACATACACATTTTCTCTGTCGCCGAAAAGAAGTATGTGCTGATACTCCTTTGTGCCGTTTTCGTAAACAGCTTCAATAAGCTTGTTTTCAAGCCCGTATTCCGAGAGCAGCATCCTTACCGAAAAATTCCGAGCATATTCCCAGATATCGGTGATAAACTCAGCACTTTCAGTAACATTCTTCATGCCGCCGGACATCGCCCCGTTATATTCTTTTTCAGTTAATTCACGCACTTCCGTCATAATGATACCTCAGTAAAAATACCCGTGCCCCTGTAGTTCTCTCAACTTATCAAAAAATCTCATCATCGAACCCAGCATATCCGGTATGCAGCTCTGATCGAGTTCAGCCGAAAAGCTTATACCATCGGTATACCCGTTGTTTTTATTTTTGAAATGCCCTTTTGCGGTACAGCGGCCACGCTTATCAAAAACCACAGAAAACTTGGATCTGTTCAGCGTTCCGTAATTTTCAAGCACAGCAGATGCGTTTCTTCCGAACATGATATCGTAAGCGTCATCCAGCTGATATTCAAATAAATACAGATTTCCGACCGTGAGATCGATCGGAAATTCACATTGCATTCCACAGCTTTGATATACAATGCCAAAGCTGCCTGTTATGCCGCTCTGCTTGACCGAATATTCATTCTGCCCTTTATCAAAGGCTATAAATCTTAAAATAAAACGCCCACTGCCCGTGTCTATATCGATCAGGTCAAAGGGCAGTTTTATCTGCTTTTCAAGTTCTTCACATGAGTAAACGAATTTGATCACTCGCCTTTCTTTTTCTGTCCGAATTTGTTTTCCGTGCCGTTCAAAAGTCTGCCTATATTCGCATGGTGCAGTGAAACGATAAGTATACAGATAAGCACACCTACACAGGTATTGGGAATGACCGCATAGAACTTATCGGGAAAAATAGCTTTATAAAGAAAATTCTGATTTATAAAAGTAAACACAGGATATGAGATCGCCGCAAATATCGAGCCTACCGAAACATACTTGGTTATCGCAAGCAATATGGCAAACAAGCTGACTGCAAACAGGCAGGTCAAAGGATCTATAGCGATAAGCGTAGTTGCCGCTATAAGTACGCCTTTTCCGCCATGGAAACCGTAGAATACAGGAAAACAGTGTCCCAGCATCACAAAGAGGCCTGCAACATATCCGATAAAATGAGGATCATCAAAATATGCAACACCCAGCACATGATGGCACACAAGCCTGCAAGTTACCACTGCGACAACACCCTTTGCCAGATCACAAAGGAGTGTCGCCAATGCAGGTCCTTTTCCGAAAACTCTCAGCACATTCGTAAGACCTGCGTTATTGCTGCCATAATCTCTTATATCCTTACCCTTGAGCAGTTTGCAAACAATTATAGGCGAATTAAGACTGCCGATAAGATAAGAAAATACTACCGTAAATATTACCCCGATGACGTTGTTCATCAATACATCCTCCCGAAATTATTTTACATCGTCCCTGTCACGTTCTCTGATCTTGAATACAATGGGCGTGCCGTCCAGTTCAAAAGTTTCTCTGATCTGGTTTTCAAGATATCTCTGATAAGAGAAGTGGAAAAGATCTGCTCTGTTTACAAAGAACACAAATGTCGGCGGATTTGTCGAAACCTGTGTCATGTAATAGATCTTCAGTCTTCTGCCCTTGTCAGAAGGCGGCTGAACTCTCTGTGTAGCATAAGCCAGCACTTCATTGAGTCTGCCTGTAGGTATCCTGATGGAGTTCTGCTCCTTAACGTGTTTTATAAGCTCGAACATCTTATCTATACGCAGACCTGTCTTAGCAGATACAAATACAAAAGGCACATAGCTCATAAAGCTGAAATCATTTTCCAGCTTTTTCTTGAATTCATTCATGGTCTTGCCGTCTTTTTCAATGGCATCCCACTTATTGACCGCAACAACACAAGCCTTGCCCTTTTCATGAGCATAGCCTGCGACCTTACTATCCTGCTCGGTAAATCCGACAGTTGCATCAATAACTATAACAGCCACATCTGCTCTGTCCACAGCCATGTAAGCTCTAAGCACCGAGTATTTCTCGACACTTTCAAGCACCTTGGATTTTCTTCTGATACCTGCGGTATCTATGAAAACAAACTTACCGTATTCATTCTCGATATCAGTATCTGTAGCATCTCTGGTAGTACCTGCGATATCTGAAACTATCACTCTCTCCTCGCCGCATATACGGTTTATCAGAGAAGACTTGCCCACATTTGGCTTACCGATGACAGCGACCTTGACAGTAGCCTCATCTTCCTCATCTTCCTCGACATCCGGAAGATATTTGATGACTTCATCAAGCATATCGCCCGTACCATGACCATGTACCGATGATACAGGGAAAGGCTCACCAAGTCCCAGATTATAGAACTCATAAAGCTCCATAGGAGGTTCGCCCACATTATCTACCTTATTAACGCAAAGCACCACAGGTTTGCCCGATTTCATGAGCATCTGTGCAACTTCCATATCAGTCGATGTAACGCCCGACTTGATATCAGTAACTAAAATTATAACATTAGCAGAAGAAATGGCAAGTTCGGACTGTCTCCTCATCTGTGAAAGTATCACATCGGTAGATTCAGGCTCGATACCGCCCGTATCCACCAGCATGAATTCTCTGCCCAGCCACTCACATTTACCGTAAATACGGTCCCTTGTAACGCCGGGGGTGTCCTCGACTATAGAAAGTCTCTGACCGATAAGTTTATTGAAAAGCGTGGATTTGCCCACATTAGGTCTGCCAACAACAGCAACGACCGGCAATACCATACTATCATCTCCTTCGATTAAACTTACAAGCCTAAAGCCGCATCTCCACAAAATGCCGTTTTCAAGCTCATACATAGTTATTATAGCATACTTTTTTCATCTTGTAAAGATACATATCATTAAAACTAAAAGGCAGAGGACACAAGATCCTCTGCCTCAAAGTTTCAAATTCAGACCGTTTCGGTGTCAAAAGGCTTATGCTTCCTTCTTGATTACCTCTACGCCCTTGTAATAGCCGCAATTCTTGCAGACTCTGTGGGGTGAAGTGAGTTCACCGCAGTTAGAGCATCTGCTCAGTGCAGGCGCTTCGAGCTTCCAAACTGCAGAACGTCTCTTATCACGTCTAGCCTTGGAAACTTTCCTCTTTGGTACTGCCATTCTGGCACCTCCTTCGGTAATAGTATTATCCCAATAATATAGCCGAGGTCAATCCTCAGAGCAGTTACACCTGCCCTCGTTCAGATCTTTGCCGCACTTGAAGCACAGCCCCTTGCAATCCTCTTTACAAAGGATCTTTGTCGGGAGCGATAGCAACAGATCGGAAATGACCAGCTCGTCAAGCTCAAGAACGTTATTCTCACACACAACATAATCGTCATTATCTCCATGGAGCTCTCTGACAAGAGTATGTGTGAAATCATAAACAAACTCACGCTTAAACTCTTTAAGACATCTGTCACAGGTAAGATCCAGTGTGAAATCAACACCGACATCCAGCGTAACAACGCCTGCACGGTTCATTCCCTTGACCTTAACTGCTATAGGTGCTGTAAAATCATAAGACGAATACTCTCCGATCACATCAGTCGGGATCTCGAAACTAAGCTCTTTGACCTCGCCGTCAATATCGAAAAGCTCTTTCAGATGCATTTTCATAGTACACCTCAAACATCACAAACTCCATTATAACTCGAAATCTGCGATTTGTCAATAGTTTTTCAGAATTTTTTTGTTAACCCGAAGTAAATAATCGGGACGGCTCTCTTACTTGATGAAAGCCTTTACGTTAGCAGGAAGCTCCTCTACGTCAGCAGATACTGTGAATACGATATTGATATCCTTAGCCAGAACTGCCAGCTTTTCGATCATATCGCCGAACTCAGCGTAATTTCTTCCGCCGATCTTCAGTATACCGTCAACGAAGACCTCCTGTATATCGTGATTTCCTGCAAGAAGACCTGCAACAAAACCATAGAAAGTCTCAAAGCTTGTGATACCATAGTCTTCAGCATCAACAAGTCTCACGCTGTGAGGAAGATCGAAAGTCAGCTTCATGCCTCTCTCGATGCAAACAACGTTGCCTGTAGCCTTCTCGGAAGCCTTTACGATGGAGTCAACAAGTATCTTAGTCTTGCCTGTACCCTTTTTGCCCGGAATTAAATTGATCATAATAACTCTCCATTCTGCTTTAAAAGCATTTATTTTAAGCGGAATCAGATCCGCATGATCCCTGATATTATCAGTTCAGCTTAGCTTCGAGTTCAGCCTTCTGTGACTCGTAGCCGGGCTTGCCCAGCAGTGCGAACATATTCTTCTTGTAGCTCTCTACACCGGGCTGATTGAAGGGATTAACACCCAGCATATAACCCGAGATAGCGCAAGCCTTCTCAAAGAAGTAAATGAGTTCACCGAGGTTCTCCTCATCGGGCTTGTCAACATCGATAACGATATTGGGAACGCCGCCCTCAGTATGAGCAAGTATTGTGCCCTCGAAAGCTTTCTGGTTAACGACAGACATATTCTGGTCTGCCAGGAAATTCAGACCGTCTCTGTTCTCAGCATCCTTCTCAAGGAAGAAGTCCTGCTTGGGCTGTTTGAAATTAACAACTGTCTCAAACATGATCTTTGAACCATCCTGAATGAACTGACCCAGAGAATGCAGGTCAGTAGAGAAGGTTGCAGCAGAGGGGAAAATGCCCTTTGCATCCTTGCCTTCGCTCTCACCGAACAGCTGCTTGAACCATTCGCCCATCATCATGAAAGCGGGGTCGTAAGAAACCAGCATCTCAACGCTCTTACCCTTTCTATAAAGGATATTTCTTACAGCTGCATACTTATAGCAGTCATTATTATCATCGGAAGAATACTTCTTCTGACCATTCTGAGCGCCCTTCATGAGTGCATCTATATCGCAGCCTGCAACAGCTATAGGCAGCAGACCAACTGCCGTCAGCACGGAAAATCTACCGCCGACATCATCGGGAACTACGAATGTCTCATAGCCCATCTCATCGGAAAGCTCTTTGAGTGTGCCCTTAGCCTTATCGGTCGTAGCGAAGATACGCTCCTTAGCCTCATCCTTGCCGTACTTATCTTCCAGCAGCTTCTTGAATACTCTGAAAGCCAGAGCAGGCTCTGTAGTAGTACCGGACTTGGAAATTACATTAACGCAGATATCCTTGCCCTCACAAATGGACAGCACCTCGTTAAGATAAGTTGAACTAATATTATTTCCCACGAAATAGATATCGGGGGTATCCTTCTTGAGGTTGTTGTAGAATGGCGACTTGAGCAGCTCGATAGCAGCTCTTGCGCCCAGATAAGAACCGCCTATACCGATAACTACCAGTATATCAGCCTTATCCTTGATCTTCTTTGCAGCAGCCTTGATCCTTGCAAACTCTTCCTTATCATAGTCGGTAGGAAGCTCCACCCAACCCAGGAAATCATTGCCGGGACCATTCTTTGCAGCAAGAGTCTGATGAGCAGCTGTAACTGCGGGAGCTATAGCATCGAACTCATGATCTGCTACAAAACCATCAAGATATTTTGTTCTTAAAGTAAGTGACATTTTAGATCAGCCTTTCTATAAATTGCTTTAATTTATTATACAATATTTTTCTGAACTTTGCAAGCAATTTCAAGGCGCGTCGTCACTTTTGTATATTATCAACAATTTCATTTTCACATTTTTAGAAAATACAGCAACATCTTCCTTAAACAAAATGCAAAGCTGATCTCCTTGACACTTTCATTCGTTAATAGATCAGCCTGAAATACAGTATCTTCCCCATCACGCACAACAAGTTTACCGCAGCATTTCCCCTTTTTTATAGGCGCTTTAAGAACTTCCTCGCAGGTCATTTCGACATCAAAATCCTTTGAACTCCCCTTTTTGATGAGCACAGGGGTCATTTCACCGAAGGTCACGGGGACAGTTCTTTTCTCACCGCCCTCGACAGGCAGATCTTTTGTCATTTCATCATCGACCTCGGGAATATATACCGAAAAGCAATCGTAGCAGCTATCTATAAGATTTTTGGCTATATCTTCCAGATTATCCCTGCTGTCGCAGCCCAGCACAACTACAGCGATCTTCATACCTCGTTTTTCCGCTGTGAAAACACCGCATTCTCCGACATTTTCGGAACCGCAGGCTTTCATCCCGGTGATCCCCTTATAGCTCCTGACAAGCCTGTTCCTGTTAACAAGTTCAGCTTTTCCGTCTCTTATATAATCGAGCCATGAGCAGAAATACGGTGTAAGTATATCATACTTGACAAGTTCCGCTGCAAGTTTTACTATATCAGATGTTGAAGATACAGTCGAGGCATCAATTCCACAAACATCAGAAAACGCTGTGTTTTGCATATCAAGCAATTTTGCTTTGCAGTTTATTTCATAAACTGCACAGTCCGTATTACCGTAAATGTGTTCCGCCAATACGACTGCCGCATCATTTGCATTGCCGACAGTAAGTGCTTTTATCAATTCTTCTACGCTTATCTTCTCGCTCTTATCCAGCCATACCTGTGGTGCCGGCATTTCATTGGCATTTGCGGATACTGTAACGATATCATCCATCGACAAGCTTCCGTCTTCGAGTTTTTCTGCTGTTAATAATAACAGCATCAATTTCGCCAGATGAGATATCGGCAATGGTTCATCAGCATTCTTT
The DNA here is from genome assembly GCA_902788785.1 of uncultured Ruminococcus sp. Classification (GTDB taxonomy): domain Bacteria; phylum Bacillota; class Clostridia; order Oscillospirales; family Ruminococcaceae; genus Hominimerdicola. Next base: position 250,516 of record CADALT010000001.1, read on the forward strand.
TCGTACAACATCTGACCTGTTGTACACTCTGCCACCGCTATCGACTTTGCAGGCATCTTCTCTACTATCTCATCCATAGAAGTTTCCTCCGCCGATGCTTGTGCTGTAAAGCAAAATAACATGACAGCAGCAGTCAATCCCCCTATTAACCTTGATATATATAACATAGCAAGTCCCCTCCTTGCTATATTATACTGTTGCTAGTCTTTGAAAATTACAAAAGCGGCACAGTTATATTAAACGAACTTAATACTTTCTGCAATCATTCCTCGCTAAAACATTGATGTATGTTTTAGCGAGTACTGAATGTTCCGAAATGTTTGTCGCTTAATATATACCGTGCCGCAAATTTTTTCTATCCACCGATAAGCCAGTCATACATTTCCCGGTATTTGTTAGCCGAAGCCTGCCAGGAGAAATCCTTGCTCATAGCCTGTTTTATGATACTGTTCCACTCATCACGCCTGTCCACATAAATATAGTGTGCAAACATGACTGTGTTGTACATCTCATGTGCATTATAATTAGCAAAACTGAAACCTGTGCCTGTCTTTTCAAACTGATTGTAGGGCTGTACAGTATCCCTGAGACCGCCCGTTTCTCTTACGATAGGCAGAGTGCCGTATCTTAAAGACATCAGCTGTGAAAGTCCGCAGGGTTCAAAAAGCGAAGGCATCAGAAAAGCATCACACGATGCATAGATCTTATGGCTCATAGCCTCGCTGTAATAGATATTGGCAGATACTTTATCCGGGAACTTCCACGCAAAATAACGGAACATATCCTCATACTTCTGTTCGCCTGTTCCCAGAACCACTATCTGTATATCCTGCTGACAAAGTCTCTCCATCATATAGGCTATAAGATCAAAGCCTTTCTGATCTGTAAGTCTGCTGACGATTCCGATCATGAACTTATTTTCATCCCGCACAAGCCCAAGCTCAGTCTGCAATGCACTTTTATTGACCTTCTTCTTTTCAAGAACGTTGTTGATATCATAATTGCAGATGATATTTTTGTCTTTTGCAGGATCATATTCATCATAATCAATTCCGTTAACGATACCACGCAGGTCATTGCGTCTTGCTCTCATAAGTCCATCAAGACCCTCACCATAGAAATCCGTCTTTATCTCTTCGGCATAGGAATCCGATACGGTCGTGATCGCATCAGCATATACAAGTCCACCTTTTAGCATATTACCGTCAACATCTTTCAGAAGCTTGTCATAAGTCATATAATATGATGAGAGCCCTGAAAGCTGCATAAATCTTGCGGCATTATCATTTCCCTGAAATTTCAGATTATGAATCGTCATGACCGTCTTTATGCCACGGAAGAACTCGCCGCCCTGAAAACTGTCATGCAGATACACAGGGATAAGTCCCGTCTGCCAGTCGTGGCAGTGGATAATATCGGGTCTGAATTCAAGCACAGGCAATGCTGAAAGCACAGCCCTGTCAAAGAACATGAATTTCTCTATATCCCAGTGCCAATCACCGTAAGGCTTATCACCGTTAAAATAATATTCGCTGTCTATGAAATAGAAAGTCACGCCTTCATAAACGACTTTAAGAAGTCCCACATACTGATTTTTTCCTGCAAAATCCATATAGAAGTGTGTGATGTATTCCATCATATCCTTCCATTTCTGAGCCATGCAGGCATATTTTGGCAGTATCACCCTAACATCATAATTCTTTTTATCGAAGCATTTCGGAAGAGATCCGACCACATCAGCAAGGCCGCCAGTTTTGATAAATGGAACAACCTCCGATGCCGCAAACAGTATCTTTTTCATAGTTATATATTCCCTCCTTTACAGAAATAAAGAATAATAGAAAGTACACAAACCCTTTAGGTTAATTATAGCACGGTTTGTCGTTTTCGTCAATAGCAAAAAACGCATTTTTTAAAATTATTATTCAGCCAAAAACACCATAATACACATAAAAAGCTGACAAGGCATCTACCCTGTCAGCTATGCATTTCCTTATTTATTTTTAGCAAGCTCATATTTATGTTTTGTTGCAAGTCCGCCACGAATATGACGCTGCTCTTTATTCTCCTCAAGTATCTTACGCACCGACTTGTACAGCCGTGGCGATATATCAGGCAGCTGTTCGGTCAAGTCTTTATGTACTGTAGATTTTGACACCCCAAAAGCTGCCGCAGTTGCCCTGACAGTAGCTTTTCGGCTGACCATATATTCGCCGAACTGTACTGCCCTTTCCTTGTCGGTTCTAAACATTGTTCACACCCCTTTTGATAAACTATATGAAGTGTGAACATATTATAGAACAGCTGACCGTATTTTAAGCCGTAACTTTCCTCAGCATTCATGCAGAGTTTCATAGAAAGAATAGTCAACAATACCATACATATCTGCCGAAGAGCCTTCTGTGAGCTCCTTTATCATCAGGCAGTCAGGATGAGGCAAATGCAGTTTTTCTCCCGCTTCGATACCGAACTTATAACTGGGCGCAAAACCACGGGGAACATAGTTTTTCGGGTCACCTTCGACCATTATCACCTCAAATCCCATTTCTGCTGCTTTTACAAAACCATATTCAAGTATATCTTTGGAAATATGCTGCCTTTGAAATTCTGTCTTCACAGCCACAGGTGTAAGGATCAAAAGCTTATCCTCATATCTTCCTTCGATATGAAAGCGTGAGAACATAGCATAGCCAATGACCTCATCATTCTGCCCTCTTCGGGAGAATCCCATTCCGAGAAAACTTTCTCCACCATTTCCAGTGCCGCAAGAAGATACTTATCTTCCATTGATCTTATTATCCTTTGCATATCGCTCTGCCTTTCCACGACTTATGAGTCTTCAAGCATCTGCTCCAATATCTCTGCCGCATCAGTTACGCACCCACGGCAGCTGCGGAGCATTTTTCCGGTTTCTATACCTTTAAGCTCTTTACATACAGCAGAGCCGTTCTTTTCAATAAACCTACGCTCAAATTCGTCGATAAGAGATCCTGACTCATCACCGTATTTTTCTTTAAGCACCTGTTCAGCCGCAAGAACAGCACCGCACTTTACCATTCTGCCTCCTGCCATGGACCGTGATAACTCAACAGCCTTATCTTCACTAAGTCCCGCATCTTCCGCAAACGCACACAATACAGCGCCCGAACAGGTATATCTGTTCTTATGATTTTCAACTGCCTGCTCACTCTTTTTCATTTTATCACCTCCGCATTTTTAAAACAATGGGCAGGGATACACACACCCTGCCCATAAAATCTTTTTTTTAATTACGATCTACCTCAAAGGCAAAACAGAATTCTTGATGACCAGTTCACCCTCAATGGTACGCATACGATACATGGTGCTTGGGTCATTAAGACGCTTTATCAGCGTAGTGACCGTAAGCTCTGCCATATACTCAGCGTCAATGCTGATAGTGGTTATTGTAGGGTCGCTTACCTCGGAGATAAGATAGTTATCATAGCCCACTATAGAAATGTCATCAGGCACAGAATAACCGATGTCACGCAGCTGCTTGATTGCCTGGAAAGCAGTCTCATCACAGTTGCATACGAACGCTGTCGGCAATTCTTTAGGGAAGGTAAGATCTATAGACATAGCATACTTGTCCCTGTCTTCGATTATCCAGTCATCACGTATGACAAGATCATGCTCGATAAGCGCTTTCATATAGCCCATATACTTATCAAAAATACCAGAAGTAGCCTTTCTTGAACCAATAAAGCCGATATTCCTGTGACCAAGGCTTATCAGATAGTTTGTGAGCTTATAAGAACCATTATAACCATTTGTGACGATTGAATCCACTTTCAGACCGGGCACATAATAATCAAGCAGTATGAGATGTTCAACATTCTCCGAAAGCTTCTGTGCATAGCTGTGTGAGATCTCACCCAGAGAGATAAGAGCAGAGATCTTTCTGTCTGTTACGATATTTGGCAGCACAAGATTTTCTTCATCTCTGTTCTCCAGATTTTCAATAACACAGTAAAGGTTCTCACGCTTTAATCTTTGTACCAGACTGTTATACAGTGTCCAGTAGAACGAACCGCTCAGACCGGCATACTTTGCAGGTATGACAACACCGATATTGCTCTTTTTACGTGATGTAACTGTCTTTGAAGGAACGTAGCCCATTTCCTCAGCTACCTGCTTAATCTTCGCACGCAGTTCATCACTCACACCGCTCTTATCAGCGAGAGCCTTAGAAACAGTAACATTGCTTGTATTGCACGCCTTGGCAATGTCTATCAGCGTAACAGGTTTTTTCATTCTGATCACTCCTCAATATTAATCAGTTAATTTTAACTTTATTATAAACAATTTTCGTCAATTTGTCAATAGTTTTCCGCAAAATTATTCAAAAAAATGTATTATACAACAGCAAAAGGTATTTTACAGCCTATTTCACGCTTTATAATCAGGTTAAATATTTTAACTTCATGACCAATTTCAGGAAAATCCGTCTAAGGAAAAGACCGCCGACAATATATGTCAGCGGTCCAAAAGTGTATAAAGGTGAAATGAATTCCGGAAGTCTTTATTCACGCAAGCGAGAGACAATACTGCACGAGCTTTTCAAGTATATCCTCATCAAGCTCGGTCGCCATTACCATACCTGCCTCTCTCGCTTTATCATCAGGCACATCCACCGCAGTCCTCAGAAAATTCCTGAGTATCACGCTCGGAGTGAAAAGCTTGTTTGCTTCTCGCACGCCCTTTGATGTGAGCCTTATCTCACGATAAGGTTCTTTGATTATGTATTGTTCTTCTATAAGTTTCTGTGTCATTTTTACCGTGCTGGCTTTAGATACGCCCAGCACATCGGAGACTGTCGTTGACTTTACGGCACCGCCTTCCTGACCCAGCATATATATTGCAAATAGATATTTTTTCTGAGATTTTGTCAGCATTGGTATCACCCCCAATATTAGCTTTCAGGCTCTGCTTCGGATACGCATAGCCTTATAGATGTCCTCACCTCTTTCAAGACATCCTATCATATATTTTCTGCAATTATTGTATCTGTTGAAAGTTCTCCTTGCATTTTCCTCATCCGTATAGACCTTCCAGTAGCCGCTGAACAGACAATTCCTGCCTTTATTATCAATAAAGCCTCTGACATCATCCACCGGATATCCCAGGAAAAGACCTATCTCGTGAGGAAAGTCTTCATTGTCAGCCATACGGGCCATGAGTTTTTCCAGGTATTGTCTGCAATTTTTGCAGTCACCATAGCCGCAGTTTCTGAACATCTTCCTGACTTCCTTTTCTTCAAGTATGTCTGCAAGAAGTTTTTCATTATACAAAAGCATAAGCGACCTTCTGCCTATCCTGCGAAGTTCCTTGATATGCAGACCTTTTTCGGCAGCAATAGAATTGAACCTTGCCATATTTCCGCTTATAAAGCCGCTGCTGCCCTCTACAGTCAGCAGATTTGCAGGCTTTATCCCCAGCATAGCAGGTGCGGTATGCATCGCAAGTTCACGTTCAAATTCTTTTGTTTCAGACACAAGATCACCATCCATTTTACTGCTTGTTGCAGCAGTCTTTATTCTTACAGTATTTGCACAATACTTTTTTGAGCGCCGAAACGCTTGAGCTGTGGCATATCTCCACAGGGAAATTCATTTTTTCCGCCCTGGCATTAACGCTGTTCAAAAGCTTATGGGACACCGCATCCGTAAACACAACAGCGAAATCGGGCGAACCTATCTTCTTATCAAGATTAGTGGCATACTTTATAAACACCTTCGCCTTACAGTCATATGCCTTACAAATTTCTTTGTATCTGGTGGACATACGGTCGTTTCCGCCCACGATAACTATACTCATATTTTACCTCATTTCCGGTCACATTGTTCCCCCGATCATATTTAATTATTACTGCTTTACCAAAGAGAGCAACATTCCGTCACCAAAGGCGAAAAGCTGAAGATCAAATGCTTTCGATCAGTTCAGCTCAGATCGGTGGAGCAATAAAAACAATAACTATTTAATAATTGGTTAGTATATACTAACCTAACTTTAAAAGAAAAACGATAATTCATCGTTCGGTTAGTTTTTGCTAACTGTTATTATTTTAACATAATACAAGCATATTGTCAATAGTTATAGACGCAAAAGTTGTTAATATTCAGTGAATTAAAGCAAAAGAGCGAGGATCATTACACCCTCGCTCTTATTATCATGCTAATTTGTTCTTTTTCTGATATTCGACCTGCTTATCATATACAGCCTGTGCGGTATATCTCTTGATAGCATCGGGATTTTCGGTTATACCGATCTCATCGATCCAGCTGTCGATCTTTGCCTGGAACTCGTCACCCTTCATATCCTGTATAAGGTTATCATGGTTATTTGCAGCATACTCTGCGCTATAGCCTGTAACATCGCCCTTTATAAGGATATAATAGCTGTTGTCATCTTCATAGGTCGTAACTTCATTCTCATTCTGAGACTTAATAAATTCTGCCAGCTTGCCCTGATCGGATTCCTTTGCCTCATCATCCATTGTGCCGAAGTTCAGCATCTGATCGTTTGCGTGAGGATCGACCTCTTCAGCAGATTCAGCGCTTTCCTCTGCGGAAACCTCTGTATCAGCACTTTCTTCAACAGGAGCATCTACCGCCTTATCAGTATCATCCGCAGGCATAGGACCTTCAGCAGCCGCTGTATCCTCGTCCTGAGAAGTTGCATTCTCCTGCTTGATCTTTTCTGTCTGATAATCGTCATATTCCTTTATAACAGTATCAAACTCATCATAATCAAGACCCTTAGCCTTTTCAAAGAACTCATCTCTGAGAGCTTCGTTCTCCTTGTTTTCCTCTTCCTTCTGAGCCTCGTCCTGATTGTTTGACTTAGCTATCCTGATGGTCTTATATCTTACGAAATTATCCTCAACGAACTTCTGCATATCAGCATCGGTAACTTCTTCCTCTCCGCCTGCTGCATAGAAATGGTCGAACAGCTTTGTTCTGAGGCTTGAAGCTATCATTATCTGCTTAACGGAATCCTTGGAGATACCCTCTAATTCCAGCAGTTCTCCGCTGCTTTCCCATGCACTTGAAACATTATCGTTTATGCCCTTTAGCTCATCCTCTGTCAGAGTGATGCCGAGCTTATCAGCCTCATAGTTCACAGCAGCAAATTCCTTAGAAGCCTTCCTTGCTTCTTCTACCATATGGTCACGCATCTTCTGACCGTCAACATCACTGTCAAGGTCGATCTCCATAGAACCGGTGGAATAATAAGCCATGGTCTGCTCATAGTTCATCTGCGAATACAGATTATAGATATAAACACCTGCATTTACCTTCTGACCATTGTTATATGTCATAGCGTATCTTGTATCAGTGCAGCCTGCAGCGGTAACCATCATTACGCCTGCCGCCATAGCTGCAAGAGCTTTTTTCAGCTTTGTCATTCAATTCAGATCCTTTCCTGCTTTTTATAAACAGACTTTAACCTATATATTATACAACATTTTCACAGATAAGTCAAGAGTTGAAAACTGATTTTTACGCTTTTACTGTATAATTCTTATCAACTCCTGCTCATGCGTCCAAAAATCATTTACTGCTTGTTTGCGAATATCTTTTATGAATTTTTCTCTTCTAGTTTCAGAAAAAGAGTCTAAAACAAGTTTTCTTTCTGATATATTTAATTCATTAAACTTCTCAGTAAACTCTTTAATTGTATGTTTGGAATTATAATAATCTATAAACTCATCTGCATTCATTAGACTTTTCCTTTCAACCTTGCTTCTGCTATTTTTCTTTTAATCTCCTCATATTCATCTTTTGAAAGTCGAGGCTTACTCTCATCAATTAAATCATTTATACTATTCAGAACATCTTTTAAAGAATCAAATTCTTTTACTTCTCCCTCAAACAGGTCGATCACCTTGCCGGTAGTTTTTGAAAAACAGATCATTTCTCCGTCGCCTATCTCTCCGCCTATCGCCACAAGGTCATCGGGCAAATACTGTGAAGTAAATGAAGTTGGTCCCATAAACCACGCAGAACGTTCGGCTATAGAGCAGCCTCGTGTAAATCTCAGCCAATCCTTGACTGTTTCGGGTATATGCACGCCGTTTTCCTGTTCCCATCTCTGCATTTCCTCTTCACTGACAGGTCCTGCAAAATAAGATGATCTGTAACCATGGTTTTCATCATACTTCTCGCACAATTTCAGGAGTTTTTCTATCTCGGGTTTCAGTGAGTTGCTTGCATCTATCTCACGGAAGTATTTTGCGGGCTTGGAATATTCCTCATCTCTGAGCTTGGCAAAATTAAGAACGTGCTCAAAATAGTATCTGTATTTCTCAGCCTTTATATTGTTCCATTGACCTGAAAACTCGGGGTGATCTGCCGCACGGTGTATATGCCTTGCGATAAATGCTCTTCCTCCTCCCGTGTATCCGCTGAGCGGTATGCCGGCTATCGCATTGCAATTTCCCGTTTCTGCTGAGATGTTCATTATCTGCTCTATCTGTGTTGGAGACCAATCGTATGTGCATTCACCATTCTTCAACAGCTTACGTTCTTCTTCCCAGAAATCCTTTACAGCCTGATCTCTCAGATGTGAAACAAGTTCTCTTCTCTCCTCTGCTGTCAGGTATCCAATGAACGCCTTCCGTGCAGCCGCAGGCAATTTCTGGAATGCACTTGTTATTCTTTGTGATGTGCTGTTTCTTGCAAGCGAAGTACACAGATCAATAAAAGCAAATTCATCTGCACCTGTTCTCGTTGAAATATTGTCGTTCCTTATAAATGATAACACTTCATCACAGCGATTTCCGGAAAGTACAGGTGCGCCCTCAAGCATCCTTATCAGCCTTTTAAGTATATCTTTAAATGACTCGACTTCATGTACCTCTCCTTCATAGTATTCAATAAACTTACCCGTCGCCTTCGAGAAACAGATCATCTCGCCGTCACCTATCAAAGTGCCTATGAATACATAGTCCTCCGAGATATACATCGAATGCAGATCAGCTGTCCCCCAGAACCACGCAAGATTATGCGCTATGTTACACTTATGGCTGAACCTCAGCCAGTCCTTGTAAGACTCGGGAATGTTTGCTCCGAGCTCCTGTTCCATCAAACGTATAGCATCTTCACTTTCCTTGGCGCAAAAAGACGACGTTTCACAGCCTAAACGTTCGTTATTCTTCACACAAAGCTCAATAATACGTGTGATCTCTTCTTTCAAACTATTGTCCGGTATTTTGGGGATATACATAACTTCAACTCCAAATCAAAATTTTGCCAATGATAATTCTAACCAAATCATAAATTTTTGCAAGCAAAAAGGAAGATACCCAAACGAGTATCTCCCTTGTTTTCATTATGCCAAATATCAAAGCTTAGTTTCAACAAAGATGTCGTAGATAGCCTTTACAGCTGTCTCGAAATCATCCTCGCTTACACCGATGATAACGTTCAGCTCGCTGGAGCCCTGGTCGATCATCTTTACGTTTACATGAGCGTGTGCCAGTGCGGAGAAGATCCTGCCTGCTGTACCTCTGTTAGCCTTCATTGCTCTGCCAACTACAGCGATAAGTGCCAGATCTGTCTCGATCTCAATAGAATCCGGATGGCAGTTTCTGTGCAGACCTGCAAGTATCTCCTGCTCCTTATCAGCAAAAGTTTCCTGCTGTACAACGATGGACATTGTATCGATACCCGAAGGCATATGCTCAAAGCTTACACCGTTCTTCTCAAATACTTCCAGAACCTTTCTGCCGAAGCCCAGTTCAGCATTCATCATATCCTTTTCGATATTGATTACTGTGAAGCCCTTCTTACCTGCGATACCTGTGATAGTGTATGCAGGCTTCTGAGAAGTGGACTCAACGATCAGTGTACCCTGATCCTCGGGCTTATTGGTGTTTCTGATATTTATCGGGATACCTGCTTTTCTTACAGGGAATATAGCATCTTCATGGAGAACGCCTGCACCCATGTAAGAAAGCTCTCTCAGCTCCTTATATGTGATAGTAGTGATAGGTGCGGGATCCTTAACGATCCTTGGATCTGTAGTCAGGAAGCCCGAAACGTCTGTCCAGTTCTCATAAAGATCAGCATTAACAGCAGCTGCCACGATAGAACCTGTAACATCGGAACCGCCTCTGGAGAATGTCTTTATAGTATCGTTGGGCATAGAACCATAGAAACCGGGGATAACTGCATTATCCAGACCCTCGAGTCTCTCTGTCATAGCCTTGTTTGTTCTCTTTGCATCAAACTGTCCTCTTTCATCAAAATAGATAACGTCAGCAGCATCTATAAAATTATAACCCAGGTATTCAGCCAGTACCATGCCGTTGAGGAACTCACCTCTTGAAGCAGCATAGTCTCTTCCTGCCTTACCGATGAAGCAAGCCTTGATAACTTCAAATTCACTGTCAAGGGAAAGCTTGAGACCCAGTTCGCTGATGATACCGTTGTAACGCTCCTTGATAGCCTCAAACTCCTTGGAGAAGTCCTTGCCCTTTACTGCCAGATCATAGCAGCCGTAAAGCATATCGGTCACCTTTGTATCAGAAGAAAATCTCTTACCGGGAGCGGAAGGAACAACAAATCTTCTTGACTCCTCTGATGTGATTATCTCCTTGACTTTCTTGAACTGTTCAGCACTTGCCAGTGAGCTGCCGCCGAATTTAACTACCTTTGTCATGTGGTAAAAACCCCTTCTTAAATTAAAGTACGCTGTATATCGTTATCGGTATATAGTTCACCGAAATTTTCAGCACCTTAAAAAGTATACCTAATTTACTGAAAATAGTCAATAGTCAAATATACAAACTTTATCCACTAATCAGATGTGCGTTTGTGGAATACGCTTGTACTCCTGTGACGTACAAGCATTGAAAACTGTCCTGCAGCCGAACATTCAATCAAAGTCGAAAGTCACGGTAGTTCCCGTTTTGAGGGATGTTTGTACGTCAATGATACGCTGATTATCAGAGCCTCTGAACGCCAAAGATATATTCTTTCTTGCAATTACAAATCTGCCGTCAACAAGCACATCTATCATCGAAAGTATCTCGTCAGTACACTCACATCTCCATTTGCTTTCACTCAAAAGCTCGGTCTCGAAAACACAGCCTGTATAGCACCATATATTTTTATCGGGATATCTTTCCTTGACCTTACGCAGGAATCCCAATATAACTCGCTGATTTTCGACCTCCATCGGCTCGCCGCCAAGAAGCGTAAGACCATCGATGTAATCGGGCGCAAGCATATCAAGCAGCATATCCTCTGTTTCCGCAGTGAAGGGCTTTCCGTATCCAAAATCCCAAGTCATAGGATTAAAGCATCCTTCGCATCTGTGAGTACAGCCGGAAACGAACAAACTTACTCTTACGCCAAGCCCGTCTGCAATATCGTAGTTTTTTATCTCACCGTAGTTCATCTTCGTCACCTTGTTTCCTTAGCAGGGAATTCGATGCTGCCCTCATATCTGTCCGAGCTGTAAACAGCTTCAAATTCATCTTTTGTAATGTTCACTGCATAGAATTCACGCTCCGTATTTATTTCATCAAGTGTGGGTATCGGAGCCTCGGTGATGAATTCAAAGCCTTCCTCTGTAACAGGGACAGTTCTTCTGTTGGCATATACCTCTGTCATTCTTGTTGCATAACGTTCTTTTTCAGTATCGACTTCATAGAAAAACAGCACAGGCGTCTTATCATCAATGTATTTCAAAAACCATTTTACATACTCAAATCTGTCCATCGTTATTTTACAGATGCAGCACTCTGTCCCTTATTTCCTGAGTTCTGCCCTGATTCCAGTATTGTGTACCGATATAACCGCAGGTACGTCTGGCTACATTCATCTTGTTCTGGTCACGGTTGTGGCACTGCGGGCATTCCCATACCAGCTTGCCGTCATCTTCAACTATCTGTATCTCACCGTCAAAACCGCAGCACTGGCAGTAATCGCTCTTGGTGTTGAGCTCGGCGTACATGATATTATCATAGATAAATCTGATGACTTTGAGCACCGCAGGAATATTCTTCTGCATATTGGGAACTTCCACATAGCTTATCGCTCCGCCGGGTGAAAGATGCTGGAACTCGCTCTCGAATTTCAGCTTTGTAAAAGCATCTATCTCTTCGGAAACGTGTACATGATAGCTGTTTGTGATATAGCTCTTATCGGTGATGCCTTCTATAATGCCGAAACGCTTCTGTAAGCATCTTGCGAACTTATACGTTGTAGACTCCAGCGGAGTACCGTAGATAGAAAAGTCGATATTCTCCTTTTCCTTCCATTTTCTGCAAGCATCGTTCATGTGCTGCATTATCTCGATGGCAAAAGGCTTTGCTTCGGGATCGGTATGGCTCTTTCCTGTCATGTACTTTACGCACTCATAAAGTCCTGCATATCCGAGAGATATAGTCGAGTAACCACCGTAGAGCAGCTTATCTATAGGTTCGCCCTTTTTGAGCCTTGCAAGAGCGCCGTACTGCCACAATATCGGTGCAGCATCGGAAAGTGTGCCTTTAAGTCTCTGATGTCTGCACATAAGTGCACGGTAGCAGAGTTCAAGTCTTTCATCAAATACCTGCCAGAAAGTTTCCTTGTTCTTTCCGCTGGAAAGTGCTACATCTACCAGATTTATAGTAACAACGCCCTGATTGAATCTGCCGTAATACTTAGGTTTGCCGTTTTCATCCACATAAGGTGTCAGGAAGCTTCTGCATCCCATGCAGGTATAGCAGTGACCCTCACCATTCTTATCAACTTTGAGTTTAAGCATAACTTTCTCGGAGATATAATCGGGCACCATACGCTTTGCGGTACATTTCGCAGCAAGCTCTGTCAGATAGAAATACGGTGTGCCTTCATCAACATTATCCTCTTCAAGCACATAGATGAGTTTCGGGAATGCAGGTGTTACCCATACGCCTGACTCGTTCTTTACACCCTCAGTTCTCTGACGGAGAGTTTCCTCGATTATCATAGCAAGGTCTTTTTTCTCACGCTCATTCTTAGCTTCATTAAGATACATGAAAACCGTGACAAACGGAGCCTGTCCGTTTGTGGTCAGCAGAGTTACCACCTGATACTGTATGGTCTGTACACCACGGGTGATCTCCTTGCGAAGTCTTTCCTCGGTTATCATAGAAAGCTTTTCCTCGGTGGGCGCAAAGCCAAACTCCGCCATTTCCTGTTCGAGCTCTCTCCTGATCTTCTTTCTGGATATCTCAACAAATGGCGCAAGATGAGCCAGACTTATGCTCTGACCGCCGTACTGGTTCGATGCGACCTGTGCGATTATCTGGGTGGCGATGTTGCAGGCGGTCGAGAAACTATGGGGCTTTTCTATCAGAGTCTCACTTATGACAGTACCGTTCTGAAGCATATCCTCCAGATCAATAAGATCGCAGTTATGCATATGCTGTGCGTAATAATCCGTATCGTGGAAATGTATTATGCCGCTCTCATGAGCTTCAACGATGTCGGGCGGGAGCAGCAGTCTCTTGGTAAGGTCACGACTGACCTCACCTGCCATATAGTCACGCTGAACACTGTTGACTGTAGGGTTTTTGTTTGAGTTCTCCTGCTTGACTTCCTCATTCACACACTCTATAAGGCTGAGTATCTTATTATCGGTGGTATTTGATTTTCTGACGAGTGATCTTGTATAGCGGTAGCGCACATATCTTCTTGCAAGATCAAATGCGCCCTTAGCCATGAGCTGATTTTCCACAAGATCCTGTATCTCCTCGACAGAAACAGCCCTGCCCAGTTTATTGCATTTATATTCAACATAATCAGCAATATCTGTTATCTCCTCTACGCTGATCCTGCCCTTTTCGCCGGCAAGGTTTGCTTTCATAACGGCATTGACGATCTTTGCAGCGTCAAAAACTTCCTCAGCGCCGTTCCTTTTGATTATCTTCATTTCTACCTCCGCAAATTTATCAAGACATTCCGGTATCCTAAATAAAAAAGTCTTGTTATTTTACTTAATTCAACCATTTTACGGGTACTGAAAATTATTATACTACATAAACTTTCTATTGTCTGTTGCAAAAATCACATTTTTATGTTATAATACAATATATAGTATTTATTTTTGAAATTAGCCACATTATGGGGTGATACAAATGAACAATTCGTTAATTAGAAACAATGCAACCATAGCCTGCGAGATAGTTGAAAACGCCTGTTTTGAAGCATCTATGCACAGCTATCCCAAGGGTGAGATCATACTTCGTCATCTTCGTGACACAAATGAGACTGCAATAGTCCTTGAAGGCACTGTACTTTTGATAAATGTGAACAGCGATGGTCAGAAAAGCATGATAGATATATGCCGTGAGGGTGATGCTTTTGGTGCAGGAATATTCCCAGAACACGGTATGGGAGCCTGTTATGCATTGGCAAAAACTGCCTGTTCCATAGCCTATGTTGACTACAACAAGTTGATTCACAGCTGCGAAAAAAGCTGCGACAGGCATTCTTCACTTATAGACGAACTGCTGGGGTCTGCTGCCAGGCGAAGCATCGCACATATAGGCATACTCAGCAGACGAACGATACGTGAAAAGCTGCTCATGGCGCTTGACTATTTTCTCGACACCGCTCAAAAGACCGAACAAAAACTGCCTGTATCACTTTCAGAACTGGCAGATTATATCTGCTGTGACAGGAGTGCTATGATGCGTGAATTAAAACGTCTCAACGATGATAAAACCATTATTTCCAGAGGAAACAGGATAACCGTTCTGCGTTCTCCCGAAGGGTTGCTGTAAAAAAGCAGAGCCTCCTGTGAGACTCTGCTTATATCTTATTTCAAAGGTTTTATGCCCTTTATATGTGATGCGATCATAGCGATGTCAGTTACTGTGATCTGATCGTCATTGTTTACATCTGTATTGGCATAGCCCTCGCCTGTCAGAGCTTTTATGCCCTTTATATGTGACGCAGCCAGTGCGATATCTGTAACGTTGACACTTCCGTTCAGATCCGCATCGCCCTTGACAGACTTGTTCTTGTCCGTATCGGAGGGCTTTGAGGTATCATCATGCTTGTTATCGGCAGAGGATGATGTTCCTGCCTTTGATGACGGATCGTTCTTTGAAGAAGCATCAGATTCGCTTTTATCAGTACCTGTTGACTCACTCTTAGATGAATTTGCCGAGGTGTTATCAGGTCTTGATGTGGGATCTGTATCAGCCTTCTTTGAATCGTTATTTCCGGGATCTTTCGGGTTCTGCGGCTTTTGGCTGTTCGCAGCCGAATTATCCGAAGCTTTATCAGCAGGCTTTGAGTCATCGCTCTTAGAAAGAACTACCTTACGATCTCTTAGTTTTGAATAGTCAACATCACGATCTTTCCTGTTGATCTCAAGCATATTATCAAATGCAGACTCAAAATCAGCATATGTCACCCTGCCGTAAGGGTCGATCCTCTGCTCGTCCTTAGGCGCACCCTCGGGACCCTTGCCCTCGATGATATGCCATGTTGCACACCATGTTACAGCTTCCCAGTGGTCGTAGTCTATCTCATAGTAGTCCATGTAGTCGTCGCTTCTGCCGAAATCTATGCTTCTTTCCAGATGCATTGCCTCGGAATACCTCATAAGCATGAACATAAGATCCTGTCTTGTGATCTGCTTGCCGACACCGAATTCATCTGCCAGAAAATATGGGTAGCCCATGCATATAGCATTCTTTTCACCCCAGATAACAGCATCCTCATACCACGAGCCCTGCTCGACATCATTAAATCTCGACTTTGCATTGCCGACATCGGGACTGCCTGCCTGTTCATAAAGGAACTGTATCACCTGCTCTCGATTCATCAGGTCATTATCTTTCAGACCGCTGTCAAGGTCGGAATAACGCTCTTCTGTGGGGAACTGTGCTTCGCTCTCCATCGTTATCTTGGTTTCATCGCTCAGCCAGATGTAGAAGATGCTGTCGCCGCCGGTGGAGTCATCTCCGCCGTAATTTATGGTCCAGGAATAACCGACATCGTAATCGCCCATCTTTTCGTCAACACGGGGTGCCTGAGTATAAGTCTTCACAAGATACGGACATCCGCCGATATCGACTTTATCAAACTTATTAAGTCCCGCCTGAAAATATCTCAGCTGAGGACACTTTGAGATATCGATCTTCGTCATACCGTTGTCTTCGCAATTAAGACAGTTGAGCTTTGGATTATGTGTCAGGTCGAGCTCTTCTATATCATTGTAGCTGCATATAAGCTTTTGAAGTTCGGGAAGAAAGCTGACATCCAGCTCCTTGATGCCTGTTTTTGCACAGTTATAGTATTGCAGACCTGTCAGGGCAGTAACATCAAGATATCCCAGCTGCGGCATATCCCAGATGTCAAGACGCTTCATCTTGGGACAAACGCTCAGATCAAGCTTTGTAAATTTATTTCCGATAGCATCAAGATGCTGCATATTCGGGTTGTGGCTCAGATCAAGCTCGGTAAGCTCACAATAATTGCAGATAAGATGTTCAAGCAGCGGGTTCTTACTAACATCAAGCTCTCTGAGATCATTATCATTACATTCAACATACGACATCAGCGGGCTCTTAGTCAGATCAAGCTCTGTCAGACCGCAGTTAAAGCAATATATCCACTCCAGCGTCGGGTTTTGTGTAATATCGATCGAACCTATGGGATTGTTCGAGCACCAGACACCTGTGATCTCCTGATTTTTACTTATATCAATGGACGTTATGCGGTTTATCTGTTTTGATGCAAGGCTGTTCTGACAATAAAGTCCTCGCAGTTCCACAAGATACTCCATACCCGTCAGGTCTGTAACACCCATATCCTCAACATGGATATTCCTTGCCTCAAGTATCTCCTGCTGATCGAGATTACCGTTGCGGTCCTTATCAAAAGCCCTTTCAACATAATCTCTGAACAACGGATCGGGGAAAGTGTGTTCGTTGACATCTACAGGTTGGATATGTGAGATGTCATCCACCGCACAAGTTTGCAGCGACATTTCAGGCATTACCGAAAATGACGACAGCACCAGTGCCAGCGCCGTGAACGATGAGATCGTTCGTTTCAGTTTTCTTCTCATGTTTTTTGCCTCCTAAAGCATCTAAAATATTATAAGCACAGCGGTTTTACTGTACTTTACTAACATTATAGAGAATGCAGATATGTTATAAAATGAAAGTGATAAACACCCATTTTTATTTGTTAATATTTCTACCCATATCTTCCACCACTAGTATTATACTGTATATGATCAAATTTGTCAAGTTTTTGAAATATTTGAAAGTATGGTAAAAATTTGATGATTTCTCTTGAAATATATAATGGTATATGATATAATAATGTATATGTTTTTTATAATATGAAGATTGGAGAAACGAGAAATGAATGCAAACTTGACAGAAGGACAGAAGGCTGTCCTCAATATGTCCCAGAATGTTATCAGTGAAGTCAAGAAGGTCGTTATAGGTAAGGACGAGATCATCATAAAAGTTCTGCTTTCGATACTTGCAGGCGGTCATATTCTGATAGAGGATATCCCCGGCGTCGGCAAGACGACCCTTGCAGTAGCCCTTTCAAAGGCGCTCTCGCTGGATTATAAGAGATTACAGTTCACACCCGATGTTCTGCCTACCGATGTAACAGGTTTCAATATCCTGAACAAGCAGACTCAGAAGTTTGAATACAAAGAGGGTGCTGCGCTCACCAACCTGTTTCTGGCAGATGAGATCAACAGAACATCTTCCAAGACACAGTCAGCACTCCTTGAAATAATGGAAGAGGGCAAGGTAACCGTTGACGGTGTTACCAGAAAAGCTCCGGATCCTTACATAGTAATAGCTACCCAGAACCCCATAGGTTCCATAGGTACACAGATGCTTCCCGAATCTCAGATGGACAGATTTATCGTAAGGCTGACCATGGGCTATCCTTCCATCGAAAACGAGGTCATGATGCTTAAAGCCAAGCAGAGCCTTGTACCCGTAGACAGCGTACAGCCCGTGGTGACTGCACAGGAGATCATCGAGGCTCGCAAAGAGGTCGAAAACATCTACGTTGCAGACCAGGTATTTGAGTATATAGCAAAGCTTGCTTCTGCCACAAGAAACAACCAGTATATAAAGCTGGGTCTTTCTCCCAGAGGTACCATCGCACTTCTCAGAATGACAAAGGCAACTGCTCTGTTAAAAGGCAGAGATTATGTTATCCCCGACGACGTATCATATGCATTCAACGATGTGGTGCTGCACCGTATGGTATTCAGCTCAAAAGCTAAGATAAACGGCATCACAGGTGAACAGATACTCAAGGATATCCTTTCATCGGTAAGTGTCCCGAGAGTAAGCAGATAACGGGAGGTACACAGCAGAATGCCTCTTTTGTATTCCATACTGCTTATAGCCTCGGTATTGTTCTACATCTTATATGAACACGCATTTTCGTTTTATTTGTTTGCTTTTTTGCTGGCAACGCCTATAGTGCAGTTCATCCTTACGCTTTATACAGCCAAAAGGACGGATGTATCCTTTACCGACCTGCAAAATACAGCAAGCAGAGCTTCAAAGCTTCCGCTGAGGATAAGAGTTGTAAATAATTCACTGCTCCCCTGCGCAAACCTCTACATTGAGATAGAGTATTACAATATGCTCGAGGGGCAAAAAAACACAATGAAGATAAACACGCCCGTTTATCCCAAAGAGTCACATCAGATGACACTTCATGTATCGGGCGTTCACTGCGGAACAGTAAGATTTCGGATAAAGAAATGCAAGGTCTCCGATATGCTGAGACTTTTCTCCATAAAGCTGAGATATCCGCATGAGGAAGAGATCACCAAAAACTGCACCCTCACGATACTGCCCGACTATACTCCGCTGGAGAACGGGATTTCCAACTATTCCGAAGTAGGCATTGAGACAGATGAGTATTCAAAGACGACCAAGGGTGATGATCCCTCTGAGATCTTTGATATACGTGATTATATCGAGGGCGATAAGATGAACAGGATCCACTGGAAGCTTACCGCTAAGCAGAACAAAACTATGGTCAAGGAATATTCACTGCCCATATCAAATTCCATCGTGCTGATAGTTGACCTTTATAAGGACAAGAAATCAGGGTCGGATCTGCTGCTTTTCGATTCACTGATCGAGAGCGTCGCATCGCTTTCACAGCATATGCTTGAAAACAATACACCTCACAGAGTGATCTTCTACGATCGTGCACATTCTTCTGTGAATGATATGATAATAAACGATGAGGATACACACAACGAACTTGTGAGGATGTTGCTGAGGACACAGCTTTCGGACGAACCCGATCTTGCACTTATAGACTATGTCAATTCTAAAGAAAACTACAGATGCGGACATATAATTTATATTTCCGCAAACTACAGTCCCAATGCTGCCGAGGTCATGAACGATGCAGATCTTGCATTCAGATACACATACCTGCTCATGACGGAAAGCAGCAGGATAACAGGCGAGCTGTATAACGAATTTGCACAGATCATACCTGTATATCCGGGCAAGCTGGCAGAGTCGATACAGGATCTTTATCTATGACACGAACAAAGGTGAGAAAATGAGAAACAGAAAGATGAAAGAAGCCGGGCTGATGGGCGGCGGCGGTGTAAATATCGATGGCGATATACACCTGAAGCTTGGCAGCCTGCATTCTTCGGAAAGCTTCTTTTTATTAAGGATAATTATAGCATTCGCTGCGGCATTTTCCACAGTGATGCTTGCAAATGAATTCACGGATTCAGACATACGTGTGGATCTTATCATCTACAACTGCCTGGTGGCGGTGGGTTCGATCGGACTTATCTTTTCAAAGCATAAGATAGTGAAGATATGTTCGGGCGTTGTGCTACTGATATACCTTTCATCTATAGTGTGTAATCTGAAACTGATAGGCTACGGTTTTCTGGTTGCAGCGAACCGTTACCTCACAAAGGGTGATCTTCCCGAACAGACAACGGGTATGTTCAAGCACATACTGACCGACAAAACACAGATAGAACAAGCACTGTATTATTTCTTCCTGACATTGATACTGGTGGAGGCTTTAGGTGCAGAATTATCCTGTGTAGCCAGGATCGACTTCCCGATGCTGTTCTTGTTCACCTTCCCTGTGCTGGAGATCGGACTATATCTCGGATTTGATGTGCCGCTGTACGCTGTACTGCTTCTGCTGGTAGCCTGGATAACAGTGCTTTCACTGAACATCATCAACCACACCACCAATAAAGCAGGCAGACGCAATACTTTTGCGGTGCACGAACGTACCAAAACATTCTACTTTACCTCAAACGAAGCAAAGTCGGAATTTTATACATCTTATATAAGATTTGTCAGTCTGCTGACGGCTGCGGTATTTCTGACTATCGTACTATTCTCTAAGATCACGGGCTTTTACAGACCGGATTCTTTCACGGATATGAGATATAATCTCCATCATGCCATGGAAAGATTTGACCTTACTCATGCCGATGATTTCTTTATAGACGCAAACGGCGGTTCCGACCTGATGGGCGTAACTACCGTGGGCGGCACAAACGGCGGCGATCTTGGAAACAGCGAGGGCATAAGCTTCAATGGTTCAACAGCACTTCTGGTAGATACGGAAGCTTTCAACTACACCATGTACCTGCGTGGCTACGTTGCAGGATCATATAAGGATAACAAGTGGTCTCCCGCCGAAGAAGACGAAGATATGAAGGCGATCAAAGACGCTTACAAAAAAACAGGCTACTGCCCCCAGGATATAGACTGGCTGATACTTATGGGCGGTATAGAAGACCCAAGTTCACATACTGCAAGGATGGGTATAACTGTCAGAGGTGCGTGCTCGAAATTTGCATATGCTCCCTATGGTTCAGTGTACTCAGGCTCGCCCGAACTTGCGGATACTTCATCGGGTATGATGCCCTACGGTGACTCATATGTACGTGTTAGCCAATCGCTGAACAAATACAAATTAGTATACCGTAATTTTGATAATACAAGCTGGCTCAGCAGGATACAGGATATATCATGGTACGCTGACGGCACATCTTTTTCAGCACTGCCTGCAAGCGGTGAATACAGCAAGTACGTTAAGGATAACTATCTGGAATGTGCTGATGTAGAGGCGCTTGACAAAGTATATAAAACAATAAGTGAGTCATACCTCGATGGAAGACCTGAGCTTTATTCCTATCAGGAGATATACATGGCAATAAAGCAATATTTATATGACAGGGATTTCACCTACAACACTACTCCGGGCGCTACACCCGAAGGCAGAGATTTCATTGATTACTTCCTGACCGAACAGAAGTCAGGCTACTGCACCTACTATGCAACAGTAGGCGCACAGCTTTTAAGAAAATTCGGTTTCCCGACAAGATATGTGGAAGGATACATGATACTGCCGACACAGCTCAATGGTTCGGAAACAGAAGACGGCAGATACGAAATAAAGGTCAAAGATAAATGTGCTCATGCATGGGCAGAGGTTTTCATTGATGGTGTGGGCTGGATGCCCGCAGAATTCACGCCGGGATATCAGGGCGATAACCCCAATCTCAGCGACGACGAAAAGGGCATAAAGAAAGAAGTTGAAGATACCGAGAGCAGCAGTCTTGCCGAAAGCAGCTCATCAGAGGCAGAAGAAAGCGAAGCTGACACTTCAAAGGCAAACAGCGAAGCTGATACATCTTCTGAGCTGTCCGATAGTTCGGAAGAACAAAGTGCAGTTGAAAGCACCGCACAGGGCGGCGGCACTAACAGCAACGCTGATACCTCATCACAGTCTCGTGGCACGGGCACGGGAACAGGACAAGGTCCTGCTGCACCACCCGAACAAAAGGCTGAAAGCAGTTCACCCTTTACTAAGACCATAGCTGCAACTGCCATTGTAATTGTGCTGGGTGCAGCAGCAGTCGTGATAAACCGCAGAAGATGTCTGCGCAGGATGGAGGAGCAATGTGCTCAGCAAGACCTGAACAAACGTGTAGTCTCGATCTACAGATATTCACTTAAATATCTGGAGCTCATAAATATCGAGATAAAGAAAAATATCTCGGATATGCAGATGTGTGACGAGATAATAAAAAAATGCCACGAACAGAGGATACATTCTCTGGATGATAAGATGGATAAGCTTGCAGAGATAGCTGTAAAAGCACAGCTCAGCCCTGACAGAATAACCAAGGAAGAAGCAGATGAAGCCGAGTTGATAATGAAGTGCATATCCGAAAAGGTAGTAGCAAAACGTCTGACACGTTTCGGTATGCTTTCGGCAAAGTATCTGTACTGTTTATACTGATAATGAAAGGAAATGATCCATATGGCTAACAAGAAAAAAAACAAGTATGGCAATCCGCAGAAGAATATCGAAGCTGCAAAGGCTGCTGAAACAGCAAAGCTGACCAAGGAGACCGAACGGGTAGTTCAGCAGAGCAGATCGGACAAGCCACTCATTATGAGGATAATCGTGCTGGCTGTGGCTGCGGTGATGATACTTGGTTTCGTCATCGGTACAATAATACGTTGATATGGTAAACATAGGCAACAGCTGGGACGGGATATTGGCTGATGAATTCAAGAGCGAATACTATCTTAAACTAAGAGAATTCTTAAAGCGTGAATACGCAACGCAGACCATATATCCCGATATGTACGATATTTTCAATGCACTGAAATACACCGCTTACGAGGACGTAAAAGTAGTGATGATAGGTCAGGACCCTTACCATGGTCCGGGACAGGCACATGGACTATGCTTTTCTGTAAAGCGTGGCGTGATGCCGCCTCCCTCACTGCAAAACATCTTCAAAGAGTTACAGAACGATGTGGGCTTTCGTATACCGAACAACGGCGAACTCACCGACTGGACAAAACAGGGCGTTATGCTGCTCAATACGGTATTGACCGTGAGAGCAGGTCAGGCGAATTCACACAAGGGGCAGGGCTGGGAACAGCTTACAGATGCTGTTATAAGCAAGCTCAATGAGCGTGAAAAGCCTATAGTATTCATGCTCTGGGGAAGAAATGCCAAGGATAAGCAGAGGCTCATCACGAATCCTGCACATCTGGTACTTACTGCGGCGCACCCCTCTCCCCTGTCGGCATATAACGGATTTTTCGGATGCAGACATTTTTCAAAGGCAAATGATTTTCTGGTAAAAACAGGTCAGCAGCCCATCGACTGGTCGATAAGCGACAAATAAAACAGCCCCTCGACTTTACGACAAAGTCGGGGGGCTTGCTGTTTTCTTTAAAAAGATCTTACTTGTTGAGGTACTTATCCATTATACCTGTAAAATCGAAAGTCGCAAAATAATCCGCAGGAGTCTCGGCACGTCTTATAAGCTGAACATCGCCGTCTTCCTTCAGAAGAAGTTCTGCTGAGCGCAGCTTGCCGTTATAGTTATAGCCCATGGAGAAACCGTGAGCGCCTGTATCATGGATGCAGAGGATATCGCCTATCTCCAGTTCGGGAAGCATACGGTCAATAGCGAACTTATCATTGTTCTCGCACAGACCGCCTGTTACATCGTACTTATGGTCGCAGGGCTTGTCTTCCTTACCGAGCACAGTGATATGATGATATGCACCATACATCGCAGGTCTCATAAGGTTACAAGCACAAGCATCAACGCCGGCATACTCCTTATAGGTATGCTTGAAATGCTTGACTTCGGTGATAAGATGACCATAGGGAGCGAGCATATATCTTCCGAGCTCGGTGAATATAGCCACATCGCCCATGCCTGCAGGAACGAGTATCTCATCAAAAGCCTTGTGAACAC
Source organism: uncultured Ruminococcus sp. (assembly GCA_902788785.1). Classification (GTDB taxonomy): domain Bacteria; phylum Bacillota; class Clostridia; order Oscillospirales; family Ruminococcaceae; genus Hominimerdicola. The sequence continues at coordinate 274,318 of CADALT010000001.1, forward strand.
CTTCGCCGATGGCAAATATATCATTCTGAGCCTTGTCGGGTTCGTAAGCAATGCCTACACCGCCCGAGAGGTTGATGAACTTGAACTCAACGCCTGTCTTCTCCTTTATCTCAACTGCAAGCTCAAAAAGGATCCTTGCGAGCTTAGGATAATACTCATTGGTAACGGTATTGGAAGCCAGGAAAGCATGAAGACCGAAATACTTTGCGCCCTTTGCTTTAAGTATCTTAAAGCCCTCGATGATCTGCTCATGAGTAAAGCCGTACTTGGCATCACCGGGGTTATCCATTATCTTTGTGGCAATGGAAAACTTTCCGCCGGGATTATAACGGCAGCAGATAGTCTCGGGGATACCGCAAAGCTTATCGAGATACTCGATATGAGTAAAATCATCAAGATTTATATATGCGCCAAGTTCTCTGGCTTTAAGATAATCTTCCTCGGGGGTAACATTTGAGGAGAACATGATCTCATCGCCCTTGAAACCGCAGCATTCGCTCATCATAAGCTCTGTCAGTGAAGAACAGTCAACACCGCAGCCCTCTTCCTTGAGGATTTTAAGGATATAAGGATTAGGAGTAGCCTTTACAGCGAAATACTCCTTAAAGCCCTTGTTCCAGCTGAAAGCCTTATTGAGATTTCTTGCATTTTCACGAATGCCCTTTTCGTCATAAATATGGAAAGGCGTAGGGTAAGCCTTCATTATCTCCTGAACCTTTTCCTTGGTAACAAATGGAGTTTTCATATATCATCATCCTTTACTGTTAATTTCAAATACCTTTATATAATAACATTTATTTTCCAATAAGTCAAGGGAAAATCTCGGATTTTGACGTTATGGGGCAAAATGTCTGATTTGTAGGGGTGAATTTGGTGCTCGAAACTTGCAGGGCGGTACAGATACCCCGATGAAGTCCCGAAGGACGTTTACCGCAGGCATGACAATTGTACCTGTGATGTGTCCTACGTTTCGGAGAAAGGGCGGCAGAACGTTCACAGTAAGCAGTGGGCGAATGAGCAGGCAAAAGCTCAGCGGATAGCGTATGCGGCTAGTCTGCCTAAGTCTATGAAGCTGACTAAGGCTGAGGCACAGGCGAAACAGTCCGAGATTTTGGCTCAAAGACGGTTGACTTATGATAGAAAACGTGGTATAATAAATTCAAGTCAAAGAAATATGGTTAGAATTGATATGCAGTTTTTTGCAGAAAAAGATCTTGAAAATCAAGAAACTGCATCAATAATTCGTTCTATGCGCAAATTTGAAAAGAGGATATCAGAACACAAAGAATACATACAAAATCCAAAGTCGCACTGTCCTGAATGGGACAACTATTCCGAAAATCAAAAAAATGGTTTGATTCGACACTGGAACAAAGAAATAAACAATTTTGAAGAATCTATTCAAAATAGAATTGATGAACTTAAAAAGAGAGGTGAGTATGATGAATAAGATATTGACCGAATCAGAACTTGAATTTATCGTTAGCCGAGTTATAAAGAATGCCATGGAAGCCTCCGAAGAGGAAAAAAGTGACTTTAATGACGGAAAAAAGTTAGCTTATTATGAAATACTCGATACGATAAAAAATGAGCTGGAAATCAGAGAAATTGAAACTGATAAATTTGGCTTAAATATAGTGCTTGAAAAACTTATATAATATATAATAGCAAACCGCCCTCACCCGAGAGCGGTTTTTTCATACCCAAACGGAGGTAAATACAATGCCAAGATCACCCGAACCGACCTCAAAGCCGCCTCCTGCGGCTGATGAGGAAATAACCGCAACACTCAATGAGATTGAGTGTGTGCTTGAAACCATCGAGCATGATAAAAGCGGCTTGATAGATGACTAGCACCAAGCGAAAGCAAGGTGCTTTTTTTATACCTATAAGGGAGGTAGAACTGTATGTCTGATGACAAGCGCATCGGCAGACAGTTTCCTACACAATCGGTGGTGCTGCCGTATACCGAGACCAAAGGAGGCGAACTTTTTCGGCAAAGATTTTAAAAATGTCTTAATTTTGTCAAATTTCCTTGCAAACAGACAGCAACAGTGATATAATAAAATAGTATTTATATATACTGATCATGTTTGAAAGGACAGTGAGGCTCTTGGATATCATCAAAGGCGACAGGCTGGTAATGAAGAAAAAACACCCCTGCGGCAGCAATGAGATGCTTGTGCTGCGTTCGGGTATGGATTTCAAGCTTCGCTGTGCAGGCTGCGGACGGGAATTCATGATACCTCGCAGCAAGGCTGAAAAAAACGTAAGATCTGTTATCCGTGAGGCTGAACCTTAGCCGTGTTATTGGAGGATCTATGATACTTATCATCTATGGCGCTTCTCATACGGGTAAGACCCGTATCGCACAGAAACTTCTGGAAAAATATCATATGCCTTATTTCTCGCTTGACCATCTTAAAATGGGATTGATAAGATCGGGCAAGACTGCGCTCACGCCCTATGATGACGATGAGATGACGGTCTATCTTTGGGACATCGTTAAGGAAATGATAAAGACAGCCATAGAGAACAAACAGTCGCTCATCATTGAAGGCTGCTACATTCCCCATGATTGGAGAGCAAGCTTTGAAGAAGAGTATCTTAAAGAGATACGCTCTGTATGCCTTGTGATGAGTGAAAGCTATATAACCAAGAACTATGATAAGATATTGCAGTATGCAAACATCATCGAAGACAGGGGCGAGGACGACTGCCCTATGGAGTTTCTTATTGCAGAGAACCGTAAGATGCTTGAAGGCTGCAAAAATCATGATGAGGAATATATCCTGATCGACAAAGAGTACGATGTGGATATCAACCTCTGAACGGATAATAAGGAGTAAAATGCAATGTTTGATAAATTAAGAGCACTTGAAGATAAATTCACAGAGATCAATGAAAAGTTGATGCAGCCCGAGGTCGTTAATGACTCGAAGCTGTATACAGAGCTTATGATAGAATACAAGAACCTGGAACCGATAGTTGAAAAGCTGCGTGAATACGACCAGGCTAAGGCTGAATTCGATGAGGCAGTGGAAATGTCCGAGGACGCAGATCTTGATAAGGATATGAAGGAAATGGTCCAGGAACAGTACAATGAGTCAAAGGAAGCCATGGCAAGACTTGAGGGAGAGTTGAAGATACTGCTGCTGCCAAAGGATCCTAACGACGATAAGAATGTTATCGTTGAGATAAGAGGCGGTGCAGGCGGTGAGGAAGCTGCGCTGTTCGCAAATTCTCTCTACAGGATGTATTCCATGTACGCAGCCCAGAAAAACTGGCAGATCGAAGTAATGAGCGCCAACGAGACCGAGCTTGGCGGTTACAAGGAGATAACCTTCACTGTATCCGGTCAGGGCGCATATTCAAGGCTTAAATACGAAAGCGGTGTACACAGAGTACAGCGTGTCCCGGAGACCGAATCACAAGGACGTGTACACACATCTACTGTAACAGTTGCAGTTCTTCCCGAAGCGGAAGATGTGGAGCTGGAGATCAATGAGGAAAAAGAGATCAAGATGGAAGTTTTCCGTTCCTCTGGTGCAGGCGGACAGCACATCAACAAGACTTCCTCTGCTGTAAGACTGATACACATTCCCACAGGCACTGTTGTTGAATGTCAGAACGAGCGCTCACAGTTCCAGAACAGAGAGAAAGCATTAAAGATGCTCAAAGCAAAGCTGCTGGATGAAAAAGTCAGGGCGCAGGAAAATGAGATAGCATCTAACAGACGTTCTCAGGTAGGTACAGGAGACCGTTCGGAGAAGATAAGGACTTATAACTTCCCAGAGAGCAGAATATCCGACCACAGGATAAAGCTGACACTTTATAAGCTGGAATATATCCTGAACGGCAATCTCGACGAAGTTATCGATGCCCTTGCTACTGCCGACCAAGCCGCAAAGCTTGCTGCACAGGAAGAAGAATAAACATGGATAAATATGAGCCGCTGCTTGAAAAATTCACCGAAGAAAGTAAGCGTATCCTGGGTGATGACCTTGTGGGTATATACCTGCACGGTTCAGCTGTGATGGGGTGCTTTAATCCTAAAAAGAGCGACATTGATCTTATTATAGTTGTCGAAGATGAGCCTGACGATAAGATCAAGAAAGAATACATGGATATGGTCGTTAAAGCCAATGAGGAAGCGCCTGCAAAGGGAATTGAAATGAGCATCATACGCAAAAATGTATGCGACCCGTTTGTTTATCCTACGCCCTTTGAGCTGCACTTTTCTACTGCTCATCTGGAATGGTATAAATCCGATGCAGATGATTATGTGAAGAAGATGAATGGTGAAGACAAAGACCTTGCGGCTCATGTGACGATAATAAACCATCGGGGCAAAACTCTTTTTGGCAGACCGATAAATGAAGTATTCGGTAAAGTGAGCAGGCAGGACTATTTTGACAGTATATGGAATGATATCAAGGACGCTAAAGAAGATATCACGGAAGATACCATGTACATCGTTTTAAATCTTGCCAGAGTGCTGGCTTATGCCAGAGATAATGCTATACTCTCAAAAAAAGAGGGCGGCAAATGGGGCATTGAAAATATTGATGAAAAGTATCACAGTCTGATAAGATCTGCACTGGAAGAATATGAAAACAGCGCAGCTGCGGACTATGACATTGAACTTGCACAGGAATATGCAGTATATATGCTTGATGAAATAAGGAAGTATAGATATGTTTGAAACTAAGATGCTGGGTAATGATGAAACTTCGATAGAAGAAGCCGCACGGCTCATCAAAAACGGTGAGGTCGTGGGCATACCCACAGAAACAGTATATGGACTGGGTGCAAATGCTCTTGATGAAGAGGCTGTGCGCAAGATATTTGCCGCTAAGGGCAGACCTGCGGATAATCCCCTCATAGTTCACGTTATTGATTTTGAAGAGATAAGCCCTCTGGTGGAAGAAATACCACAGCTTGCCAAAGACTGTGCAGAAAAATTCTGGCCCGGACCGCTTACCATGATAATGCCTAAATCAGACCTTATCCCTATGGTCACAAGCGGCGGACTGGATACAGTCGGTATCAGGATGCCGTCAAATCCGACGGCAAGGGCTATCATAAAAACAAGCGAATGTCCTATTGCAGCGCCATCTGCTAATATTTCGGGCAGTCCGTCACCTACCACTGCACAGCACGTAATGAACGATATGAACGGTCGTATACCTGCAATAGTTGACGGCGGTGCCTGCGGCGTTGGCGTTGAATCTACGGTAATATCTTTTGAGGATAATGCAATACGTCTGCTCCGCCCCGGATTTATCTCGGTCGAAGACCTTAAAGAGGTCTGTGACGATGTGCGTATCGACAAGGGCGTGCTGGAAATGCTGGAAGAGAACGCTAAAGTAAGTTCTCCCGGAATGAAATACAAGCATTATGCGCCCAAGGCAGAGGTAACGATCCTGGACGGAAGCAGCGATGACTTTTGCAGATATTGCAAGGAGAATTGTTCGCCGGACGATATACTGATGATATTTGATAAGCATGACTGTGAGGGACTTTCACAAAAGGTGATCGAGCTTGGCAGTACATCAGAGGAACAGGCGCAGAGATTGTTTGACGCATTGAGAAGTCTGGACGAGATAGGTGCAAAGAAAGCATTTGTACGCTGCCCGAAAAAGGACGGCGTTGGTCTGGCGGTATATAACAGGCTGCTGCGTGCGGCTGCATTCAGGGTGATAAAGCTATGAGAAAGTGCTTGACTGTCGGGCTTACAGGTCAGAGCGGTGCAGGCAAGACCGTGGTTTCGGAAATTTTCAAAGAGCATGGTTTTGGCATAATAAACTGTGATATGGTCGCAAGAGAAGTCACGACAAGCGGCAGTGACTGCAACAGAGAGCTCTCAGAACACTTTCCTGCTTGCTTTGACGATAAGCTTACGCTTGACAGACGTGCGCTGGGCGCTATTGTTTTTGCTGACAGAGAAAAACTCGATATACTTAACAGCATCATATTTAAATATATAAGACAGCGTATCAGCGAGCATATAACCGAACTGGAAGATAAACATGATGCTGTCATACTTGATGCACCAACGCTTTTTGAGGCGCAGGCTGATAAACTTTGCGATGTGATAGTTGCAGTTGTGGCTGATGAGGATATTCGCCTTAAAAGGATAATCAAGCGTGACGGATTGGACGAAAGGTCTGTAATGCAGAGGTTTTCATCACAGCACAGCACAGATTTTTTCAGACAAAACAGCACTTATGTTATATACAACAACGGCACTTCACAGGATACCCGTGAACAGACTGAGGCTGTTATAAACCATATAAAGGAAGATAGATTTGGCACAAACACAAACAAGGAAAAAAACTCAGCCGAGACAACAGGCTAAACCGAATACACGAACAAAGCGCAATACCCGTAAAAAGAAAAGCAAAGCAGGTGAATGGTTCGCAGTAATGTTCGGTATTGCCGCTGCTTTCGGCATACTCATACTCACAATGTCCATACTAAAGAGAGGTATAAACGGCAGTATAGACGAAATGAAGGAAAAAACCGAAAGCTATATACCCAATGGTTTTACTTATCCTACTGATTATGAGGAATATGTCATAAAATACAGCAATGAGTTTGAGGTCGATCCTGTGCTGGTATTTTCGGTGATCAAGGTCGAGAGCAATTTTATCCCCACTGCCACATCAAATGTCGGTGCAAGAGGTCTTATGCAGCTGATGAGTGATGCATATGACTGGGTAAAATTCAGGCTCGAGGATGACAGCGAATCCTTCGATGATATGTATGATCCCGAGACTAATATAAGGTACGGTACATACTATCTGAGTTTTCTGATGGAAAGATATGATAATTCCATCGACCTTACAGCGGCAGCATATCACTGCGGCATGGGTCAGGTGGACAGCTGGCTGGAGGACGGAACGATCAGTGCCGAGAAGTTCAAAGTTGAGGATATACCCGAAGAAAACGACCAGACATCGCATTATGTAAACAAGATAAACGATGCATATTCGGCATACAAGGAACTGCTGGCAGAAAGAAACACCGACAGCATAGTACAAACACCCTATACCGAAGAATAAACCATATAACACGTCCACAAATACTTTATGTATTTCGGATGTGACTATAAGTTAGTCACATCTACTGAATAAATAATGTCAATAAATGCTAAGGAGGTATTATAAATGGCAGACAAAAAGAAAACAAAAGCTGAGGAGCTGGCAGAAAAGCTGCTCTCTGACAAGAAGAACGGCATTCTCCGTGCGGACGACAAGGAGATAGCTGCTGCGGATGATTTCAACGAGGGCTACAAGGCTTTCCTGAACACCGCAAAGACAGAGCGTGAAGCAGTTTGCGAGATAGTTCGTCTTGCAGAAGCTAAGGGCTTCAAAGCTTTTGAACGTGGAAAGAAATACAAAGCAGGCGACAAGTTCTACTTTGTAAACAGAAACAAGGCTGTTATACTCACTGTAATGGGCAAGCAGGATATCAGCAAGGGTATAAGACTTGCTGCTGCACACATCGACTCGCCCAGACTTGATATGAAGCAGAACCCCCTTTACGAGGACAAGGAGATCGCTTACTTCAAGACACATTATTACGGCGGTATAAAGAAGTATCAGTGGCCTACAGTTCCCCTTTCTCTGCACGGTGTTATCATAAAGGGTGACGGCAGCAAGGTAACTGTAAGGATAGGCGAGGACGAGGGTGATCCCGTATTCTGCATCAGCGATATACTCCCCCACTTGGCAGATTCACAGTACAAGCGCCCTGCACCGCAGCTCATACGTGGTGAAGAGCTCAATATCATCGTGGGTTCAAGACCTTTCAAGGATGACAAGATATCCAACAAGGTCAAGCTGAACATCATGGCTATACTCAACGAAAAGTACGGCATAGTTGAAGATGACCTTATCTCTGCCGAGCTGGAGGCTGTTCCTGCATTTAAGGCAGTGGACGTTGGCTTTGACAGAAGCATGGTCGGCTCATACGGTCAGGACGACAGAGTTTGCGCATACACCTCACTGATGGCAATACTTGACATCAAGAAGCCTGATATGACTTGTATGACTGTTCTCACAGATAAAGAGGAAACAGGCAGTGACGGCAACACAGGTCTTAACAGTTCCTATCTTCCCTACTTTATCAATGATCTGGCTGCGGTATACGGTGCACAGGGTTACAACGTTATGAGCAATTCAGAGTGCCTTTCTGCTGATGTAAACGCAGCTGTCGATCCTACCTTCGCTGAGCCTTTCGAGATAAGAAATGCTTCTCAGATCAATTACGGTGTTGTCGCAACTAAGTTCACAGGTGCAAGGGGAAAATCGGGCACCTCTGATGCTTCCGCTGAATTTGTGGGCAGAGTTAGAAATCTGTTCGACAAGCACAACATCATCTGGCAGACAGGTGAGCTTGGCAAGGTCGATGCAGGCGGCGGCGGAACAGTAGCACAGTACATCGCAAACCTCGACTTCGATGTTATTGATGTCGGTGTACCTGTACTCTCAATGCACGCACCTTTTGAGATAACTTCAAAGCTCGATAACTACATGGCTTACAGGTCATTCGTTGTATTCTTTGAAGATCCTGCAAAATAATATAAATGGATAATGATACCCTGCTGCGGTAAAAAACTGCGGCAGGGTATTTTTGTATGCTTATGATCTGCATATATGACATTTTTCGGTCAGGGATAGGGGTATAATCATAATATCGAAAGCAGGAGGTCAGGATGATGAAAATATACGCAGATGTACTTGTCATCACAAACTGTATCATAAACATGATATACTTGCAGACAACTGCTAAACTCACCCATCGCAGGACAGGTGCTGTCAGGCTTTTTCTCGGAAGTTTATTCGGCGGTCTGCTTGCGCTGCTTATAGCAGCAGACGGCAGCAGCTTCATAGGAGCAGTGATAATAACAGTCGTAAAGTTTACGGGGATCGCCTTAACTCTGCTTATCGGTATAAAATTTAAGAGCATCGGCTCGTATTTCAGATGTCTGGCAGTATTTGCGGCTGTCAGGGCGGCATACACAGGGCTGATAATAGTATACTGGCAGCTCTCGGGCAGCAAGAGGATATATGTGCGAAACTATACGACCTACTTTGATATTTCTTTGCTGAAACTGACAACAGCAGTGATAACAGCGTATATTCTGCTTTCGCTGTACGATATGGTAGTAAGGCACTTCCGCAGGAAGACAGATAAATACGAGGCAGTTTTTCGCAGCGGTGATTATCAGGTCAGGCTGCCTGCCGTGGCTGACAGCGGAAATACTTTGTGCGACGGCTTCACAGGGCTGCCTGTTGTCATCTTCTGCTGCAGCGATATGTATTTACATTTCGGACTGGATAACTTTGAACACAGCGCATTGATGGGATTCAGACTTACCCCCTACAAAACGATAGACGGTCAGGGACTTATCGCTGTGACATCAAAGGGAGATGTAACGATATACAACGAAAAAGGCACAGAACGTATGATAAAATGCTGTGTTGGTATAAAACCCACAGACAGCCGACACAGCAGAGCTATATTCGCCCCTGAACTATTGGACTGAAAGGAGAAAAACAATGAAAATGAATAAACTGAAAGAAAAACTGCAAGAGATCATGCTCATGCTCTTGGGAACGGATAATACAGTTGATTACATAAACGGTCCCGATCAGCTTCCGCCGCCGCTTACAAGAGAGGAAGAAGCCCGTGCATTCGAGCTTTTTAAGACTGATGAGAAAAAAGCACGAGAACTGCTGATAGTACATAATCTCAGGCTGGTGGTGTATATCTCCAAAAAGTTCGAGTCGACCGGAGTGGGGCTTGAGGATCTTATCTCGATAGGGTCGATCGGTCTTATAAAGGCAGTCAAAAGCTTTTGTCCCGAGAAAAACATCAAGCTTGCCACCTACGCATCAAGATGTATTGAAAACGAGATACTGATGTTTTTACGCAAAGCCTCGCAGCGACGAAACGAGATCTCCATCGACGAACCACTGAACACTGACTGGGACGGAAATGAACTGCTGCTTTCTGACATACTGGGCACGGAGGAAGATACCGTAAACCGTGGTATAGAGAGCGAAGTAGAGAAAAAGCTGCTAATGGGCGAGATAGAAAAGCTCAACGAACGAGAGCGAACTATAATGGAGATGCGCTTCGGGCTTAACGGCAGAAAGGAGATGACACAAAAACAAGTGGCAAATACTGTTGGTATCTCGCAGTCATATATCTCACGTATTGAAAAGAAGATAATACGCTCTATCCGAGAGAACCTGGAAAAAATATGCTAAAAACAAAGCCATAGCACTTCACCATCGAAGTGTTATGGCTAAAATACTTGGTTCAAGGAACACCGAATATCATCTCTGTTCGCAGATAAGCTTGATAGCGGTCCTTTCTTCATTATCGATAACAACATTGGCAAAAGCAGGGATACAGATCATATCAATGCCTACCGGTGCAAGATAACCTCTTGCGATAGCTACAGCCTTGATCGCCTGATTAGCTGCACCTGCGCCGACAGCCTGAACTTCAACTGCGCCCTTGTCTCTGATAACTCCTGATATCGCACCTGCGACTGAATTAGGTACAGATCGTGATGAAACCTTTAAAACCTCCACCATCCAAACCTCCTTAATTGTAGTAAGTTTAAAGCATAGATATTATTATAACTTTATAATGCTATTATACTATATTATCGTTATTTTTGCAATAGCAGTTTCCAATTTTTGTCTATTTACGACTAATTATCCTTTGTATATTTGTTGCTTTTCCTGATTTTTCATCAAATGTGACAACGACACCGTTAAGGAACGCAGGACATTCACTTTCCTCAAATTTAACAGGTGCAAGGTACTTAAGTTTCTGTATTATAAGTTCGCTTTTTACACCCAGCACAGAATCCTCGGGACCTGTCATGCCTGCATCTGTGATATAAGCCGTATGTCCGCCAAGGATACATTCATCAGCGGTCTGAACATGAGTATGAGTACCGATGACAGCCGTTACCTTATTTTGCAGATAAAAGCCCATTGCTTTCTTTTCAGAAGTAGCCTCGGCATGGAAATCCACAAAAATATTGGGTGTGTCGATCTCTTGAAGTATCTCATCCATTTTTCTGAAAGGATTATCGAGGTTTTCAAGATAAACAGTACCCATCAGATTGACAACAGCAATCTTCACAGGACACATATCTATATAGGTAACTCCCCTGCCCACAGCGCCCTCGGGATAGTTTGCAGGACGAAGCAGAAATTCATTCTGGTCATAAAGCTCTGTCATTTCTCTGCGTTTAAAGCAATGATTGCCTGTGGTGACCACATCAACGCCCATACGCATAAGCCTGTCGAACGATGCAGGAGTGATTCCATTGCCCGGTGCTGAATTCTCACCATTGACCACAGTAACATCGATATTATATTTTCTTTTAAGGTCAAACAGCTGTTCTTCCAGAAAATCACAGCCCGAAACTCCGAATACGTCTCCTATAAACAGTAAATTCATAAGCGATCTCTTTTCTAATCATATAATATGAGGGTGATGACTAAATTATACTACATCTCTTTCAAAAAATCAATACCATACCACAAAAAAGGCCGCAAAAAATGCGGTCTTTTAAGCATTTATCAGATATTGGTATCTTCCTTATCCTCTAAAACAGTATCCTTGCTCTCCGTTGTGTTTACAACATCATCGGAAACAGTCTCTTTCTTTGTAAGGTCAACTGTATCATCCTTGACATCTTCGTACTCGGATGCAGGGATCTCACCCTTCATGAGCTTTTCAAACTTTATTCCGTCGATCTTCTCATGCTTCATCAGGTACTTAGCCAGTATATGGAGCTGATCCATATGCTCTGTGAGGACACGCTCTGCATTCTCGAAAGCAGTCTCAACTATAGTCCTGATCTCATTATCTATCTCAGCTGCAACATTATCGGAGTAGCTGGGGGTATTTGTGTAATCTCTGCCGAGGAATACCTCGTGATCGCCCTGACCGTAAACCACGGGTCCCAGATTATCACTGAAGCCATATCTTGTGACCATCTTTCTGGCGGTACCTGTAGCTCTTTCCAGGTCATTGGATGCACCTGTGGAAATATCATCAAGAATAAGTTTCTCTGCGACACGTCCGCCCAGCAGAACAACGATGTTATTATACATCTCATTCTTGCTGACAAAAGACTTATCCTTCTCAGGAAGACTCATGGTAAAGCCGCCTGCCTGACCTCTGGGTATGATAGTTACCTGGTGTACTTTATCCTCAGGCTGGCAATAGTAGGTACAAATCGCATGACCGCCCTCGTGATAAGCCGTGAGCCTGCGCTCCTTTTCGGTAACGACCTTTGACTTCTTCTCGGGACCTGCAACGACCTTTATCGAAGCTTCCTCGATATCAGCCTTAGTTATAGCCTTACGATTATTTCTTGCTGCCAGAAGCGAAGCTTCGTTAGCAAGGTTAGCAAGGTCAGCACCTGTAAAACCAACTGTAGATTTAGCTATAGTCTCCAGATCAACATCGGGAGCAAGAGGCTTATTCTTGGTGTGTACCTTGAGTATCTCTTCTCTGCCCTTTACATCGGGATAGTTGACAAGTATCTGTCTGTCAAATCTGCCCGGTCTTAACAGTGCAGGATCAAGTATATCACGTCTGTTGGTCGCTGCCATTACGATTACCGAGTCGTTATCCTCGAAACCATCCATCTCGACCAGCAGCTGGTTCAGTGTCTGCTCACGCTCATCGTGTCCGCCTCCGAGACCTGCGCCTCTCTGACGGCCGACAGCATCGATCTCATCAATGAAGATGATAGCGGGAGCATTCTTCTTAGCCTGTTCAAACAGATCTCTTACTCTCGATGCGCCGACACCGACGAACATCTCAACGAAATCCGAACCCGAGATCGAGAAGAAAGGCACATTAGCCTCACCTGCAACAGCTCTTGCAAGCAGTGTCTTACCTGTACCGGGAGGTCCCAGCAGCAGCACGCCCTTGGGTATCCTTGCACCGATATCGGTATACTTCTTATTATCTTTCAGGAAATCAACGATTTCCTTGAGTTCTTCCTTCTCCTCATCAGCACCCGCAACATCATCGAATGTTGCCTTTTTACTGCTCGGAGCGAGCCTGGCATTGGTCTTACCAAAGCCGCTCATCTTTCCGCCGCCTGCACTCTTCATCATAAAAACAAAGAAGAATATCATTACGCCGAACATAAGTATGGTCGGTATAAGATTGAGCCAGAAGCTGTTATCCGATACAGGTATCAGATCATACTTCAGCGGAGCATCGGGGTTTGCCGCATCATATCTCCTGCGGTAGTTCTGCTCATCATCATTACTGATAAGAACTTCTCTTGCAAAGAGTTCGGGGCTTGGGACCTTATACCTCAGCTCCTCTTCCTCACCTTTGAGCTTATATTTCAACTCACCTGTACCGAGGTCGAATTCAAACTCAGATACGTTCAAACTATCGAACTCGGAGATGACCTGATAATACTTTACTTCATCATTTTTTGTGCCCATACTCATGAGCATATAAACAAGTCCTGTGATTATACAGATCGATACCAAAAGATATATCAGTAAGGACCCTTTTCCGTTTTTCAATCGATCACAACCTTTTGTTCTGAAATTTTTGCGGATAACCGCTATTTTTACCGAATAATTATAACTCTTATATGTGAAAACAGCGTGAAAATATGGTTATATTAACGGGTTTTCTGTGCTGTCTTCAAAAACGAGAACTCTCTTGGTGAACTCATCTATCCTGACCCTGTCGGCTGCGCCGAATCTCTCGACGAGAACTACCCCCTCGCTATCAGCAAGTATTACGGCAGAATCACGTTTATGTGCAGGAAAAGCCTGTTTCATCAATATCCTGACATCAGAGCTGAAATCTCGGTTTACAAGTCTGACCTTATCGCCTGCTTTACGTTTACGCAGAACAATCACACCTTTTATTTTATCATAATCCATGCATGAATTTGCAAACTTTTTATTAACATTTTCAAATTTACCGTCAATTTCTATAATTTTGAAGAATATTTTCCTATCACCCCACAGAAGACTTCCGTTTTCGGGAACGACAAGTTCATCTGAGTCCGTTTTATCGGAGTTTTCTTCGGTATAGAAATACAAGATATCGGACTTGGTATATGCAAAGCAATTTGACTTGACAGATGCTTTTCCGCCTTCAGTTACCAGCTTATCGATAAGTTCAAGCTTATCCTGACTTATGGACACATTGTTTTCAGCAAGCATTCTCATTATTACCCTGCGCCTGATCGGATATTCTGCATCTTTAAGAAGTGTACGGCTGTATCCTTCATTTTTACGGACTTTTTCCAAAAAATCATCTGCAAGTTTTTCCAAAAAAGCGCTGTCTTCACGGAGAAATCCTATTGTACCCGAAAACGTATCCATAAGCGATGGATTTATTTCCCTGAGAACGGGAATGACTTTGTGACGCAGCTTATTTCTGGAATATTCATCCAGAAGATTAGTTGAGTCAGTCACAAAATCCTGACCTTGTTCTTTCAGAAAATCTTCTATCTCTGCTCTGCTGCACTCAATGAGAGGACGAATGATATTGTCCCTCACAGGCGGGATCGAGCTTATACCTTTAAGTCCTGAGCCCCTTGCAAGGTTGAAAAGAGTTGTCTCCAGGCAGTCGTCAAGGTTATGAGCTGTACAGATCTTATCAGCCTTTATATCAGATAAAGCTTGATACCTTAACAGTCTTGCACCTTCCTCCTCGGAGACAGGATGAGTTTTACAGTATTCAGGAACATCGACTCTTCTTACCTCGATCGGTATACCCAGACCTTTGCACAGTTCTTCACAAAAATGCTGGTCACGGTCTGCCTCTTCACCTCTTATGCAGTGGTTTACATGGCAGGCTGTAACAGCGTATCCGAGCTTATGCAAACACAAAAGGAGCGCAGCGCTGTCTGCTCCACCCGAAAGTCCCACAAGCAAGCGCTCGCTCTTATCAGTCATATGGTATTTTCCAATGGTCGATGCGACCTTTTTTACCAAATCAGTTTTCATCTTTTCTGAAATCCAATCCTCTGAACAGGGTGTATTCACCTATCCAGCTAAGCTTTACTGTTGATGTTTCACCGTGACGGTTCTTTGCAACTATACATTCCGCAACAGTCTGATCTTCGTTTGAGTCGGCATAATATGCATCACGGTGCAGAAACATGATGATATCAGCATCCTGCTCGATCGAGCCCGATTCTCTAAGGTCCGACATCATCGGTCGCTTGTCCTCACGCTGTTCCGACTTACGTGAAAGCTGCGAAAGTGCGATAACAGGCACATTCAGCTCCTTAGCCATAAGCTTGATCTGACGGGTTATCTCAGAAACTTCGTTTACACGGCTGGCGTGTTTGTTAGGTGACTCCATCAGCTGGATATAGTCTATGACCACAAGACCCAGATTATGCATTCTTCTGAGCTTTGCCTTCATTTTAGGCACGGTCATACCTGCACCGTCATCCATATAGATAGGCAGCTGAGACAGAACATCCGCAGCCTCTGCCAGTCTTGACCAGTCATCTTCTTTCATATCGCCGTTTCTGAGCAAAGTATTATTTACCTTTCCTTCTGAAGCCAGCATTCTCGAAACAAGCTGTTCTTTACCCATCTCAAGAGAAAATATGACCACGTCACGCTTAGTTGCTTTACAGCAGTTTACAGCGATATTCAGTGCAAAAGCCGACTTACCCATTGCAGGACGAGCCGCCAGAACGATAAGGTCGGTCTTCTGAAGACCTGTAGTTATCTGGTCAAGCTGCTTGAAGCCCGACCTTGCACCAAGATGTTCCGATGCATCGGGACCCGATATCTCTGTAAGATGATGGAAAGTCTCAACTATAACGTCGCTTATCCTTGTAAGACCGTCGGTATCTCTGCCCTGACGGATATTAAAGATCTTCTGTTCGGCGCTGTCAAGCAGCATTCCGGGATCGGAAGAACCTTCATTTACACTTTCGATTATCTCGTTCGCCACACCGAGAAGTGAGCGCATCTGAGATTTTTGCAGTATGATCCTGCAATAGCTTTCGATATTTGCCGTAGAAGGCACATTCTCCATCAGCCCCGAAAGATATCTTCTTGCCATCTCGGCAGATTCAAAAATACCCATCGTGACAGCTTCATCGACAACTGTGATTATATCCTCGGTCTTACCCGTGGTATACATTTTCATCAGTATCGAAAAGATCTGCTGATGCTGCGGTCTGTAAAAATTATCGGGCTTTAACAGCTCCATCGCCTTTTCACGGCATTGTACAGGATTAAGGAGGATACTGCCTATTACAGCCTCCTCAGCCTCCTGCGAGTAAGGCAGTGCTCTGCCAAAAACGGATGAACCGCTGACAGCTTCAAAATTATCTATGCCCGCCATTAGTATCTACCTCTTGATGATATAGTTGATGCTTGGATTATTCTTCTACTACCTTGACATTAACAGAGCATGATACTCCGTGTGTGAGCTTGATATTAGCCACAAAATCGCCGAATGCCTTGATGTCGGTGCTGAGGCTGATCTTCTTCTTATCCACATCAACACCGTACTGATCTTTCAGAGCCTCAGATATAACGCCGCCTGTTACTGCACCGAACAGCTTGCCGCCCTGACCTGCTTTCGCCTTGATAACAACATCCTTATCCTTGATCTTATCAGCGATAGCCTGATTATCGGCAGTCTCAACATCTATCTTATGCTGTTCCGATGCTTTCTTACCTGCAAGGTCATTGAGATTCTTAGCGTTTGCCTCTACTGCCAGACCCTTTGCCAGCAGGAAATTTCTTGCATATCCATCGGCAACGTTCAGTGTATCTCCTGCCTTGCCCGAGCCCTTAACATCTTTAAGTAAAATAACTTTCATTTTCAACACGCCTTCCTGTTTAGATTGATCTTATATATTCATCGACTGCATCTGTCAGCATTTTCTTTGCTGAATCAATATCAGTCTTTATCTGAGCTGCCGCCATGGTCAGATGACCGCCGCCGCCCAGCGCTTCCATTATGACTTGTACATTATACTTACCCATGCTCCTTGCGGAGATATTGATAGTATCCCCTTGCTGATACATAACAAAAGATGCGCATACACCTGTTATGCCGAGCATTTCGTCAGCCGCCTGTGAAGCGGCGATCCTTACATTGGAGAAGCTGCCGTCTGCTCTTGCAAGCGCACATTTTCTGTATATCTCTGCTGAATTTATTATCTTGGACTTCTCATGATAAGTATCTATTGAGTTTGCAAACATCTGCTTGACAACAATGGTATCAGCGCCCATCTTTTTAAGATAAGCTGCTGTCTCAAATGTTGTGACACCTGTTTTCATAACGAAATACTTGGTATCAAGCATTATGCCCGAAAGCAGAGCTTCTGCCGCATGGGCATCTATGCTGGTCCTGTCGCCCCACATCTCAATGATCTCGGTAACAAGCTCGGCAGCCGATGATGCACCCGGTTCAAGACACTGAGCTATAAGCGGCTCGATGCCCTTGACCATACGTCTGTGATGATCTATCACTACGATATTCTTCGCTCTCTCGATAATATCCTTAGACTCAACAAGTTCGGGATTATGTGTATCCACCACGATCACCAGGGTATCGGAATCAAGTCTTTCAAGACCCTGTGACGGAGTGATATAATAGTTGGTGATCTCATTTTCTTCGATATAGTCGATAAGCGATGTGGCAAGGTTTTTAGTCTTATCCACAACAACATAACATTCTGAAACTATCTTTCTCAAAGCACAGCAAAGTCCCGTTGCTGAACCAACACTATCCAGATCACCGAATCTGTGACCCATTATGAGCACACGTCTGAAGCCCTGCGCCTCATCAGCATCTGCTCTGTAATTGCCGATGCTTTCGATACTGCCGGGTTTGATTATCTCCAGCAGAGTCTCTGCAAATATCCTGATCTTGACTCTGTTATTATTATCAGAACCACTGGATACGCCGCCGAAGAACCTGAATTCACCGTTCTCACGGTATGCAGCCTGGTCGCCGCCTCTGCCCTGACAGAGTTCAAGTGCCTGTTTAGCAAGTTTCTCACATTCTTCAAGACCCTTGCCTTCTCTGCCCACACCTATGGACAGCGTAACATTTGCCCTGCCGCCGATACGTATCTGTCTGGCAGCTTCAAGTATCCTGAACCTGTTCTCGATCTTTCTGGCAAGATAGCGTTCTTCCATAAATACATAGAAACGGTCGTCGGAAACTTTTTTAGCGATGGCGTTAGTGCCTTCGAGAAAACTTTCCATAAGTTTCTCTATCTCAACAGCAGCGTGCGCCTTTTCACTCTCTCTTACATCGCTCATCAGTTCATCATAGTTATCAATAACAATGATTATCACCGAGTTATGGGACTGATAAGCATCGTATCTGAGCTCGGTATACTCGGTTATATCATTGAAGTATACCATCGTAAGCTCATTCCTGACATCGGTACGCACTGCCTTTGCCAGATAATACCTCTTATTTACGCATATCTGACAGCCATCAGTCTCAAATGCCTTATTCAGGTCGATATTCATGATAAGGTCAAGCTTCTCGCCGTAAGGATCTTCCGAATATACCTTAGACTCAAAAAGCTTATTGAACCAGACGATAGTCTTTTCCTTATCTATTATAACGCAGGGCGCAGGAAAATGCACCAGAGAATCACGCTGTGTCCTCACGGTCTGCGTTGTTAATCTTGAAACATACTTTTTTATCTGATTTCTGAAAACAAAAGCTTCCAGCAGCAACAGCAGTACACTGACAACAGATAGTATCAGCAGCACACTGCCCGTATCTCTCCTCTCCTGTGTTGTATGGAGCAGGATAGAGCCTGCCAGCGAAAGCACCGCCAGAACAGCGACAGTAGCTGACAGCAGCATACGGAAGCTATTATTCTTGTTCACCGACTGTCAACTCCTTCACCAAAAACTTACCGAACGAATTTCCATAGGCTTGCGAGATCATATCTCCATGATTATAGGTAGTATCATAGGACTTCTCTTGGTCTTTCTGAAAATAAATTCCGAAAGATTATCCTTCATCTTGCTCTTTATAGCATTCCACTCATGCATATTTGAATCCAAGCAATTCTGCAAAGTTTCCGTAAGCAGCTCCTTAGCCTCATTCATAAGCTCCTCGCTCTCACGGACGTATACAAAACCTCTTGATACAAGGTCGGGACCTGCAAGTATCTCTCCCACAGACCTGTCAATAGTTGCGACAGCTATGATAAGTCCGTCCTCAGCCAGATGCTTTCTGTCTCTCAGCACGATAGCGCCAACATCACCGACGCCAAGACCGTCAACTAGCACTTTGCCTGCGGGTACCTGTCCCGATATCTTCATATCAACACCATCGGTCTCGATGACATCACCTATACCTGCGATGATGATATTTTCCTCGGGAACACCAACAGACATGGCTGTCTGCTTATGCTTCATAAGGTGCTTGAATTCACCGTGTACAGGTATGAAGAACTTGGGCTTTGTGATGGACAGCATAAGTTTCTGCTCTTCCTGACAAGCATGACCCGAAACGTGTACCTCATACATCTTCTCGTATACGACCTCTGCACCAAGCTTCATAAGATCGTTAACTACCCTTGTTACCAGCTTTTCATTGCCGGGTATGGGGTTTGCAGAGATTATTATGAAATCTCTCGGAGTTATAGACACCTTGCGGTGCTCATTCATGGACATCCTTGAAAGAGCCGACATAGGCTCGCCCTGACTGCCTGTTGTTACCAGAACTATTTGCTCGGGCTGGTATCTGCCTATCATATCAATATCGATAAGCACACCATCGGGCACTTTAAGATACCCAAGCTCAATGCCGACACTGATAACATTCACCATGCTCCTGCCGGATACAGCCACCTTACGTCCTGTATTTACAGCATTATTGATTATCTGCTGCACTCTATGGATATTGGATGCGAATGTCGCTATGATGATACGCTTGCCCTCTGCCTTAGAGAACAGCATTTCCAGACTGTCACCGACCTTGCGCTCGCTCATGGTAAAGCCCGGGCGCTCGGAGTTTGTGGAGTCTGACATCAATGCGAGCACGCCCTTGTTGCCAAGTTCGGCAAATCTGGGCAGATCGATTATTCCGCCTTCGATAGGTGTATAGTCTACCTTAAAGTCACCCGTGTGTATCAGCACACCTGCAGGTGTATGGATAGCCATGCCGACAGAATCGGGGATAGAATGGTTTACTCTTATAAATTCCACTGCCATACAGCCCATGCGAATGGTCTGTCTGGGTGTAACAGTAGTAAGCTTTACACTGCCAAGCAATCCGTGTTCACGGAGCTTGCCTTCAATAAGTCCGATGGTGAGCCTTGTTCCGTACACAGGCACATCACTGAACTTTTTGAGAAAATAAGGCAGACCGCCGATATGGTCCTCATGACCGTGGGTTATTACCACACCACGCAGCTTTTCAAGATTTTTCTCGATATAAGTGAAATCAGGTATAACTATATCGACACCCAGCATCTCACTGTCAGGGAAAGCCAGACCGCAGTCTATGATGAACATATCGTTCGCACACTCGATAACGGTAAAGTTCTTGCCTATCTCATTAAGTCCGCCAAGAGGGATTATCTTTACAGGTGTCCTTCTCTGGGGTTCTTTATTGTTTCTCTGTGAAGAAGATCTGGTGTTGGGTCTAAGTTTAGTGTTCTGTTCATTCTGATTTGAGGTCTTCCCTGCTTTGCCTGAACGTGACAAAGCCACACCACGAAGCTTGCTCTGCTTAGGTGTATATTTTCTGGAAGGCTTTTTTCTTGCTGGTTTTGGATTGTTATTATTCATACTCATAGCGCACCCGAATGCACACAAAGCACACAGGCGCAAAAAGCTCCTTTCATTATAGGGATCATCATCCCTTTGCATTATTTGATTTTTCCGTTAGATATGATATCGGTACACGTTCACCGATCGACAGCAGCCTTGAAAGCGTCCACAGCTTTCACAGAAAGATCGTATTGTTGAAATGAGACTGCCTGTAAATTCCGCCCGAAGCCCGTCCGCACACGTACTGTACGGTGCATCATCAATGCAGGCTACGCTAAGGATATTATCCGAACAAAAATATCTTATTATATTTTACTCTATTTTTGACCGAATGTCAAGTGCATATTCCACAAACCATAAGCAGGGTAAATTTTCGTACAGCATATGCATTATAATGAAAATTCAGAAAAAAGCTCTTTTCAAAAAGCTTAAAATATGTTATACTTAATTCTGTACTTTGTTCAAACGGTTATATCACAAAAAGATGTACAAATAGATCTTTATTTAGTATATGATGATACAGACGGAGGTATTACGATGGATGGATATATAGAGCTGAAGAAAAGAGCTCTGGAAAGATTTTTTTCTCGGATGAATCCGATGCAGCAGAAAGCTGTTTTCCATATAAAAGGTCCACTGCTGATACTTGCAGGTGCAGGCAGCGGAAAGACCACGGTGCTGGTCAACAGGATAGCCAACATGATATGGTTCGGCAATGCTTATGAAAGTGAATATCAGCCTGCCATGGCACCGGAGGAAATGCAGTTTCTAAAGGATTATGCCGACGGAAAGACAGATGACGGAAAAAAGCTTGCAGAAATGATAGGATACGATCAGGTGCGTCCCTGGAGCATACTCGCCATAACCTTTACCAACAAAGCAGCAGGCGAATTGAAAGAGCGTATCGCAAATATCCTGGGCGAGGACGGTCAGGGCATAACCGCAGCTACCTTCCATTCGGCCTGTGTAAGGATACTCAGACGTGAAGGCGATAAGCTGGGCTTCACGAAGAATTTTACCATATATGATACTGATGATTCAAAGCGTGTGATAAAATCCATTGAACGCAGTATGGAGATCGAGGAAAAGATGTTCCCCATAAAATCTGTTATGGCAGAGATCTCTCACGCTAAGGACAGCATGATAAGTCCAGAAGAATACGAACGTGATGCGAACGGCGATTACCGCATGACAGTAATTGGCAGGATCTACAAACGCTATCAGCAGGAACTTCTCAGCAGCAATGCTATGGATTTCGATGACATAATCTGCCACACGGTAAGGCTTTTTGAGAACGAGCCCGATGTTCTCGATCATTATCAGAATTTATATAAATACATAATGGTAGACGAATATCAGGACACCAACAAAGTACAGTTCAGGCTGGTCGCTTTGTTATCCAAGAAATTCAACAATGTATGCGTGGTCGGTGATGACGACCAGAGCATATACCGTTTCCGTGGTGCAACGATAGAAAATATCCTGAACTTTGAGGATGAGTTCGGATGCAGACCCGAAGACGTTATAAAACTTGAACAGAACTACCGCTCGACCCAGAATATACTGACCTGTGCCAACGAACTCATCAAGCACAACAAGGGCAGAAAAGGCAAAAATCTCTGGACTGCCGGCGGTGACGGCGACAAGGTCATAGTCAGAAAAACAGGTACCGAGCGTGACGAGGCTTCATACATCGCCAAGACCATTGAGGAAGATGTTGACAGCAAGGGCAAAAAATACGGCGATCACGCTGTATTGTACAGAATGAACGCACAGTCAAACGCCATCGAGCAAGCTATGATAAAGGCAGGTATCCCCTACCGCATATTTGGCGGACCTAAATTCTATGACCGCAAGGAGATCAAGGACGTACTGGCTTATCTCGAAGTCATCAATAATCACTCAGACGTATTCAGACTGAGAAGGATAATAAACGAGCCTAAGCGCGGCATAGGTGATGCTACTGTAAGAGTTGTGGAACAGATAGTTTCAGATCTTGGCGAAGATGCGATATATGTTATGGAACATTCCACCGAGTATGTGCCCCTTGCACGCAAGTCAAAAGCACTGAGCGATTTCGCTTTCATGATCGACGACCTCACGGAAATGTCCGAAGAAGAGAGCCTTGAAGATCTGCTTGATGCAGTTCTTGACAGATCTGGCTACAGGCAGTACCTTGAGGAACAGGGTTTGGAAGGCGAAGCAAGGCTTGAAAACATCGCCGAGCTTAAATCTACCATGGCAAAATATGAAGAAGATGCGGAAGAACCCACACTGGAAGGTTTCCTGGAAGAGGTCGCACTATATACCGATCTTGACACCATGGACTCCGACGGTGATTATGTGACCATGATGACCATGCACGCCGCAAAGGGACTTGAGTTCCCTGTGGTATTCGTGGCAGGCATGGAGGACAATGTTTTCCCATCAAGCAGGAGCAGGGATACGGATATAGAGCTTGAAGAAGAACGCAGGCTCGCATATGTTGCTATAACACGAGCTAAGGAAGAGCTCCATCTGCTTTGTGCATCGGAACGTATGCTGTACGGCAGCACTCAGCGCAACCGTGAATCGATATTCCTCAGAGAGCTTCCAAAGGATAATATCGACAAACAATTCCCGAACTACGGTGATGATATGCTGAGACAGCCGCAGAATATGAGCCTTGGCAGACAGATGTCAATGTTCAACTCCGCTAAAGCACCATCAGAAAGCACGGGCGAGTCATATTCCGTAGGCGAAAGGGTAATGCACAAGAAATTCGGCGAGGGTACTATACTTGCAGTTACTCCCATGGCGAACGATACCTTGCTTGAAATAGTTTTCGATAAGGTAGGTACAAAAAAGATATTTGCAAATTTCGCAAAACCAAAGAAGATATAAGTAAAGACCTGACAGTAAGCAGCTGTCAGGTCTTTGTTTTGCTAAAACAAACTCATCTGAGTATATTTTTCGGGCAATTCATTAAGATAGGCAAAACATTCATCAATGCGGTACATTATCCCGTGAGTACGGCACTTTTCTTCAAATATGCTCATCAGTCGGGCATTATTGGGACTGACAAGCTCGTAGGAATTGCCGTAAGCTGAGATATACCGCTGTTTCAGCCCGTTAAAATGCTTATCCAGCGCCGAATAGAAGTATTCCCTGCTGCCTTCACGCAAAGTCATGCCCATGCCAAAACAGATGATACCCTTTACATTTGCTTCAATACAAGCATCAAGTATAGAACTGATATTTTCCTCTGTATCGTTTATAAATGGCAGGATGGGACACAGCCACACCACAGTAGGTATGCCTCGTTCTTTCATGCGCATGAGGACCTCTATACGCCGCCGTGTGGTGCATACGTTAGGCTCTATTATCTTGCATAGCTTTTCATCAAAGGTCGTAAGAGTAATCTGCACAACGGCTTTTGAACGGCGGTTTATCTCGTCAAGCAGATCAATATCCTCCAGTATCCTGTCAGACTTCGTCTGCACAGCGATCCCAAAGCCGTTGTCACGCACGATCTCCAGACACTTGCGTGTAAGGCGCAGCTGCTGTTCGCAGTGCATATACGGGTCTGACATGGAGCCTGTGCCGATCATACAGCATTTTCTTTTGGAGCGCAGGGCTTTTTCCAACAGCAAAGGTGCATTCTGCTTTACCTCGACATCTTCAAAGGCATGGGCAAACTGATAGCATCTGCTTCTGCTGTCGCAGTATATACAGCCATGTGTACAGCCACGATATATATTCATACCCATATGTCCATTATTGCCGTTTAATATGCCCTTGGCGTCGATAAAATGCATCAGCCCACCTCCGTCAGCATTTTGAGTAGACTTGTATCATAAAACCGCAGGTAACTTCGATACTCTCCAACGCTCTTAACCTTGCCATACCCTCCTCGGACGTTTTAAAGCAATAAGGCGTCATCATAAAAAGGCTCTGTATATCTTCGGGGGAAGATATGAGCTTTTTATACTCGAAAACTATCTCCTTGCGCTTATCCTTTCCATTGTAAAATTTTGTCAGTTTATAATCGTTGGGCTTATTTTTATAAGGCTTATCATATACAGCCGCTTTAAGCTCAAACAAATGTCTCGGTGATGGTGAGACCACTATAAGCACGCCGTCAGGTTTGAGTACACGGGCATATTCTTCGTCGCAGACAGGCGCAAATACACTTATAACTGCATCTGCGGAATTATTGGCAAAAGGCAGATCAAAAGACGAAGCCACAGCAAACTCGCAGTTTTTCAAGCCTGCTAAATGTACTCTTGTCATGCAGTGTGCCACAGCGTGCTTTGAGATATCTATGCCGAAAATACGTGAGTTCTTGATTTTGGCAAGTTCAGAAGAATAAAAGCCCTCACCGCAGCCGCTGTCTATTATAACTGGCTTAGCTATACCGTTAAGTTCGTCCTCTGCTGCTTCTCTAAGCTTTTCTGCCAGAGGTCTGTAATAGCCCTTATCAAGGAACTCTGTGCGTGCTTTAACCATATCTGCATTATCGCCTGCTGTCTTGGGATTATGTTTAGCGGTGGTCAACAGATTGACATGACCCTTGCGGGCGATATCAAAGCTGTGCCCTTTCGGACAGCGCCATGAGTTTTCTATTCGGTTCAGTTTATCTTTACACACGGGACATATATACATTTTATCACCTATCTTTTATCACCCTGATATTCCGCCCCATGCTGACAGCATTTTTCATGAGGACATCAAGTTTCATATCAGATGTGAAGACATACTCGCTGTCAACAGCTTCATCGACTTCCCATAAATACAGTTCAAATACACAGTTTTTGAGTTTATCGGTGAAAGGCTCAAGTTTGCCGCTGTTTACCAATACTTCCGCACTTTGGTCTTTTATATCAAGGGATACAAGGACCGGGTCGCTGATGAATGTTTCCTGCAAAAGCATCTCGCATATCTTACCATGGGAAGCTTCGATAAAAGCAATACCTTCTTCTGTGTAAAACTGCCTTGGTACACACTCATGCTCTTCACCGTCCCAGAACACTTTTTTAACCGAAAGGCCTGCGTCAGCCAGCTGAGCTTCGGACAATATTATCTCTAAGGTGTATTCCATTCATCTTCACCTGCACTTTCATATACTTGTGTTATTATAGCATAATTAAACCCCATTTGCAAGACACCGATCAAGATCTGCATATGTTTTATGAAAAACTCTGCCCGGGGACAGGTGTCCTCAGGCAGAGTATCACAATAGGATAAGTTAGATCATTGTATAGGATTTATCAACCGAGAACGACCTTGTGGAATACTTTCTTACCCTTCTTTATTATTACCTGCTCGGAAAGGTCTACCATGCCCTTGGGGTCTGTGAACTTTTCGCCGTTAACAGCGATACCGTTCTGCTGAACAAGTCTTCTTGCTTCGCCGTTGGAAGGACACAGACCTGCCTTTACCAGCAGAGTCAGTATTCCTATCTGCTTATTCTCATCAACGTCATCAGCTGTGAGAGTAGTTGTGGGCATATCCTCACTGTCAGCTCCGCCGCCGAAGATAGCCTTTGCAGCTGCATCAGCTTTCTTTGCTTCCTCTTCGCCGTGTATCATCTTGGTCAGCTCGAATGCCAGCAGTTCCTTAGCCTTGTTGAACTCTGCACCCTCCATATGCTTCTCCATCTCTTCGATCTCCTCGATAGGAACGAAAGTCAGCAGCTTCAGGCACTTGATAACGTCTGCATCATTTACATTTCTCCAGTACTGGTAGAAATCGTAGGGAGAAGTCTTTTCAGCATCCAGCCATACAGCACCCTTTTCGGTCTTGCCCATCTTCTTGCCCTCGGAGTTGAGCAGCAGTGTGATGGTCATTGCATGAGCGTCCTTACCCAGCTTTTTACGGATAAGCTCTGTACCGCCCAGCATATTTGCCCACTGATCGTCACCGCCGAACTGCATATTGCAGCCGTAATCCTGGAACAGTCTGTAGAAGTCGTAGGACTGCATTATCATGTAGTTGAACTCCAGGAATGTGAGTCCTCTTTCCATTCTCTGCTTATAGCACTCAAAGGTCAGCATCTTATTTACCGAGAAACAAGCGCCTACCTCACGGAGAACGTCGATATAGTTCAAATTCAGCAGCCAGTCACCGTTGTTTACCATAAGTGCCTTGCCGTCAGAGAAGTCGATAAACCTACTCATCTGCTTTTTAAAGCAATCACAATTGTGCTGGATCGTTTCGGGGGTCAGCATCTTACGCATATCGCTCTTACCCGAGGGATCGCCTATCATACCTGTACCGCCGCCAACAAGAGCGATGGGCTTATTGCCTGCCATCTGGAGTCTCTTCATAAGGCACAGTGCCATAAAATGTCCAACGTGCAGGCTGTCTGCTGTGGGGTCAAAACCAATGTAGAATACAGCCTTTCCGTTATTGATCATATTGCTGATCTCTTTTTCGTCTGTGACCTGAGCTATCAGACCACGTCTTACAAGTTCTTCATAACAAGTCATTTTCATTTCCTCCGTTTATATTATTATCCTATTACCTCATTATAATCAAAAGCCTCTGCAATAAAACCGCAGTTTTCAAGTCTTGCGATGATATTTTCTATATACCATGAAGCATCGGTATATTCTGATAAAACAGTCTTTCTATTGATATCGTGTGACAGAATGATATTCGTGGGATCGTCTGCCAGAAAAGTGATGCCTGTATCCGTATCTTCAAAATACAGTTTCAGACCAACCATCTCGCCTGCTGACTGTTTGCGGTCAACGATACTGCGAAGCTCATCTTTGCTGAGCGCCGCAGTTTTATAATCAAACTCATCGTCATCTCCCACAGGAAGATAACAAGCCAGATCGTATCCAATATGCCAGCCTGCTTTTTCAAAGAGTTCAACGATATCGTATATCCTATTGGAATACGAACTCATATCAAGTATTATTATCGCTTCTCTTGCCATCAGCTCATATCACCCTTATATTTTCATAAACAATGACATCTGCGGTAGATATCATTTATATCACGACCTTTCATATCATCACAGATATCTGCCAAAATGATCGAGCCTTTTTATCGAATCATTCCTTTATCAACAGGTCCTCTCAAAACCGATTATGGTCATATCGTCATTGATAACGGTTCTTGAACCTGTGCGGACAAAGCCGAGCTTTTCATAGAAATGACAATTTCTGTCGTCCTGCTCGATGGTAGCCAGCGACCATTTATCCGTATCACTGTATTTTCCGAATATCTTCGTCAACGCCTCAGTACCTATGCCCTCATCCCAATGAGACGGGATAACGAACATTGGACTGATATTGCGTGTGTTGATGCCGTTATTCTCAAACAGCCGCACCCTGATGCCACCCACAGGTTCATCATCAAGATATATCAGCCAGAAATCAGACTCCGTTATCTTAACAAAGATACGCTCAACTGTTTCCATGGCAGGACTTGTTTCATCGTCATGGTATCGCTCATACAGCGGCATAAAAGCTTCACGCTGGAGTTTATGTAACAGTGCTGCATCTTCAAGTGCAGCTTTGATAAGTTTTATCTTTTTCATAAAACGATACCTCTCTTTCAAAAATATAAAAGCCCTCAGAAGACCACCAAAGTCCTCTGAGGGCGTGTTAACGCTGTACCACCTCAGTTTATCGGCATAAGCCGACCTCATTGCCTTTAACGCAGGTAAAACGCCCTGCCCTACTGTAGTTTTCAGGCAGAAAGCTCAGGAAGGTAACTTCACCGCCGCAGGCTGTCTGCTCACACCATCCGCAGACTCTCTGAAACACCTAATGCCGCAGCTACTTCATTCCATCATAGCATTTAGTTTATTATACAAAATCTGAACGGATTTGTCAAGGGGGATGAAAGCAAGTATTTCCGGATCATCATAAATACAGCAATTTTTGATAAATAATAACTTTACTTTTTCATCGTGATATGTTATAATAATACATTATTTTACAAAAGAATTGAGGAAGATAAATGGCAGTAAAAGCGATGACGGACGGTACTCCGTGGAAACATATTTTAAGCTTTGCGATGCCTGTGCTGGCTGGTTCACTGCTGCAGCAGCTTTACAACACCGCAGACTCGGTGATAGTAGGAAGATACGCAGGTCAATCGGCGCTTTCGGGAGTCGGTACAACAGGCAGCTTTGCGTTCCTGTTTCTTGCGATAGCCTTTGGTATATCGGGCGGAAACGGGATCGTCATAGCACAGCATTACGGTGCAGGAGATGAGAAGGCACTGCGAAAAGCAGCATCTACGGGCATAATAATGATGATGGCTCTGGGCGCTGTGCTGACTTTGCTGGGACTTGCCATAGCAGAACCTGCACTGACGCACTTTATCGGTGTAAAGCCCGAATATCACGATCTGGCGGTGCAGTATTTCAGGTGGTACTGCGTGGGACTCATCTTTCAGTATGGATACAACAGTTTCTCGGGTATACTGCGTGCTGTGGGCGACAGTCAGGCAACGCTCTATTTTCTGCTTATATCCTCGGTGCTTAACATAATACTTGACCTTCTTTTCGTTAAAGTATTCAAGTGGGGAGTATTCGGTGCAGCGGTAGCTACGGATATAGCGCAGGCTGCATCATTTTTAGCGGCATATCTCTACATGGTGATAAAATACCCGGTATTCAAATTCAAGCTGAAAGATTATGTTTGGGACAAAGTATCTGCTGCAAAGACAATAAAAGTCGGGTCGCCCATTGCATTGCAGCTTGTGATAGTTGCTTTCGGACTTACATTCATACAGCGTGCTGTAAACAGCTTTGGTCCTGCCATGACGGCATCGTTCACAGTCGGCGGAAGGATAGAGATGTACCTTAACCTGCCCTGCAACGCTTTTCAGACCACACTGGCTACATACACAGGTCAGAACGTGGGCGCAGGCAAGATAGAACGAGTAAAACAGGGTGCAAGGCAAACTATATTCATATCGGTGCTGATGACGATATTCATATCGGCTGCGGTATGGTTCTCGGCTGATAAGATAATACAGCTTTTCGCTCTTGATGCGGAGGCTGCCGCATACTGCCTGCCGCATCTGAGGACAGTAGCATTTATAAACGTGGTGCTCTCCATGTATATACCGCTTTTCGGAGTGTTCCAGGGCACGAACCACAGCGGATTTCCCACGATAGTTGCGACCTGCGCTTTAACTACAAGGGTGATAATAACTTTCCTTGTAAAAGATACTGCATTCTTCGGACATACCATAATCTGGTGGAACGGATTATTCGGTTTCGGACTTGGCTGTACTTTAAGCTGGATTTATTATCTCAGCGGCAAATGGCAAAACGGTCTTATAAAAGAAAAACAGAGTGCCTGATGCGCTCTGTTTTTTTTGCTAAAATGACCAACATTCAGTGTTAAAGGTTATATTTAGTTTGTTATTTTATCATAATGCATATAATATGGGATTTGTACCAAATTGTCGGGTGTGAATTTTAACCAAAAATCAATTGACTTTTCTTTATTTATATGGTATAATTTAAGAGGATAAAAAATATTGAATATACACAACTGATAATATACTAAAATATTTGATATGGAGGTTACTATATATGAGGTTTCATAATTATGGCAATGAACGTAATCCTATCATCATAATGCTTACAAGTTCTTTCTGTTCGGCTGAATCGCTGGAATATCTTTACAGCGACCTTGCGGAGGATTATTTCGTAATAGTCCCCGAATATAACGGTCACTATGAAGGCAGCAAAGATTTTACTACACGTCACAAAGAGGCTGCGGAGATAGTGCAGTATCTGACCTCCAGGCAGGTAAAGGACATCTGTCTTATCTATGGGCAGTCCATGGGTGCCGAGATAGGTATGGAGCTTATCAATCAGCTTCTGAAGCACCGCATACATATCGAGTCCGCATTCTTTGACGGCGGAACGTTCCTCAGACAGCCTAAGCTGTACAAGGCAATAATGAACTTCAAGCATAAATCTATGATGAACAAGATGAAAAATCAGAGTGTTGATGAAGTTGTCAACTGGAAGAGCGTTGACGAGTTCCGCAATCAGGATACTCAGACCATGCGGCCTGTTATCGAATCCATGGTAAAGACAGCGCCTGTTATCTCCGAAGAAAGCATCAAAAACGAGACTGAGGCAAGATATACCTTCAACTTCCCTCCCATTCCAGAGGATATGCAGGAGAATATTTTCTTTGTATATGCCAAGGAGGAGAAGAACTTCAAATCATGTTTCAAGCACCTGATAGAGGCTTATCCCCTTGCTAACTTCAAGACCCTCTCAGGTCAGGGACACCTTACTTATTCAGTCAAGAAGACAGACGATTATCTGAGAGTTATCAGGGCTATCTGCAACAGGAACAATGACGATTGACCGTCTATAAACAATATTAAACGACATAAATTTCTATACATCGGCGAAGCTGTCGGGTAACGGCTTACACGTCAGCTTTGGTGATGGTATGCGCAAAAAAATCAACGCAGCATTTCATAATAACCGAAATGCTGCGTTTTTTGAGGGTGAACCCAGTGAATAAAGAATGGTCGGAGCAAAATAAGACTATGCAGGGCAGGTTAAAGAAAAAGGAGACTTTCTCTTCGGGGATAGAAACACTGTTTCAGCTGCGAAAAGAGCTTATGCAGCAGATGACGCTGTTCAAAAAAGAACTTTCTGTTCAGGACTTCTCTGCAATGCCATATCCAAATGTTAAGGGTTATCACAGCAAGACCATAGCTTATTCGCTTTGGCATATCTTCCGTATTGAAGATATAGCTGCACATACCCTTATAGCAGATGACGAACAGGTTTTCTTCAAGAACAACCATCAAAGACGGATAGGCTCACCTATCATCACTACCGGCAATGAACTGTGCGGAAAAGAGATAAGCGATTTTTCAGAAATGCTCTCTGTTGCGGCACTTTATGATTATATCTGCGAAGTTTATCATTCTACGGAAGATCTTTTGAAAAAGCTGAGCTTTGAAGATATGAAAACAAAAGTTTCTGCCCAAAAGCGTGATGCACTTGAAGCACTCAAAGTCGTAAGCAGCGATGAAAATGCAAATTGGCTTATAGAGTATTGGTGTACAAAAGATATACGTGGTCTGATACAGATGCCGTTTTCAAGACACTGGATAATGCATACGGAAGCCTGCCTGCGTATACGAGATAAGCTTATAAAATAACACAGACCCGAAAGCAGTGATAAACAGCTTTCGGGTCTTATCATATCATAGCTTTTTAAGTGATACAGCCACTGCACTTCTGGGTGCAAGGGTCAGGAAACTGCCGTTTTTGGAGATCATTTTATCGTGGTCTTCACCGCTCTTATATGGAACATTAGTGTAAAAATCTACGTGCCACACATATCCATCAGGAAGCTTTGGCAATTCGATGCTGCAAGTCTCCCAATAGGCATTTATACCTATGAAAACTGCATCATCACCGCTTTTTTCATCTCTTCCCGCAAACATCACGCCGATAACATGGTCATCGTTTTTGAACTGGCTGTTCCACGCATAGGTGTTATGTACGCTTATATCAGGAAATCCCAGTGATGACGGGGATGTTTTGTGGCGCAGTATCTTATGCTTTTTACGGAATGCTATCATATCGCTGACAAAATCATGTATCTCACGATACTTTTTAAGCCTTGTCCAGTCAAGCCACGATACCTCATTATCCTGACAGTAAGCATTGTTATTGCCGAATTGGGTATTACAGAACTCATCACCTGCAAAGAACATAACTGCGCCCCTGCTGCACAAAAGCGTCAGGAAGGCATTCTTTATCATTCTAATACGCAGGTCATTGACTGCCTTGTCGCTTGTTTCGCCCTCAAAACCGCAATTCCAGCTGGTGTTGCTGTTATCGCCGTCGGTATTGTTCCAGCCGTTGGCTTCGTTATGTTTATGATTATAGGAATACAGGTCATACATGGTAAAGCCGTCATGACAGGTCAGGAAGTTTACAGATGCATTCTGACCACGCATCTCGGGGGGATAGAGGTCAGCTGAACCTGTTATCCTCTGCACAGCTGCCCATGCCGTACCGTTATCACCCTTGAGGAAACAGCGCAGATCATCACGATACCTGCCGTTCCATTCAGCCCATCTGTTCCATGAGGGGAAGCTGCCGACCTGATAAAGTCCGCCTGCATCCCAGGCTTCTGCAATAAGCTTTACGCCGCTGAGAATGGGATCATAGGCTATGGTCTTCAACAGCGGAGGATTCTCCATAGGTGTACCATCTTCGCTTCTGCCCAAAATAGATGCAAGGTCGAAACGGAAGCCGTCCACACGGTACTCAATGACCCAATAGCGCAGGCACTCCATGATAAACTGCTGAACTATCGGATGATTGCAGTTCATGGTATTGCCGCAGCCACTGAAATTAACGTATTTTCCATCTGGAGTCAGCATATAGTAAACGCTGTTGTCAAGCCCCTTGAATGAGAAGACCGTACCGTCCTCATTACCCTCGGATGTATGGTTGAACACCACATCAAGAAATACCAGTATACCGTTCTCATTACATATACGTATCAGATTTTTAAGCTCGTCGCCTTCATGATTATACTCACTGCTTGAAGCATAGCTGGTATTCGGTGCAAAGAAGCAGGTGGTGTTATATCCCCAGTAGTTCATCAGCAGGTCGCCGTTATGATGGCGTTCTTCATAGAGTTCATCAAACTCAAAAACAGGCATTAGCTCAATGGCATTCACACCGAGTTTTTTCAGATAAGGTATCTTTTCGATAACGCCATCAAAAGTACCGGGGTGCTTGACTTTCGAGGTCAGGCTGTGTGTAAAGCCCCTGACATGGAGCTCGTAAATGACCAGGTCACTGAAATCTATATTGATCTTATGATAGGTGCCCCAGTCGAATTTATCGGTACAGACTCTGGCATGATAACAGTCGCTCGCACCGCTTTTTTTGCCCCAAACGCTCTGACCTGTTACAGCACGGGCGTAAGGATCGAGAATATTTACCTTTGGATCGAACAGATGACCTTTACGTGGATCATATTCGCCCGTAAAACGGTAGCAATACTCTATCTCATAAATATCCAGATCATAGATCATGATAGACCAGGTATCGCCAATACGGTAGCTGTCGGGAATGGGTATCTCAGCATAAGGCTCGGTCTCGCCCCTTTTGAACAGCACCACAGAACATCCGGTGGCATTGGCAGAATGAATCGTGAAATTAACAGCATGAAGCATAGCAGAGGCACCGTTAAGGGTATAAATGCCCGGGCGGCAGTCAAAACCGTTTATCTTATCGGTTGCCTTATAAGTTGCGGAATTTTTCAAAGTATCACGACCTTTACTTTAATATACTTATATTATATACCATCACGGTGATTATTTCAATTGAACTTTTTTATAAAAAAACAGGTCGATTTTTGTAAAACAATACATTTTATCCGACGGTCAATTGTCTGTTTTTAACAAATCTTTACAAAAATGCAAACTATCAAAGGACATGGAGCATATAGCTTTCGATATAGTTTAAAAAGAACAAAAAAGCAATATATGATAAAAGCTCTCCCCTGTGACAGAACACAGAGGAGAACCAAAAGCGTATTAGATTTTAAATTTCAAAAAAACAAGCCTAATTACCATTTAAGTGCATTCTGATCATATTCTCTGTGACCGACTTAAACTGCTCTTCATTTATGGTAAGATATTTTAGCGCATTCTGCTGCATTGCAAAATAAAAGACTTTATCATCTTTCATTATCTTAAAAAGTGCCT
The DNA here is from genome assembly GCA_902788785.1 of uncultured Ruminococcus sp. Lineage (GTDB taxonomy): Bacteria > Bacillota > Clostridia > Oscillospirales > Ruminococcaceae > Hominimerdicola. The sequence goes on from CADALT010000001.1 coordinate 308,865, forward strand.
CGATACCATGCCCCGGGATATTAAGAAGATACCCAAATTCAGCCTTTACGCCTTCAAGATCTTTAGTCTGTATCTCATTTTGATCTACCAAAACAGCCAGAGCATGATCCAAAAGTACCTCTTTATACTTTCTGTTATTTATCTGGTTTACTTCATCTTCCTGAGATCTTTTCGGTTTACTAAAAATTCCCATTATTTTTCTCCTTTACAGCTTATTACAGAATTTTGCGAGACAGTAGTATCACGCACTCCACATGAGTCGTCCTCGGGAACAGATCCACACCGACGACCTTATCGCAGGAATATCCAAGTTCTTCAAGAATAGCGCAGTCACGGGCTGCGGTAGTATGATTGCACGAGACCATAACTATCCTGTCGGGCTGCATCTTTGCCATATACTCCAGCGAGACCCTGTCACAGCCTTTTCTTGCAGGATCGGCAATAATCACGTCCGGACGTTCTCCACGCTCATACAAAAGCCCTGCTATCTTGCCTGCATCACCGCAGATAAACTCCGCATTATCAATATCGTTCGCAGAAGCGTTCATGTTGGCATTATCAATAGCCGCCTGAATTATCTCAATACCGACAAGCTTTTTTACTTGTCTTGCCATTGAAAGACCGATCGTGCCTGTACCGCAGTAAAGATCAAGCAGGGTCATATCAGGCGAAAGCTGTGCAAATTCGGCAGCTTTCGAGTAAAGCAATTCCGCTTGACAAGTGTTTACTTGATAAAAAGATAGTGGCGAGATAGAAATACGGTTGCCGCACATAATATCTGTGATGGTACCGTCGCCGTAGATGTTTTTCAGCCTTTTCCCCAGGATAACATTGGTATTGTCGGGGTTTTCGTTAAGTACTATAGTTTTGATATCTGCAAACTTGTTTATAAGTATCGGCACAAGATCGTCAAAGACTCCGCATTTACTCAGTTTTGTTACCACAAGACAGACCATTATCTCGCCCGAATGCTCACCTCGCCTAAGATAAATATGGCGCAGCAGTCCTTTGAATGTGACCTCATCATAAGGCTTGATATGGCGGTCATTTACATAAAACATGATGGTATCGACTATCTCACTGAAGATCTCGGGCTGAAGAAGACATCCCGTGTGATCGACCACATTATGAGTCCTTCTGGCATAGAAACCGCAGACAGCCTTGCCATCCTTCAAAGCCACGGGATACTGGGCTTTATTGCGGTAGCGCTCGGTATTTCCGCATCCGATAAAAGGCAGATATTCGGGCGACAGCTTACCTATGCGCTCAAAGGAATTGCGTATAAAGCTATCTTTCAGACGGCATTCTTCCTCATAAGTCATATGTCTGAAACTACAGCCGCCGCAGAATTTATTAACGGTGCAATCAGGGGCGATACGGTGAGGAGAACTTTGTGTAAAGCTCTCCACCTTGCCATAGCAATATGAGCTTTTGACCTTAACTATCCTGCATGAGATAATGTCGCCCACAGCTGTTGCAGGCACAAATACCGCTATCCCGTTATATCTGCCGACACCGTTGCCCTCGTTGGTCACATCGGTTATCTCCAGGGAGATCATATCATTTTTCTTTAAAACTTCCATATATTTCCTCAATAAAACTTCTTGATTCATGTGACAAGTAAAAAATCATTACGTACCAATCATCAATTCAAGGATAGCAATTTCACTGTTCAGAGTGTATGTCACAAAAGTCATTATGATCCTCACAGCTTATCAGCATAGAAATCCCTGATCTGCTTTTTTCTTTCGATCATCAAGTCAAAATGCTTGATATATTCCAGTGGAAACTTGTAATTGAAAACACGTTCCAGCCCATTTGGGTGATCTACCAGCTTTGTTGATGCGCCTGCGCCAACAGCAAGTATCGTCTGGACTTCCTCCATGATATAGATGTTGTAAAGGCTTTCATAGCCCGGCTTTGCCCAGCCGATGTTTTCAAGATTACCCACCATATTTTTCTGCCTGTAAAGATAATACGGCGAATAACCGTCATTTATAAGCCGTTCGGTGGCATGATCGACCATATCATCGGTGGGATTTTTCAGGACTGTTTTATCGCCCTGATTTAACAATGCGGCTCTTTTTATGGAAAGCGTATGCACGGTAAAATTCTCGGGAGACAAGCTTATCAGCTTATCCACCGTTGCCTGAAAGCTTTCGACTGTATCCTCGGGGAGTCCTGCGATGACGTCTGTATTGATACATTTGAACCCGATCTTACGGGCTAATTCATAGCTTTCATAGAACTGCTCTACCGAGTGGGAACGTCCTATAGCTTCAAGCACCTTGGGGTTAAGGCTCTGGGGATTTATGGAAATGCGTGTACAGCCGTTTTCCTTGATAGTCCTCAGCTTATCTTCCGTGATCGTATCAGGTCTGCCCGCCTCAACGGTATATTCTCTGACAGTGGACATATCGAAACTGTGTTCGATACACTTCATTATAGTCCCCAGCTGCTCGGCTTCCAAAGAAGTAGGCGTACCTCCGCCAAAATAAACCGTATCGAGTTTCAGCCCGAGATCCTTTGTTATCAATGCGGTCTGCCTTATCTCACGGCACATCTTCTCGATGTACTCGGGTATAAGCTTGCGTCCGCTGTCCAGCGTCTGTGAGATGAATGAACAATAGGAACATCTGGTAGGGCAGAAAGGTATATTGACATAAAGACTGAAAGACCTCTTATCCAGCGCATCAAGTATCTTCTGCTGTGTCATCGCTGTAGAGTAGGCAATATCACATTTTTCCTTACTGCACAGATAATCCTTGGAAAGTCTTTCATAGATCTCATTCTTATCAAGACCCTCCGACAGCCAGGTATTAACACGCTTAACAGGTCGGATACCTGTTATCACTCCCCATTTGGGTTTAATGCCTGTGAGTTCCGATAAAGCTTCATACAGGAGCCTTGACAAGTATAATTCCTTGTCGGTTTTATCAGGATTTTCAGCTACATCAAGCAGTACTGCTTTATGGCATTTTTTGCCGTTGTATTTGCAAATAACATACAGCAAGACCTTGTTTTTAGTAAATTTTTGCCTTGCGAAAACATGATCGTCCTCTGTCTCGATCTTATCAGCCGAGATATGTGTGAACTGAGTCGCAGGTATAAACAGCTTCAATACACCCTCAAGTTCGTATTTATAATCATTGCCGCTGAGAATAAGTGTCATCAGAAGCCACCGCCGGAATATTCTTTAAGATACGGATTAAGACGCTTTTCTTCGCTTAAAGATGTAACGCCCATATGACCCGGATAGATCGTCAGGTCTCCGCCAAGGTCGGCGATCTTCGTAAGGGACTTTTTCATTTGCTGATAATCTCCGCCTTGCAGGTCGGTCCTGCCGATGGAACGTGCAAACAGGGTATCTCCCGAGAACATGACATTTCCGCAGATAAAGCACACCGAGCCTTTGGTATGTCCCGGAGTTTCTAGAATATCAAATTCCAGCTCATCAAGCTTTAAGATATCATTTTCGGTGAACAGCTTGATCTCGCCGTCATATCTTCGCAGACCCTTCGCCCTGAACATTGCGGCTGCCATCTCATCACCTGTACGAAGAAGTTCCTGATCCATCGGATGGATATAGACCTCACAGCCCGTTTTATCCACCAGATCAGCCACCGCACCCACATGATCGAAATGACCGTGGGTCAGGAATATCTTTTTAAGTTCGCAGCCAAAAAGCCTGGTCTGCTCGATGATATAGTCAGCATCCGCAGGTGCATCGATCAGTACAGCATTGTTCTCCTCGCTGATGACCAGATAGCTGTTTGTCTCGCATATGCTGAGGGGCTTTAATTTCATTACTCTCATACTGACCTACTTTCCGCTTCTCTCGACAGAGATAACATTTTTTATCTTCTGTAATTTATTGATGACGGTATGCAGCTGATCCATGCCTGCTATGCTGACAGTTATTGACATCAGTGCATTACCGTTTTTGAGTTCTCTCGAAGTTGATTCGTATATAAACACATTTATCTGTGCAAGGGCTGATGATACGTCTGCCAGCAGACCTATACGGTCAACGGCGACTATATCAAGAGTCGTCTTGAAATATGTCGTGGTATTTGAAGAACTGTTCTTTTCCCATACAACTTTTACCCAACGGTCAAGGTTCTCGCCCTTTTCCACCTGGTTAAGATAATTTGAACAATCTTTCTTATGTACCGAGATACCGTGTCCTCGGGTAATGAAACCGATTATCTCATCTCCCGGCAGAGGGTTACAGCACTGGGCAAACTTGATGACACAGTCATTGATGCCGTCAACGATAACCCCCGAGGATGCCTTGACGCTCTTATTCAATGTCTGAGCATCTTCTGCTTCCTGTTCCTGCTTTTCTCCGTACTTCTTGTTATAGGAATCTTTCAGGCGCTGCATCAGCTTGGAAAGCTGTACGCCGCCGTAGCCGATAGCTGCGAAGAAATCGTCTAGAGTATCGCAGTTATGGCGCTTCATATCCAGTTTCAGGAATTCTTCCAGTTCGTCCTCCGGCACACGTATCATGTGCTTGCGGAACTCTCTTTCAAGGGCGCTTCTGCCCTCAAAAATATTTTCCTCACGTCTTTCCTTTTTGAACCATGAACGTATCTTTGACCTTGCCTCGTTGGTCTTGGCGATATTCAGCCATGACCTGCTGGGGCCGTGCCCCTGTACATTGGTGGTGAGGATCTGTATGATGTCGCCTGTGGAGATCTGATAGTCGTATGAGACCATCTTTTCATTGACCTTAGCGCCGTTCATCCTGTGTCCGACCTCGGTATGTATCGCATAAGCAAAATCTATGACCGTCGAACCCACGGGCAGGCTTATCATATCACCCTTGGGAGTGAACGCAAAAACGTCCTCGGGCGAAAGATCGCTCTTGATAGCCCTGACTATCTCTTCAACGTCATTTGACTCTTTCTGGTTCTCGATTATCTGCCTTATCCATGCAAGGCGCTTATCGTCCTTGGCATTGCCCTTAACGCCCTCTTTATACTTCCAGTGGGCAGCGATACCGAATTCTGCCAGGCGGTGCATATCCCATGTCCTTATCTGCACCTCAAAAGGTATGCCCTCTCTGCCGATAACTGTGGTATGCAGAGACTGGTACATATTCTGCTTAGGGGTCGAGATATAGTCCTTGAACCTATTGGGTATGGGCTTGAACATATCATGGATTATGCCGAGCACGTTATAGCACTCGTTGACGGTATTGACGATTATCCTTACGGCGTATTTGTCATATATCTCTTCGATATCCTTACCGTCACGGTAAACTTTCTTATATATGCCATAGTTGCTCTTGACTCTGCCCGAAACTGTGGGGGCGGGGTCAAATTCATGAGCAAGTCTTTCTGCTATTTTCAGCTTTATCCTCTCGACCAGCTGTTCCCTGCCCTCACGGCGCATAGCCATCATAGCTTCGATCTCTTCATGAGCAAATGGGTCAAGGTAGAAGAACGAAAGATCCTCAAGCTCGTCCTTTATGGAACGAATACCAAGTCTGTGTGCGATGGGTGCATAGATATTCATAGTCTCACGGGCGATGGTACGGCGCTTTTCATCTCTGCAAAAATTAAGCGTGCGCATATTATGCAGCCTGTCCGCCAGCTTGATTATGATGACTCTTATATCCTCGCTCATGGCAAGGAGGATTTTTCTTATATTCTCCGCCTTCTGCTCATCCTTGGTGAATATCTCCACCTCACCCAGCTTTGTAACACCGTTGACCAGCATGGTAACATCAATGCCGAAAAGCTTATGCAGCTGCTCCAGTGTACAGTCGGTATCCTCTACCACATCGTGCAGAAGTGCCGCACAGACGGTATCGGTATCCATGCCCAGCTCAAGGAGTATATAAGCTACTGCCAGCGGATGAGATATATAAGGCTCGCCTGACTCACGCTTCTGATCGTGATGATACTTTTCTGCCAGTTCGTAAGCTGAAACTATCTTCGACAGATCGTACTGCTTTTCGCTGTCGAGGATATTCTGGATTATCATATCAATGGTATATATCTTCTTACTTCCCCTTATGATATAGGCAGGTATGGGCAGACCTTCTGCCAGCTCATATTTACTCTTTTTTGGTACTTCCTCATTGTTGGAGTGTATATTTTCTGACATGATCTATTCCACCTTTCCAAGCATCGATCTTAATCTCACCAGCGTTTCGGACTCATCAAGGTCCACACGTTTAGTAACGGGCTTGAATACTATAGCCGAAGACGACGGCACGTAGTCTATAAGTCCCTTATCCTTGAATATATCCACGCATATATGCAGTTTGCAATAATTCATGCTGTCCCCTGACAGTTTCATGAAAAGCTTATCTATATCCGTTGTTCTGACAGCGCTGATATACTTGTATACGCTTACCAGTTCGCTGCGCTCGGGGATCATCTTCTTAACAAAATTAGCAGGAAGCTCTTCCCCTCTCATGAGTTTTTCATAGGTATCCTTAGCGGCAAAGTAGCGCTCCTGCTTGACACCGCTGAGCCTGTGATCCATGACCTTTATTGCCAGAGATTCTCTGCCGTTGAATACATTTATCTCAAGATTTACAAGCATATCTATCACATCGCCCTTGGCAAAGCACAGCATTGTCGGGTCATGCCCGAACATCAGCGCCTGCGCTTTGGCTGTGCCATAGGTGAAAGTTATCTTTGTATGCTTATTATCCGAAAGCCCGGCTATATCCGTGACCTTTGCACCAAGTATGGCAAATACAGGTTTAAGGTTGCCCTCGCCTGTGGGTTCGAGCACTTTAAGTCCCTTGACCATATCTATCGAAAGATCATCGGGCATCAGCAGTTTATCAGCTGTTATGACCTTTATAGCAGGCTTTTCAAGACCTGCTGCAAATTCATATATCTTATCCCTGAAAGCATCGAGCTTTTCTTCAAGCAGTGAAAAGCCGCCTGCGCACTCATGTCCGCCGTATTTTATCAGCAGTTCCTCACAGTAAGTCAGACAGGTATGTATATTAAACCCTTTGACCGACCTGGCAGAACCTCTCGCCATTCCGTTTTCCTCGATAGAAATGATAATAGTGGGCTTGCTGTACTTATCGAGCACCTTTGAGGCAACTATACCTATAACGCCATGGTGCCAGCCCTTGCCTGCCAGCACGAGTACCCTGTGCCACAGAACTTCGGGGTGTTCGTCAATATAAGCCTCTATCTCCTTCATGATATCAGCTTCTGCCGATCTTCTCATAGTATTGAGGGTTATCATGGTCTCAACATAGCTTTCCGCATCCTCGGGGTCTTCACTGGTCAGCGCTTTCACTGCGGTCAGCGGTGAACCAAATCTGCCCGATGCATTTATAACAGGTCCAATACGGAAACCGATATGTTCTGAGCCTATGGCTTTGCGGTCTATTTTAAGCTTATCGAGCATCATATCAAGCCCCGGTATCTCGGTGTTTGGCAGATACTGCAAACCTCTTTTCACTATAGTTCTGTTCTCACCATTAAGGGGAACTATATCAGCCACCGTGCCTATAGCGCAAATATCGGCATACTGCTCAAAAACAGCGTCATATGATCCGCCGTCAAGCGCCGCACAAAGCTTCAGCGCTACACCTGCACCGCAGAGATCCTTGAATTTTGACGGACAGTCCGTCCTGTGGGGATCGACTACAGCAAGGGCATCGGGAAGTTCCTCACCGGGCTGGTGGTGATCTGTTACAACAAGCTTTATCCCAAGTTCTTTACACTTTTTGGCTTCCTCAATGGCTGAGATGCCGTTATCTACGGTGATGATAAGCTTAACGCCTTTTTCAGCCAGTTCTTCCACCGCTTCGATATTCATGCCGTAGCCTGCTTCACGCTCGGGGATATAATACATGACGTTTGCGCCCATGCTTTCAAGATAATTAAAAAGTATGGTGGTGGAGGTGATGCCGTCGCAGTCATAGTCGCCGTAGATACAAATCAGATCGTAGCTGTCGATAGCCTGTTCGATGTGTTCGACTGCCTTATCCATATCGATAAGTGCAGACGGTCCTTCAAGCTCGGTATCTGTGAAAAAATCAACTATACTGTCAAGATCGTTATAGCCTCTGGCTGAAAGCACCTCGAGAGTCAGCCTGTTAAGGTCGGTCCTGCTCTGAAATTCTGCAACTTTCGCCTCGTCACAACGTTCGATCTTCCACTTAAACATCAGATAACCTCCACAACTACATTAAACGAAATAAATTTCCATCATCCAAGATCTCGGATGCAGAAATTTAAATGCAATTCGATTAAATTTTCTTTATATTATAACATATCAAAAGTTATATTTCAAGTCACATATTGTTAATATGTTGGTTATTACAACAAACGATATAAATAAAAATCCCAAATAAGTACATTGCCCCGAAGTCAACTTCACTTCGGGGCTGAAAACTGTATATCAAATATTTTTACGAAGTCGGGTCATCAGCGAGCGATCTCTCATTTCGGTGTTTTATCTCAAGTATGATGCTTTCTGCCACATCATCCAGCATATCGTGATCCATGGCATCGATATAATACTTTTCTATTTCATCATGGACTGATTTAGCTGCTGCTATAGTCCCGTAGACTTCTTCTGCAAGGCTTTTTGAGGTGAGGCGGTTCATTTTAAGGCGGCTGCGGTATTTTGAGAGCGCAGGCTTATCATAGAACCTTGAAAGATTTATGGGTCTTGACTCTTCAAGATAGATCTCATTGAGAGGATTTGCAGTTATCAGTGCCACGCCAAGCTCGGGGATAAGCAGATGCTCGTATACAGAATTGTTCAGCACATGGCATGGAGATAGTATTACATCGAACATACGATGACTTGCCTCCGCTGCGACCTTATCACATATTAAAGACGCACAGGCAAAATGCTCATCATGCATCAGATATACATCCATATAGGCATCAAGAGTCTCTTTGCGGGTCATGCAGCCGAATTCCGTAAGTGCGGTAAGCTGTCTTATATCCTGTCTGCCGCTTCCGCTGCCCTTACGGGTAAGTATCTTTCGATAGAACCTCATAAGAAAGCTGTCAAGCTTATCCCTGTCAATACAGGAAGATGCACAGTTGAATGTATCGGTGCAGACATTGGATAAAGCCGAAGTAAAGCGTCTTGCTCTTGCCAGCAGAGACTTGTTTTTATCTGTTACAGCGATTATCTTATCCTTTGAACGCAAGAGCAGTTCATCATCACGGTATTCGCCCAGGTCAACCAGTTTCTGCCTTACCCCGGGATAATCCGGCTCGAATACATGGGGCGAAGTGCCGTCAACTATAAGCACCCCCGAGCTTTCAAGCTCCACCGCATCAAGAGATGCAGGGTCGGAGGAACAATAGTACCTTACTACGTGTTCATCTGCCTCAAAGCGTGCGGCTATTTTCTTCATCAAGGTCGATTTGCCTGTACCTGCACCGCCCTTCAAAATATAAGTAAAACGGTCGCCTTCTGCCATGAGTCTGCCAAACTCCGTGGAGAAGCCCTGCTGTGTCATACAGCCAAGAAAATATTTCTCTGCCATAAATGTACCCTCCTTTATATGTCTGATACATAATATGCAAAATAGGCTTGTTTTGATAAAAACATAAACTTGACTAATTGTATATCATTATGGTATAATATAAATATGAAATAATTTAAAAGGAGTGGAAACAATGAACACTGACAGACGAAAAATAGTTTTGATAGGTACAGGCATGGTCGGCATGAGTTTTGCTTATGCGCTGGTAAATCAGGGCGGTATATGCAATGAACTGGTGCTTATAGATGTAAACACGGTACGTGCAAACGGTGAAGCCATGGACCTTAACCACGGACTTGCCTTCGCAAAATCGAACATGAAGATATATGCGGGCGAGTACAAAGACTGCAAGGATGCGGATATAGTTGTCATAGCCGCAGGTGTTGCGCAGAAAGAGGGCGAGACCCGTCTTGACCTGCTGCAAAGAAATGTGGAAGTTTTCCGCTCCATCGTCACACCCGTGGTAAGGTCGGGGTTTGACGGTATCTTCTTAGTGGCTACAAATCCCGTGGACATCATGACCCGTGTGACTTACGAATTATCACGTTTCGGCGCATCGAGAGTAATAGGTACGGGCACATCGCTCGATACAGCGAGACTGCGCTATCTGCTGGGAGATTATTTCACGGTAGACCCAAGGAATATACACGCTTATGTTATCGGTGAACACGGTGACAGTGAGTTTGTTCCGTTCTCTCAGGTGATGATGGCGACAAAACCCGTTATGAAAATACTTGAAGATGAGCGCAACAGCTACTGCATAAGCGAGATGCAAAGTATAGAAGAACAAGTGCGAACTGCCGCTTACAAGATAATCGAAGCAAAGCGTGCGACTTACTATGGTATAGGCATGGCGCTGACACGTATCGTCAAGGCGATACTGGGCGATGAGAACAGCGTGCTTACAGTGTCTGCCAAGCTTTGCGGTGAATACGGCAGCAGAGATGTGTTCATCGGTGTACCCTCTGTCATAGGCAGAAACGGTGTCAAGGAGATAATCGAGCTTGACCTTAATGAGGAAGAAAAGGAAAAATTCCGCAAATCGGTCGATGTACTGAACGAACATTTCTCGTCACTTTCGCTCTGACGAAAAACAGATAAAAAGTACAGATATGCCCCGAGGTGTTTTAATAAAGCATCTAGGGGCATTTTTGATGCTGTATTATACAAAAAAAGATTTTTATACTGTATGGACTTGACAAGTGGAAAATAATGTTGTATAATTGTATACAATCATACAGATATACTTGTACCCGTAAATACAAAGGAGGATCAGCATGGAACACATAATGACAAACATAAACCTAAGTGATAATACTAATCTGCTGGAATTTGACCCCTATGAATATGAACTTCAGGATGTTAAGGAACCTCAGCTTTTCCGTGAGATGTTCCCTTATTCGCAGGTGCCCAAAACAGCTTTCAACTACAGGCACGTACCTATGAATATGCCTGAGAACATATATATAACAGATACGACTTTCCGTGACGGACAGCAGTCGAGAGCACCTTATACCACCGAACAGATGGTAGATATCTACAAGATGCTGCACAGACTTGGCGGTGAAAAAGGCATAATCAGGCAGACCGAGTTTTTTGTGTATTCCGAGAACGACAGAAAGGCTCTGGAAAAATGCATGGAGCTCGGATATGAGTTCCCCGAGATAACCACATGGATAAGGGCAAGCAAACAGGATTTCGAGCTGGTAAAGAACATCGGCATAAAGGAAACAGGTATACTGGTATCATGTTCAGACCACCATATATTCAACAAGATGGGGCTTGACCGAAAGAAAGCTTTGGACAAATATCTGGGCATAGTCAAGGAATGTATAGACGCAGGACTTCGTCCGAGATGCCATTTTGAGGACATCACCCGTGCGGATTTTTACGGATTTGTAGTTCCTTTTGCTATAGCACTCAGAAAACTTTCCGACGAAAGCGGTGTGCCCATAAAAATACGTGCTTGTGATACCATGGGCTACGGTATCCCCTACCCGGGTGTGGCTCTGCCGAGGAGCGTGCCCGGAATAATCTACGGTTTACAGCACTATGCAGGTTTTGGCAGTGATATGCTGGAGTGGCACGGTCACAACGATTTCTACAAAGGTGTGGTCAATGCTGCTACGGCTTGGTTATACGGTGCAGGTGCAGTAAACTGTTCGCTGCTGGGCATCGGTGAGCGCACAGGCAATGTTCCCACGGAAGCTATGGTATTTGAATACGCATCATTGAGAGGTACTCTCGATGGTATGGATACAACGGTGATAACCGAGATAGCTGACTATATTGCTAAGGAAACAGGCTACGAACTTCCGCCCATGACACCCTTTGTCGGCAAGAATTTCAATGTGACAAGAGCAGGCATACACGCTGATGGACTTATGAAGAACGAGGAGATATACAATATCTTCGATACCGAGAAGCTTCTGGACAGACCTCCGCTGGTGGCAGTGAGCCAGACATCGGGACTGGCAGGTATCGCCTGCTGGATAAACAACTATTTCAGGCTTACGGGCGAAAAAGCAATTGACAAAAAGCACCCTACGGTCGTAAAGATCAAAGAGTGGGTAGATAATGAGTATGCCAACGGCAGAGTAACGGTGATAAGCGATGATGAGCTTATATCGCTGGTGAAACTTTATGGGCTTGAAGCAGAAAGGAGTCTCGCATGATACTTGAAACCGATGACCGCTCGCTGAGGATAAGAGTATTCAACGCCATTGAAAATGCGATACTCGATGGCGAATACAAAGACGGCGACAGCCTGAACGAGCTGAAACTATCAAAAGAGCTGGGTGTCAGCAGGACGCCTGTTCGTGAGGCGCTGATGCAGCTGGAACTGGAGGGACTTGTAAACAACATCCCGAACAAGGGAGCTGTAGTCGTAGGTGTATCCGAACAGGACACAAGGGACATTTACGAGATACGCATACGTATCGAAGGTCTGGCATCAAGGCTTTGCGCTGAAAAGATAACTGAAGAAGAACTCCATGCGCTGGAAAAGATAGTAGATTTGCAGGAATTCTACCTGATGAAAAACGACACGGAGCAGATCTGGAAGCTGGACGGAGATTTCCACAAGATCATCTATGATGCATCAAGAAGCCGTCCGCTGAGGTTCATGCTGTCGAATTTCCACAACTACATCAAAAAAGCGAGAGATCATTCCTTACACGCAGAGGGCAGAGCCGAAAAGGCTGTGGCTGAGCACCGTGCCATACTCAGTGCCATAAAAAACAACGACGGTGAACTTGCAGAAAAGCTCACCGCCGAACACATCACAAATGCCGAGTTCAACCTATTCTCACGAAATGATGAAGGATAGATAAGAAAACACCATCTGTAGAAAGATACTCATATAAAATTTTGCCCCCCGGTGCTACAAAGCACCGGGGGAAATTTTGTTGATACGGTATTTAAGCTGGATCAAGATCGGGCGAATGGGGTACTAAGATAAAGATGAAAGTCACTTCTGCCAATCAATGTTTACTCCTGTTCCATCAGTATCCTGAATCGATTTCACAAAATACCCTCGAAAATACTATATTTCTTAATAAGAATTATAGCGCAGCATAACAGCACTGTCAATAGAAAAGCCATAGCATTTGCGACCTCAAATCGGAAACACTATGGCTAAAGCTCCTATTTAATCACAGCAATTTAAAAGACAGTGTTTTTATCATACCAATGCATTATCGGTGTTATCAGCTGCCGCACTGTTATCAGGCAGCGTGCCCACATCCGGAGCTTTGCTTTCGGAGGACTGCTCATAATAGCTGTCAAAAGCTGCATTTTCCGAAAGATCGACAAACACTATAAAACCGTCTGTATTATTGCCAGAGACTGTATTCGTGTATTCAGAGCCATTATCTCTGGTAGGTATTGGTATGCTTGTAGTGATACTTCCCTGCTGTATGGGGACATAGTAACCTACATACTCCGTACCGCTGTCAAGTGCAAAGAACATGGGAGACTCAAAGCTATAGCTCTTTATATCGGTCCAAAGCTTTTCAAGATCAGCCTGACCGTCACCGCTGTTCATAAATTTCAGACAAGCAGCAGCCTCTTTGCCTATGTACCTGAACCTGTTCTGCCCACGCATAACGAAGCCGTACTTATAGCAGTTCTCAGGGAGCCACGCATATTTATCTTCAACAGTGAATTCACCGAACGAACCGCTGTAAGGATCGTACAGCATCATATCCACACAGGTACCGATGAAAGCTTCGTCCGTTTTATCCGTTGAGTCCTCGGGGACCATCGAGCTTACCATCAGGGTATTAAGCTTGGTTTCTTTAACAAAATCAGCTGCCATGAGATTAAGATTTTTCAGCATTTCGGGTGCAGCCTCATCACTGGGATAACCTGCATAAAGTATCTGTTCGCCCGAAGCATCGAACATGAAAGAATACAGCGCCTCGGGGTCATTTATCTGACCTGTGAATGGATGTGCGGCATCGACCTGAACCAGCCAGCCGTTATTTACAGAAGTACCGTTTTGCAGTTCGACATACTTATAGTTCTTAGTAAGCCGCTGATCGCCCGACGCATTTTCTTCTGCGATCTCGTCTGCCGTAGTATCGACTGTATCCGAATCTGCGGAAGTATTACTTGCCTTATCAGTTTTCGGACTGCACGAGGTAGACAAAGCCACCAGCGCCAGAAGCAGTACAGCAAGTCCCGCAGCAATATTCTTATATTTATATCTCTTCATCCTGTTAGGATCCGACATTACTTTGCACCACCTTTACTACTATTTTAAACAATTATAACATAAAAAAATGTCAAAATACAAGATTTACGGCATCTTCGGCTGAACTTTCGGCACAAACAACAATATTGACGTACAGAATTTGTTAATTACAACGATAAAATCAAGAATATCCACCATTTACATATTTCTGAAACAGCGGCAAAAAATGTTGTAAAAATATGTTGAAATCTTACAAAATTTGTGCTAAAATATGAGTAACGGAGGTGATACCATGAAACTGAATGAACGCAAAGCCTGGTTTGTGCTTTCACTGATACTAACGCCAGGAATGATAGGCATCGACGCATTGACAGAACGATACCCAGACCCTGCGGAATTATATGAAGCGCTTATCTCGGGAAGCGACAAATACATACCTCATCAGCTGACTGCTGCTGCGAAAGCTTTTGATTTACAGCTTGCAGAGGATATAACGGGCTACTGTGAAAGGCGAGGCATAGATATTATAACACGAGATGACGAACGCTATCCCGAAAAATTCAGAGAAGTAGAGTGTCCGCCTCTTGCATTTTACTGTTTTGGAGATCATGAAGTTCTGAATGAAGAGATGTCGCTTACCGTGGTGGGTGCCAGAAATTCCACCGAATATTCAAGGAAAGTCGCTGCTGAACTTTCCCGTGGGGCAGCGGCGGAAGGTTATGTTATAATCAGCGGATTTGCCAGGGGCATAGACAGTGCAGCCCACGAGGGTGCGCTGGAAGCAGGCGGAAAGACCGTAGCTGTACTGGGCTGCGGGATAGACTATGATTATCCCCGTGGACAGGGGCAGCTTAAAGAAGCCATAAGCAAAAACGGTGCGGTCATTTCAGAATATCCTCCGCTGGCGCAGGCTGACAAATCATACTTCACTATACGAAACCGAATGATAGCAGGTCTGGGCAAAGCAGTGCTCGTGGTACAGGCAGGCGTTAAAAGCGGTTCGATAAACACAGCGACCCACGCACTTTCACAAGGCAAGGATATTCTCGTTATACCGCCCTGCGATATATTTGCTGAAGAATTTGAGGGACAGAGCAATCTGCTGCGTGATGGTGCGATACCTGTGTGCAGTCTCAGGGATCTTATGTTTAACATATGAAAAAGAGCCATAACGATAATTCAATGGATCATCGTTATGGCTCATATTATTTATTTGAATAATGTCAAGTTTTGATTACTTGATCATGGAAGCGATCTCGTCAGCGAAATTCTCTTCCTTCTTCTCAACGCCTTCGCCTCTCTCGAAACGGATAACGTCAACTACGCCGATATTGCCGCCCAGCTTCTTAGCCTCAGCTGCAACGTACTCGGAAACGGAAACCTTGTCATCCTTAACGAAAGCCTGTTCAAGCAGACAATTTTCCTTGTAGTACTTGCCGACCTTACCCTCAACGATCTTAGCTCTAACCTGCTCGGGCTTGTTAGCCATCTTAGGATCCTCAGCCATCTGAGCCATCATGATCTCCTTTTCCTTCTCGATGACCTCAGCAGGAACCTGAGTTCTGTCCATGTAAGCAGGATTCAGTGCAGCAGACTGCATTGCAACGTCCTTACCAACTGTCAGAACAGCGTCGTTGTTGATATCTGTATCCAGCTTAACAAGTACGCCTATGCTGCCGCCGTTGTGAACGTAGGAAGCCAGTGTACCCTCAAGTCTTACGAAACGACGGATAACGATGTTCTCTCTGATCTTCATACCTGCAAGCTCAGTCAGAACTTCGTCAACAGTCTTGTCGCCGCCGCTGATAGTGGAAGCCTTCAGTGCATCAACATCAGCAGGGTTCTTCTCGATGATGGTCTTTGCAACGCTAGCTACGAAAGCCTTGAAATCATCTGTGTTAGCAGCGAAGTCTGTCTCTGTGTTGATCTCAACGAGTACGCCTACGTTACCCTCAACAACAGCAGCTACAGTACCCTCAGCAGCAGCTCTGCCGCTCTTCTTAGCCTGTGTAGCCAGACCCTTTTCTCTCAGTGCTTCGATAGCCTTATCCTGATCGCCGTCAGCAGCTACAAGTGCTCTCTTGCAGTCCATCATGCCAACGCCTGTTATTGTCATAAGCTCTTTTATTGCAGCAACAGATACATTACCCATTTTAATTATCCTCCTAGTTATGATCTTATATAACTCGCAACAAGGCAGACAAGTGTCTTTTTGTCTGCCTTGAAAAACTCAATATTACTCTGCGTCCTGTGCTTCTTCGACCTTCTCAGCCTCTTCAGCGGATGCATCCTCGCCCTGTCTGCCTTCGATGATAGCATTAGCCATGCAGCCTGCGATCAGCTTAACTGCTCTGATAGCATCATCGTTGCCGGGGATAACGTAATCAACGTCATCAGGGTCACAGTTGGTATCTACGATAGCTACTACGGGGATACCCAGCTTCTTAGCCTCTGCAACTGCGATCTTTTCCTTTCTGGGGTCAACAACGAAGAGTGCGCCGGGCAGCTTCTTCATGTTCTTGATACCGCCCATGAACTTCTCGAGCTTTTCGATCTCGAGCTTCAGCTTTGTAACTTCCTTCTTGGGGAGAAGCTCAAATGTGCCGTCTTCCTCCATAGCGTGGAGCTGCTCAAGTCTCTTGATCCTCTGTTCAATTGTCTTGAAATTAGTCATCATACCGCCGAGCCATCTAGCGTTTACATAGTGTGCATTAGCTCTCAGTGCTTCCTCCTTGATGGAGTCGCCTGCCTGCTTCTTGGTACCTACGAACAGTACCTCCTGGCCGTTAGCGGAGATCTCTCTGATGAACATATAAGCCTCTTCCAGCTTCTTAACTGTCTTCTGGAGATCGATGATGTAGATGCCATTCCTCTCTGTAAAGATATAGGGTGCCATCTTAGGGTTCCATCTTCTTGTCTGGTGACCAAAGTGTACACCGGCTTCAAGAAGCTGCTTCATTGATACTACTGCCATTGTAGTAACCTCCTGTTTGGTTTGATAGATTTCCGTATTCACGGATAGTATAACCTCCGAGCTGCCTTGACTGCCTTAACCCGACCTGATGCCTTAGGCACATAACACCTTGCGGTGTCATTGCGGCAGGGACCATCGGCATAAGCCGCCCGTGCGAATTACCATAATATTATAGCACATCTTTTTACAAAATGCAAGCATTTTCATCTTGATGTTTTTAACAAATTATCGACCACATACCTGGGTTCTTTTGAGGATCTTGCGAGATCGGCTGTTTCGACCAGTATGGTATCCTCGCCGATAAGCCTTATATCACTGCATTTTATCACCACATCATCATCTCTGCCCATAAGCCCCATCACCCGTGGTCTGCCATAGATGATGAGCGAAATGATCTTGCCCTCATCCGTATCAAGTTCCACGTCATCGGCAAAACCGATCTTTTCTCCCGTCCTGATATCTACGACTTCCTTATTCCTAAGACAGGAAAAATTGCAAACCATACGCTGCACCTCCGCCTGACGTGAAAACCATCCGCATCTTTAAAGACACGAATGGTTCGGTATTATCCTTCACGGATAATCATATGCGCAAGCTTTCCTTTTTATGCGCATCAGCCTCTATGCAGCTGAAATATCTGTAGAACTCATCTCTGTATTTGAAGAATATCCTGTCCGAAAACTCCAGTATGAAATCCTTATTCGTAGGCTTGCCAAGTTCGAGGAATGAGCCGAGAAAGAATTCGCTGTCCTTTTCGTTCTCGTATTTCTGATAAACATAATCGACATATCTTCTCACAGCATTGTCGATACTTGCCTGCGTCGAACCGTTTATCCTTGAAAGATACGGATAGATATCCTTTCTCAATGAAATGTATTTGCCTTCGGTGAAAAGTACATATTTAACAGCTTCGACCACATAAAAAAGTCCCGATTTGCAATGTGATGATGAAAAACTGTTTGCCTTGTCGTATACCAGTTTGTTTATACGTTCTCTGAATACTTTCGCTTTGATCTTGGCGGCTTTGCAGAACATACGTATATACCTTTCCGCAGCTGTCTGATGCTCTGTCGTAAATGTAAAATGCTTTAATCCCAGGTCCTGCAGCTCCTTAACACTGCTGCTTCTTTCCGAAGGAAAAACAACGAGCATATCTTCCACCAAGCCGACTGCTTCACGCAATACATCCATATCACAATGTTCAAGAGAACATACCACGAGGTCGGGAGCGTAATTATCTGTATAAAACTGGACCGAAGCGCTGGTACAGCCACAGGTATGTATCGTAAAATCGTTCTTGAGTCTGTCGATAAGTTCATTGAAACTCTCATCAAGTGAACCTATGAACAATAGTGAGTGTTTAACTAACATACTGCTCTCCTTTCAAAAATGATATGCCGTATCCATCAGATGTAATATCAGGCAAGGTGCTGCAGCCGACACCTGCATCCGATGAAGCAAAAGCTTTTGTCATATCTATCATGCAATGTATATTATATCAAAGAATTACGGATAAATCAAGTATTTCCATAAAAATTTAACTAAAGATAAACCCCACACCTTTGATGTCAATTATGTGAATTTATTATGCCGATATTATTAACGTTATTGGCATTATTTGGGTATTAGATTGAATTGGCAACATATCTTACACTAAGTCGATCAAAATGAATAACTTAAAATGTTATCGGGAAAAATCTATTTGAAAATAAAAGACAGGAGTGTAAGGATGCAATATAACAAAGTTGAAATAAGCGGTGTAAACACAGGTCAGCTAAAGGTGCTCAGCGAGAAAGAAAAGCAGGAACTTCTAAAACGTGCCCGAAACAACGACAAGACAGCCCGGGAAGAACTCATAAACGGCAATCTAAGGCTGGTACTCAGCGTACTGCAAAGGTTCTCATCACAGAAAGAAAACCCCGACGACCTGTTTCAGGTGGGTGTCGTGGGGCTTATAAAGGCTATAGATAATTTCGATGTGGAGCTCAACGTGCGCTTTTCGACTTATGCTGTGCCCATGATACTGGGCGAGATAAAGCGCTATATGCGTGATTACCGACCCATAAGAGTGAGCCGTTCGATGCGTGACCTGGCATACAAAGCCATGCAGGCAAAGGAGACATTTACTGCCAAAAATCAGCGTGAACCCACGGTAGATGAGATAGCTGCCGACATAGGCGAGAAACGCAGTGACATCGTGACTGCACTGGAGTCGGTGGTGGACCCCATATCTATCTACGAACCTGTATACTCCGAGGGCGGAGATTCGCTTTATCTTGTTGACCAGATATGCGATAGTGCCGATGACAGAAGCTGGCTGGAAGAACTCACCATGAAAGAAGCCATACACGACCTGAAAGACCGTGAGAAAAACATTCTCTATCTTCGCTTTTTCAAAGGTCACACACAGGTGGAGGTAGCAAGAGAGATAGGCATATCTCAGGCGCAGGTATCAAGACTGGAAAAAAGCGCACTGGATAAGATAAAATCTCAGCTTTAATTTTTTATCATAAAAATACCGATGCAGACACGATACTGCATCGGTATCATCTTTATTTGAAAGCTTCGGCAAAGGCTTTATAGTTTTTGCCATCGGTGCTTCCGTATACAGCGAAGCATACCTCATCGAAAGCCCTGCCCAGCCCCTCATCTATCAGCACTTTGCGAAAACACTCTGCCACCTCATCGGGTTTATTGCCGAACGCACCGCAGCCCCATGCACCGAGTATCAGGTTTTTATGACCATGTTCCTCCGCAATGCGCAGAACTATCCTTATCCTTCGCAGGAAAGTTTCTTCTATAGTCTGTTTTGATGCGATGAAAGCTGCACCGTATCTGTTCGGGGCAGGTACGGTTATAACAGCTGCCTGAAAGGGTTCTTGCAGCAGTTCGAGATCTTTGCTGCGAAACACACAGACCTCGGGAGAATAGAGCATATAGTCTGATTCTACCGTACTGAGATGGGTGTTATTATAGCGGTACATCTCGGCAGCTTTATCGGAATGTATCGAAGCATAGAGCGTACTGCATCTGCACAGTGACTCTTCCTGGGTATTTGCGCCCAACATAAATCCGCCGCCTGCTTTATGGGCATTGGCAAAGTTCATGACATACGGACGTTCATACCGTGAGGCTGCCAAAAACGAATCCTCATTGGTGACAATTATGCGGCACATATCGCCCTTCGGGACGGGACGCTTTATAAGCTCACCACCTTTTTCGGGAGTGCAGACCTCGACTTTATCAAAGGGCGCACCCTTCAGTTTTACTTCTTTGCCGGCGATGGTATACGAACCTTTCTCTGTTATCTTTATTGTCTCCTTGGCTGCCGAAATATTGTTCATAGATCTGACCTCCGTTCAGAAAGTGCCGCCGTTCAGTCTGTTCCTGATATCCGCAAGCGTATACTCCTTTATCAGCTTGCCGTCACGGAAAACGGGTTCAAGAAGATTTCCCTCGGGGATAGTACTGCCGACATACTCATCTTTATATGCAAGCTCACCGTCTTCATTGCGGTAAACATAGCACAGACCTTTCTGAGATTTTTTGAAGCCGCCTTCCTTCGGGTCTTTGAATATGGGGTACTCCTTGCCGCCTATCTCGGCATAGCAAGCCTTGATACAGCTGGAGAAAGTATCTCTTGTAAATGGTTTAAGGATAGTTGCTTTACCCTTGACCTCCCTGCCGTCCTCGGTCATCACCTTGATATCCTCATCTTCCTCTATGCAGTGCATCGAGAAAGAACCTACGCCCAGGGCAACGTTCGAGCAGGCAAAGCCGTTATTTTTCAGTATCTCATAGATCATCTCGCAGCGCTGTACTGTGATGCTGTCACCGTAGATAGCTTTTACGTGAGGATCAAGCACCTTATAGCCCTTGCTGTTGACAGTTCCGCCGAACTGATCCCAAAGCTTGAAGACTGTTTTTGTAACGACCTCAACGCAGTCGCCCGAATCGCCCCTCATCAGCATACAGCCGTTGTGCGCCATTATCTCATCGTGCAGACGGGGCAGGATATTATCTATGACATTCCAGTAATCGTAGGAATCAAGCACTGCGGAAAAGCTTGTGTTGGGATAAAGCTCAGTGAGCATTTTTCTGAGGAAGGTCTCCTCATCGCCGTCAACTGCAAAATTCGAGCACATAACAAAGTGTTCTGTACTTACCGAGCCAAAGGCTACAGGTTCCTTTGTGCAGTCTGCGCCAAACATCTTTTCGAGGTAAGGTATAGCAGGTACGGTAGCGGTATTCTCGAAAGACATACACCAGCCTGCTGCCGCTTTCAGTGCCGCATCAAGCCCCTGATCTCCTCTGAAATCGAAAGAGCCCAGTGCCTTGGAACGGGAGACCTCATCATCACAGGTAAGGTCGTAATACTTGTTGACTATCTCTCTGTAGGTCCTGCCCACGGTAGCTGTTATCTGGGGATACCAGAGTTCAGCGGAGATAAGGCTCTCCAGCGCCTGAGGCAGCCATGCAAAATCAGGGTGAGTATTGGTTATGCCGAACATAGGGACGTGTACGGGCACGAGTGTGCCTTCGGGCAGGGCAATTATCTCCAGAGGAAGATAACCAAGTCTGTGCAGAGCGACTACAGATGTCGTATCGTATATTCCCTTTCCAAAGGAATTATCCAGCACACGCTTGTAATCTTCTACTATCTCATCCTCGGGCACCGAGAAGAAATTGTCATTGAAATAATCTATGAGCCAGGTCTTGCAGAACATTTGCAGCCCGAACATTACCACCTTATCCCAGCGCCTGACACGGCTCATCCTGGGTGTATAATAAGACATGGACTTGGTCATCGCCTTATTTATCATATCCCTGTGGACTATCTTATAAAAATCGCACATAAACATTGGATTTATATTTTTCATGATCTTTCCTCCTCATTATAAGTGAAAATAACTTCTATAGTGCCGATGATATGCTCATTGAACTCATCGAGTTTCTCAGCCGGTATCCAGAGCTCCCGATGGTAGCTTCTGCCAACGACGTGTGTCTCATACTGTGAGCAATACTCATCATCGACCTCGAACCTGGTAACATGACCCTTGTGATCGGGAGTATCCTTTACATTCCATCTTTTAGCTATCTCACGGGCATATTTTTCATTAAGTACGGGATAGAAGATAGGCTGTTCGGGAAGTCTCGGCGGAAAAGCTTTATATCCGCTTTGTTTTATCAGATCAAGCTCTGCTGTACCCACAGGTCTGTACAAGATCACATCATCATCTCCTTTTTACCTATTATAAGCCGTAATCAAGCTTAGCTGCATATAAGATCGCTTCTGTTGTGAGGTCAACGCATTTTTCTATACCATAATGCGTTGATACCTGTCTCATACCTTTCTGTAAAGCCATGGAATAAAGTATCCGGAGTTCTTCCGGGGCTTTGCAAAACTTGATACTGCGCTCGAAATTACTGTCCCAAATGGTTCTTACATCTTTTACGATGTGCTTTTCATCCGGCGCTCTAAAAAAGCTTTATCTATCAGTTCATCACGTTTATTGTCTTCCATTTCAAACAATCTCCTTGCGCTACACTAAACAGTCTATGATATCAAGTATTGGATACTTTTCAGTATCAAGGGTACACAGCGAATTTGTTGTATATATTTTATTTATCATGCCGCATTCAAACAGCTTGCCCTCGCTGATGGAATTCTCGCAGTGGGTGAAGAACACGTTTATCTCGCCGCAGCCAAGCTCTTTAAGCTTTTGTGCGGAATAGAAAACTGTTCCGCCATAGGCACAAATATCATCTATGATGAATATACGCCTGCCCTTGGGATCATCACCGCTGACATCGAGACCAAGTATTTTTCCAGTTGCCCAGTCACGCTTTTTCATGCCAAAGCTCAGGTGTGCTGCTTTGAACATTCCTCCGTATCGTTTCATCGAGCCCTCATCGGGGAAGAAAAGCTGATCTTTTTCGGCATCGAATCCTGCACGCTCCATAGCCTTTTCGATATATGCCTTCGGAGAGATATTCTCGACCCTATCCAAAAGTGCAGCACCGACATTTGAATGTGCATCTATGACCTGCACCTTATCAAATCCCATGGAATTTATAAAGCGGCAGAAATATTTCAGTGTAAACACCTCAGATGCTTCATGCACTCTGTCCATTCTTGCATTGGGGAGATAGGGCATGAACAGACCAAACTGTGCACACGGGAAACTCTCTTTAAGAGAAGATACCATATAATAAAGCTGCATCTGTTCGGTTTCATCGCCATATGTCCAGATAAAACCGATATGTTCGGGAGTATTGCCGGGCAGAGTCAGATCTATTTTGAAGGTACCATCTGGATATTTCGTCACAGCGGGGGTAATAATTTCGCCGCCGTCATATCTGTATCTAAGCATCAGTCAACCTGCCTTTCTATCTTCATCTGGCAAACAGCCATGGCGCTGAGGGCATTTTCGTGGCTTTCGGGAGTTACACCTGCACAGCAAGCGCTGTTGATAACTATGGGCACCTCCGGGAACGCAGCCTTTGTCAGCATAGCGTTGGAAATAACGCAGATATCGGTGCAAACGCCAATAAATTCGATCTCATCTATACTGCGGCCTGCGGCAGCTGCCCTTATCTTTTCGGGAAGATCTATCGCACCAAAGGTGACTTTTTCCACCATGATATCCTTGTCATCCTTGACCGCTGCTATCCTCTCATCGAGCTGCCAGCCGTCGCTGCCTTTGATACAGTGTACGACAGGAAGATTTTTGCCCTCCTGAGTATCAAGATAGTTTTCGCTATGTGTATCAAGAGTAAAGATCACAGGGGTATCGGGATATTCCGCTTTATAAGCTTTTATCCTTTCGGCTGCCCTTGCTGCGGCAGCGTCACATTCGACATTGCCGAGAGCGCCTGTTGTAAAATCTTTCTGCAAATCGATAACTGCAAGTATCTTCATGACTACCATCCTTTCAGTCTTTGTAACTTTTAGTTACTATCTTTTTGTTGCTATCATTATAACACACCGCAGTACATATGTCAATATGTTGCATTTCACAAAGAGTACACAGCTATTTTACATTTAATTGTTTATAATAACAAAAGCAGCTATATATACAATACAGCTGCTTTAAACCTATATCTTAATGAATTCCGCCTGATGTTTTTTAAAAACTGCCGCATATCCGAAGCCTGCCGACTTTGCAAGTTCTACGCCATCGGTTATCCCTTTGCCAAGGTCGGAAGTGCGGTGGGCATCGGAACCGAATGTTATTATCTCGCCGCCAAGTTCACGGTAAAGCTTTACAAGCTCGAATGTCGGGAAAGTCTGCCCGTATTTCTGCCGCAGACCCGAGGTATTGACCTCAATGCCCTTTCCGTTTGAGATAAGTGTCTTGAAGATCGACCTTATCAACTCCTCATACTTTAAAATATCCACCGAAACATTATGTTCACCGCAGATATATCTTAAAGGATAAGTAAGGTGACCCAGCACATCGAATTTGCCCCATTTACACATATCCAGCATCTGCAAAAAGCAATCCGTCAGCAGTTTATCCAACTGTTCGGCAGACATTTTGCTGTAATCGAGGTAGTAAAAATCATCACAGCCCGAATTCATATGATGAGAACCGATAATAAAGTCAAGCCTTGGATCGGCTGCCATCTTCTCTGCGCCCTCGGGATACTGCAGAGGCTGACCAAGTTCAACGCCTACTCTAAGATCAAGTCTGCCTGCAAACTTTTCTTTCAGCCTTACCTGTTCGGCGATGCTGTTTTCCGCATACTCCCCTGCGCCGTACATCATAGCATCTGTAACATCCTGCTTATCTGTGAAATAATGCTCGGTAGGATACCAGAAATTGCAGTCGCAATGATCGGTAAGTGCATAAACTTCAAGTCCGAGTTCTGCCGCTTTTTCGCACATAGCTTCCGCACTATCCTCCGCATCGGGTGAATAGCTGCTGTGGGTGTGCATATCAAACAGTATCTTTTCCATGGTTTATCCTTTCTATCAAAAATGGGAAGAGCCGCCGACTCTTCCCACAAAGATCAGTTTTTCAGTGAATGCAGAGGTGCAGGTATCTGACCGCCACGGTTGATGAACTTGCTTGCAGACTCCTTCTTCAAAGGCATAACAGGTCCGCAGCCGAACAGGCCGCCCCAGTCAAGCTCCTCACCAACGTCCTTACCGATAGCAGGTATGACTCTTACTGCGGTAGTCTTATTATTTACCATGCCGATAGCAGCTTCATCTGCGATGATAGCCGAAAGTGTATCCGCAGGGGTATCACCGGGAACAACTATCATATCCAGACCGACAGAGCATACTGCCGTCATAGCTTCGAGCTTTTCGATACACAGCGCACCGCTCTTTGCGGCAGCTATCATGCCTGCATCTTCGGATACAGGGATAAATGCGCCCGAGAGTCCGCCGATACGTGAGCAAGCCATAACGCCGCCCTTCTTGACAGCATCGTTGAGCATTGCAAGGCACGCAGTTGTGCCGTGAGTACCGCACTTTTCAAGACCTATCTCCTCAAGGATATGAGCAACGGAGTCGCCCACAGCGGGAGTAGGTGCCAGAGAAAGGTCAACTATACCGAAAGGCACGCCGAGTCTCTCGGAAGCTATTGTGCCCACCAACTGACCAACTCTTGTGATCTTATAGGATATCTCTTTGATAACATCAGCAATACCTGTGATATCAGCATCGGGATATTTTTTGAGTGCAGCTCTCACAACGCCGGGGCCCGAAACGCCGACATTTATCATGCAGTCAGGTTCGCCAACGCCGTGGAAAGCACCTGCCATAAATGGGTTATCCTCAACAGCATTGCAGAATACGACCAGCTTCGCTGCACCAAAGCAAGCGGAGTCGATGGTCTTTTCAGCGCACTCTCTTATGATGCCGCCCATGAGCTTAACAGCATCAAGGTTGATACCTGTTTTTGTTGAACCGATATTAACGGAAGAACATACTCTCTCCGTAGTAGCCAGTGCCTCGGGAATAGACTTGATAAGCTCTATATCACCTGCGGAGAAGCCCTTGGGAACAAGCGCAGTATATCCGCCGATGAGGTTAACGCCAACATCTTTTGCGGCTCTGTCCATAGCGTGCGCAAACTTAACAGGTGAACCCTTGCAGGCTGCTGACACGATAGCTATGGGTGTTACGGAGATACGCTTATTGATGATCGGGATACCCAGTTCCTTCTCGATCTGCTCACCGACCTTAACAAGATCCTTAGCCTTAGTAGTGATCTTAGTGTAGACTTTCTCGCAAGCCTTGTCGATATCGCTGTCGATACAATCGAGCAGAGAAATACCCATTGTTATAGTACGTATGTCAAGACAATCGTCCTGTATCATACGGATGGTTTCAAGAATATCATATACATTTATCATTTGTCAGAGATCCTCTCGTTAAATATGGTGCATACAGTTGAAAATATCCTCATGCATAACGTGTACCTTTACGCCCAGTTCATCACCAAGGGCTGTAAGGCTGTCGGAAAGCGCAGCAAAATCTGTATTGAGCTTTGAGATATCCACTACCATTATCATAGCAAAAAGCTCCTGAAGTACAGACTGAGTTACCTCCTCAACGTTAGCGTTCATCTCTGCACACTTGGTGCTGACCTTTGCAAGGATACCTACTGTGTCCTTACCGATAACAGTTACAACTGCTCTCATATATATAACCGCCTTTCAATATTTGTTATTAACCTATATATTATACCACATAATAACTCTTTTGCCAATAGGCTAAACTTTAACATTTTATTAACGCAAGAGAACTATCTTTCTGGTGTAATCGCTTATAAACTCCGGTCTGCCCTTTACGGAAAGCTGCTGAAGACTAACGGCACTGCGTTCAAGCTCGGATATCCTTGCGGCTCTCGACGAGATCTTTTCGAGCTTTGAAAGTGATGTATCATACACTACATTTGTATCAAGTGACGCTGCCAATATCTCCCTGCCACGGTCATTCAAGGCAAGTATCCTTCCATAGGGTACATCGAAAAGATCCCGTGATGTGACACCCAGCGCCAGATACATCAGCATCCTGCGTATCCTTGCAAAAGTAATGCTCTTATTCTTGAACAGCTTGGCGAAATCCTCGGGAGTGCGGATAAGATCGCACCTGGTGTCCCTCGTGTTCATAAAGCGTCTTACAAGATGAGTAGTCATATCGGGCAGCCTCGAAAGCTCGCTGCTCTCGGCTGTCATTATTTTCAAAAGCAGCGCCTTATCGCTGTTTTCAAGCAAAAAAGGTTCGCCTGAAAGCTTTGCAGGCACAAAATCACCATAGTCCTCACCAGCTGCTATCAGCTCCCTGATATGGGAAGCACTGGCTATGGTTTCGGATGTGATACTGCTGTCATGGGCTGCATCACGGCGTCTGACAGGAACAGATATCATCCACGGAGAATATTTTTCGATCGCCTTGATATACTCCACCGCAAGCAGGTCATTTGGTGACTCAAAAACCTTGGATATGGCAGGTATGCCTGCGGCAGTCGCCATAGCAGCAGGATAGGATACGCCCTTTTCAAGCTGGTCTCTCACTAACTGAGAATCCGAAAGCTCTTTTGAAAGTTCTGCACCCTTGTTCAGGACACGTATATCATCTATCTCACAGCCAAAGGACAGCAGAGTTACCACGCCCTCGCCCAGACCAGCCAGAAGCTGTATCGCCGCAGATGCAAAACGCTCGGCACTGGAACAGGAGTAGGGACAAGGCAGCTCGACCACAAGGTCTGCACCGTTCTCGATGGCTGTACGGGCACGCTCAAACTTGTCTGCTACGGCAATATCACCACGCTGCACAGCCGCACCGCTCATGACGGCAACGATATGCGTAGCCCCCATAAGGCGGGTCTGTTCAAGATGATATTTATGTCCGTTATGGAATGGGTTATATTCAGCTACAACTCCCGCTATCCTCATAGCTTGTCCTCCTGCATCATATCTGCAACTAAATCTGGCAAAAAAATTGTGCAATAAGTATATTTAAGCAAAACAGACTTGAAATTTATCTCAATAATTGTTATACTATCATTATATGATATTAGAGCTGTATTGTCAAGCCCGATATCACATCTATCAAAATTCGAGAGGAGTATTTTTCCAATGAAAATTCTGGTTGTTAATGCTGGTTCTTCCTCACTGAAGTATCAGCTGCTGAACATGGAGGACGAGAGCGTTATCGCTAAGGGCAACTGCGACCGTATAGGTATCGACGGTCACGTAAGCGCCAAGACAGGCGACGGCAGAAGCTTTGAGGCTGACTGCAACTTCCCTACACACACTGAGGCTTTTGAGAAGCTTGTCGAGGTACTGACAAGCGGCGAGACTAAGGTCATCGATTCTATGGACGAGATCTCCGCAGTTGGTCACAGAATAGTGCAGGGTGCTGAGATATTCAGAGAGACTTGCGCTGTTACCGATGAGGTAATCGACAAGATCGACAGCCTGGCTGAGCTGGCACCTGTACATAACCATCCTCATGCACTGGCTCTGAGAGCTTGTAAGGCTGTTCTGCCCGAGGGTACTCCTCAGGCTGTTGTATTCGATACAGCTTTCCACGCAACAATGCCCAGAAAGGCTTTCCTGTTCGGTCTGCCTTATGACTGCTACACCGAACTGCACGTAAGAAAGTACGGCTTCCATGGCACATCTCACAGATTTGTTTCCGGTGAGCTGGCAAGAGTTATGGGCAAGAAGCCCGAGGAACTGAAGATAGTTTCATGTCACCTGGGCAACGGTTCTTCCATCACAGCTGTTGACGGCGGTAAGTCCGTAGATACATCCATGGGCTTTACTCCTCTGGACGGTCTGGTAATGGGTACACGCTGCGGTTCTGTTGACCCTTCCGCTGTTGAGTTCGTAGCTAAGAAGAAGGGCTTTACTCCTGATGAGATGACAGCTTACATGAACAAGCAGTCAGGCTTCCTGGGTGTTTCGGGCATAAGCTCCGACAACAGAGATATCCAGAAGGCTGCTGAAGAGGGCAACGAGCAGGCACAGGCTGTCAGCGAGATGCTCACATATCAGATCAAGAAGTACATCGGTTCTTATGCAGCTGCTATGGGCGGTGTTGACGCTGTTCTGTTCACAGGCGGTATCGGTGAGAACGCTCCCGAGGTAAGAGCTGAGGCTTGCGAAGGTCTGGAGTTCATGGGCATCAAGATCGATGCTGAAAAGAACAATTGCAGAGGCAAGCTGCAGGAGATCTCCACAGCTGATTCCAAGGTCAAGGTATACGTTATACCCACAAACGAGGAACTGCTCATCGCAAGAGATACTCTGGCACTTATCTCCAAGTAATTCGGATAATATCAGGCTCTCCCAAGTGATTAGGGAGAGCCTTTTATTATAACACAGTTATTATACAGAATAAAAAGCGGAGATCTTTATCAATAAAGTTCTCCGCCAAAATATCATATATCAGATCTTATCCAGTTCCAGCAGTCTGTTTTCAAGACGCTTGCATATGGTCTTCAAAGCCTTGATACGGGCATACTTTTTATCGTTGCCCTCGACTATCGTCCAGGGAGCATAGTTCGTTGAAGTCAGCTCAACCATGCGGTCAACAGCACTTTCGTACTCGTCCCACTTTTCACGGTTGCGCCAGTCTTCGTCGGTTATCTTCCACTGTTTCGAGGGAGTGTTCTCACGTTCCTTGAAACGGCGGTACTGCTCGTCCTTATCTATATTTATCCAGAACTTTATAACAACTGCACCCCATTCGGTCAGCTGATATTCAAACTCGTTTATCTCCTGATAAGCCATATCAGCTCGTTCTTTCGGGGTTATTTTTTCTATGGGCTCTACCATGACTCTGCCGTACCAGGTGCGGTCGAATATGGTAAAATGTCCGTCATTTTCAAGCCTTGTCCAAAAACGCCACAGATAATGCCTTGCCAGTTCGGAAGGTTCGGGTGCAGCTATGGGCTTTACCTCATAACCTCTCGGGTCAAGGGCAGAAGCCACACGCTTGATATTACCGCCTTTTCCGCCTGCATCCCAGCCCTCATAGGCTATGATGACAGGTATCTTGCGCTGATAACAGCGGTTCTGAAGTTCAAAAAGTCTGGTCTGGTACTTTTCGAGCTTAGCTGCGTACTCCTCCTCTGACAATGACTTATCCATATCGACTTCGGAAAGCTTCTTGAACTTTGCCATTTTAAATTCAGGTCTGTTGTATTCTATCACAGGGAATTCAGGCTTATCACGGAACATCTCGCCCTTTTCCTTAGCAGCACAAGCACCTTTTATCGCATTTGTAACGGTCATCATAATGGAAAACTGCGCTGTGACCTTATCATTTGCTGCAATGATATGCCATGGTGCAAAGTCGGTATTTGTGCGCATAAGGGTCTTGTCGTAGCGTTTGAAAAATTTCTCATAGTTCTCATTGTTGAGTATATCCTGTGCGTTCACCCTCCAGCGGGTTATCTCGGAACTGCTGAGTTTCTGCAAACGCTTTGTCTGTTCGTCCTTTGTGATGTGGAGGAAGAATTTGATGATGAGATAACCATCGTCTGCCAGCTGACGTTCAAAGGTCTTGATGTCCTCGATACGCTCTTTATACTTAGCCTTGTTTATCTCGCCGAACATATAGGCATTGACCGTATCACGGTACCAGCTGCCGTCAAGTATCAAAAACTCGCCCTGCTTTGGCAGTCTCTGCCAGAAACGGTGCATCCAGGGCTTGCGCAGTTCGACCTCGTTCGGTGTACGTATGGACTCGACATTATAAAAACGTGGATCCATATACTTTATAAGCTTGGCTATCTGCGAGCCTTTACCTGCTGCCGACCAGCCGTCAATGGTGATGATGACAGGTATCTTTGCGTTCTTTGCAGCATTGGCAAGGTCGATGAGTTCATTCCGCATTGCGGTGAGTTCTCCCATCGCATCAGCCTTTTTGGTCTTTTTCTGCTCAATGGTCTCAAGCATCTTTTTCACTCCTTGTTTTCAAGATAAATTGCTGTATTATAGTAGTGAGATCATGACTTGGCTCTCAGCAGTTTGCTGATGTCTCGGTCATAAACGTAGTCGGGTCTTACAAAAGTTTCGATCTTATCCCAGTCGAACATCCTGCACAGCAGGTCAACAAAGTTATCGTTCTTTCGGTCATAAAGCTTTTCGGCTTCATCCAGCTGCTTTTTAAGTTCGGAATACTCCCTGGGTCTGCCGATCAGCTGCGTATCCTCTTTGTAATACTCGATCTCTAAAATCATAAGCAACTCCTTTTCTATTCTGTTTACAGCCACCTGATGAACGCAGTCTTATCGTGACTGTTGTAGCCTGCACGCTCGTAAAAACGCAGCGTACTCTCCTTTTTGGAACCTGTAAGCAGCATCATCTTATAACAGCCCTCCGCCTGTGCTATCTCGCAGGCTTTATCAAGGCAAGCAGTTGCAAGTCCCCTGCCACGGTGAGATACATCAGTTATAACGTTCTCCACGAATGCATAGGGACGCTGGGAATGGGTAAGATTAGGGATAATAACGCATACGCATGATGAAACAATCTTTCCTTCTTCCTCAGCCACGATGATATGGTGATCCTTATCTTCAAGGATACGCTGCCATATCCCCAGCACACGCTCATCCTTTTCGGGAAAAGGGTTGTCGTGCAGCTGCATATAAAGTTCCATAAGACCGTCAAAATCATCCTCACTTATCTCCCTGATAAGCAAATTATCACCTCCGTTTGCCATATACCTCTATCTCATTAACACCACAGCAAAATACAGCTCCAAAAGCTCATACTATCTGCTGATGGATACTTTGCAGCCGGTGTTAGAGTATACATATTGTGCCTTAATTTAAATCTACCTACTATATATTATAAACAATTATTTCCATAAAGTATATTGACAATTTTCATAAAAAAACTGCTTTCATTTTGTTAATTAGGAGTTCATAAGAATGAGATATAATAGTTGAAACATTTATAATATTATTATTTCGGGAGAGTAACATGGCTGATAAGAAAAAAATAAACATAGAAAACATGAAGATCGACGAGGATGATTACGAATACGAAAAAAAACTGGCAGAGCAAGAGCGTGAACGTCAGCGGCTGCTCGAAGAAAAGGCTGCACAGCGCAGGGCTGAGGCTAAAAAGAGAAAGCGTGACGCAGAAAAACAGCGTGAGGAACAGATACGACAGGAAAAGCTTGAGCTTTTAAAGCTAAAAAGCGGTATCGAGGACGAGGAGGATTCTTCATTCACTAAGAGTGAAGAGGTTATCGAAAAGCCCACGGGCATGGCTGCGGTATCGAATTTCTGGTATCATTACAAAACGATAGTTATTGTATGCTCGGTGATATGCGCAATGGTCGGATATGCGGTTTATACACAAGTCACCAGAAAACGTGATGACCTGACCATAATACTGACTTCGACCTGCGGACTTGAAGAAAAGGGTGAAGAGCTTGAAAAGTTCTTTGAAAAATATACAGACGATGTGGACGGCAACGGATATGTCCATGTGGGCATAATCGATGTGCCCATGAACCCCATAATGGACGAGAATATGCAGAACACTTATATGCAGAAGCTTTCAGCACAGTTGCAGATAGGTGAAGGCATGATAATGATAACCGACTCCTACACCAAGCCCGAATGTGTTGAACTTCTTAAAGACGACCTGGAAAAAGATTTCCCGGGAAACAAGTACATAGATGAAAAGGGATTCAGCTTTGACTCGAAGGTAATGGCTGAAGAACTTGATTTCGATATGCTGCCAAATGATGTGCATATGTCCATAAGAAAGCCGATTGAGACCATGTCTCTGGACGCTGATGAAGCTCAGGAGCTTTATGACCGGAGCTATGTGGTATTTGAGAGGATAGTTAATGACATCACTCAAAAGTGCGAAGAGACTAACGATCCCGGGCTTGAAATGGGTCCTGTGCAGTACGTGACAGACAGTTCTGCCGAAATGACATTACAGTGATATCAAGGCAGTACGTTAAAAATCATTTTATAAAACAAAAGGTGAACCATCGCAAAGATAGTTCACCTTTTTATATGCTTTTTTGTATGTATCACTGCTGACCTGCCGCATCTGAGAGCAGTTCTCTCAGGGCATTGAAAAGCTCTTTATCATCAGCATTGATCTTCAGGCTTGCCTCTATCTTCTGACCTGCGGCATTAGTCACCTTTATGTCGATAGAGCCGCCTTCGTCGATACCCGTAGCTGCGGTGTGCAGAAACTGCGGGAATTTAGGGTGATTGTACCTGAATTTTTCGATCAGGGGTTTTAACTTCAACATTGCCATTGGGTTCATTTTACTTACCTCCGAATTTTACATTTATTCAAATATGATCCTGAATTTACATTCTTTATCTCCCGATAGGACGGTTTCCAGCTGTTCAACCTTAATTTTAGAGCCTTGCCATATGCTTTCAGCCACATATATTATGCTCTGTCTTGAACATTCACACAACACAGGCGTATCCACTCCGAGATCATTATGGAGATCACAGCCGCACTCAGGGAAATACATATAGTATTCCGTCATTGAAGTAACAACTTCGCCTCTAACGCCGCCTAATTCGCTTAAACTTCGATAAAAAGCATCTCAGTCTCCGTTTACTTTTTTATATAACTTTTGATAAGATATGAGTACGCCCGTATCTGCGCAGGCTTTGGCACATTGCTGCAAAAGACAGCTCCTGCTGTCTTTATCAAGCTCATTCAAGCCGTTTTCAAATCCCTTTGCCCAACTGCATAAGAATGATCTGTCCATAGGTTTACAGACCTCTCTCTTTAAGTTCCTTGACTATGCCGACATAAAATTCTCTTACATCGAAATCGTCGATATTCTCACGGAACAGGTCTATCATATCGCCGTGGGAAAGTCCACGGTTGCCTTTTTTAGTGATAAGATAGGTATTCTTACCTCGCAGAGCGCTCTCCTTTACCACAAGTCCATCGTTGCCCGTGCCGTCTTTACGGTTAAAGAAGTAGCCCACGTTCAGCGGAAAGCCTGCGGAAAAGATATTCTTCATATACGACATGACCGACTTATAATATATCCCGGGTGCATCGGGAAGCTCGGTATCAAGCTTTGCACAGTTGGCATGAGTAAGCTCAGTAACGCCTTTTACGAAATCGGGCTTTGTATCACCCAGCACGGTAAACAGCTTGTTATAGCGCTTTTCAACGAAATGCAGCAGTCCGTCGGGCACCTTCGCCATTATATTATCCACGAAATTACAGCCGTAATGCGGTGTGTTTATGGTAACAAGGCTAGCCACATATTTATCCATGCCGAGCTTTGAGATAGCATAGCGTGAATCAAGTCCGCCCTTTGAATGTGCAATGATATTGACCTTTTCAGCGCCCGTTTCCTTGATGATCTCAACTATCCTGTCACGGAGTTCGGCGGCACTTATTGAGATAAGGTTAGCCGACTGTTGATTGCCGTAGTATATCTCGGCACCGTTGCGCACCAGTTCTTTGGGAACTCTGCCCCAGTAGTTGAACTTCTGCCAGTCACGGAAGAAAATGCCATGTACCATAAGTATAGGATAACGGGTCTTGCAGACCTCATTCTCCTTACGCATATCGTTGAGTTCGAGCTTTGCCTGTTCAAAGCGGAACTCTTTTTTGGCATCCTTGGAGATATTCTTCAGGACGATGAGATTTATTATTGGCATATACCAGGTGAAAAGCAGGATGATATACTTAATGATCTTTACCTGTCTTGAGGATATGATGAGCCTTACTATGCCCACAAAAGCGCAGAAAGCTATGACACCGAAGCCCAGCAAAGCATTTCCCACCTGCCACCAGGGACCGAGTTTTGTTGCCAGAGCCAGCACCACGACCAGCACGGTCTGCAAAAAAACGCTTGTAACTGCGCCGTCTATCAGAAACGAGCCTTTGGCAATACGGCTGAGTTTTTTATCCTTATCGGGACTTCCGCCCGCAGTTATCAAATACACCAGAAAAACTATTGCACACAGCGCTATAATTCCGATCTTCAGCATCACAGGAAATGATGTGAGTTTACACATCGCAATGGAATTACCCAGCGCCAGCACTATCAGCTGATCAAGCAATGATCTTACCTTTCTCATTTTATCGCTCCTTTTATTATCTATGTACGATCGATCACTTTATATTTTTCTGCATCCAGATCAGATCGTACCATTTGCCGAATTTTGTACCTACATTTTTAAAATGACCCGCTTTTTCAAAGCCCATGCTGCTATGGAATTTGAAACTCGCATCGGTCAGGTGTTCATCAGTTCTATCGACATATGCCGCACCTGCAAGGACATTTACTATCCCCTGAGCTTTTAATCTTTTGAACAAAGCATCATAAAGTGCGCTGCCTATACCCATTCTGCGATGATCTTTTTCGACGTAGATCGATGAAGCAACAGTAAAATCATAAGCTGCTCTGTCGCTGTACCTTCCTGCGTAGGCATAGCCTGCTACATTGCCATCCAGTTCACAAACTATATAGGGATAGCTGCGAGTTATCTTTTTGATACGCTCTCTAAATTCATCAGCATCAGGTGCTTTATATTCAAAAGACACAGCTGTATTCTCAACATAGTGAGAATATATCTCAGCCAGTGCGTCTGCATCGTCAAGCGTTACATCACGTATGTATAAACGATCGGGATCAATTTTTCTCATAACAATCTCCTAAAATCATAAAAGACTCAGCCTGCGTTTCTCTTGTCTAACATCGTTGCCTATGAACATGACGGGCATGAAACAGCCTGTCAGCCTGGAAACTATTCTGTCATTATATTTCTTGTCCAGTTCCTTAGTGGTGAGATTTGTGGAGATTATGGTAGGTCTGCCTGTGTTTATGCGTTCATTCAGTATCTCATAGATGACCGAATCGGTAAACTGCTTCTGAAACTCGGACCCGAGATCATCGAGTATCACCAGTTCCGCATCACGCAGAATACTCATGGTATCTCCGTCACTGCGGTGGAAACGTTCGTCTTCTATCTGGGGAAGAAGTCTGACGAGCGAACTATAGACCACATTATGTCCGTCCTCAATGAGTTTCTTGGCAATGCAGGACGAAAGAAAAGTCTTGCCGAGACCTGTTTTGCCAAAGAAGAACAGCGAGGGCGAATTTACGCTGAAATTCTCCGCATAGCTCTTGCAGTCATTAAATATGCCCGTCATCCTCTTACGGGGACTGATACCGTTCATCAGCTCCTCGCTGTAGACCTCGGGGACAAATTCGCTGAAATCATGAAGTTCTATCGAACAGCTGCGGTTGATATCCTCGGTGGTGTATTTTTCCAGTAGATTTTTCATACACTCGCAGCGGATACCGTCATGATAGCCCGTATCACTGCATTTTTCGCACTGATAGTGATATTGCAGATAATCCGTGGGATATCCGCAGGAATCGAGCATAACGTGCATGGCATCACGGAGCATTTTGCTTTTCTGACGGATCTCCTGGATACGCTGTCTTGCATCTTCCTTGCCTGCCTGCAAACCAATGCACTCCATAAGCTCATAATTCAGTGCCACGGAATCATTATACATCCTGTATATCTCGGGGGCATTCCTTGCGACCT
Source organism: uncultured Ruminococcus sp. (assembly GCA_902788785.1). Classification (GTDB taxonomy): domain Bacteria; phylum Bacillota; class Clostridia; order Oscillospirales; family Ruminococcaceae; genus Hominimerdicola. The sequence goes on from CADALT010000001.1 coordinate 345,587, forward strand.
CTTCGAGATGTTCACTGCGTTCGGTCTGCGCCTTTTCACGCCTTTCTCTCAGGTCACTCTCGGCACGTTCAAAAGCACCCTTTGTGTATTTCACGTTCACTCACCCCTTCCGCTGCTGCGCACCTGATCTCCGAAACCGTAGTTAAGTGCAAAATTCTCAAATTCATCAAGATCGTAAGATGCGCCCGAAAGCTCGGCTGATGCGGCACGCTTGCTCTTGAACTGCTCATCATTCTCAGCCACCTGCTCGGAGGTGGTTATACCGCCGTTTGCCCAGTTTTTCAGTATACCGTCTATGTAGCTGAAACTGAGCTTGGTCTTGATATCCATACATTTATTATAGGCTATCTCGATAAGCTCGGTATTATATCCCAGCTTGCTCCATTCACGGATATATTCACGCTGTTTTTTGGAGGGCTTGTTCTCCATACCGAAGATACGCATTATCTTATTCTCGAAACTTTTTACCTCAGCCGCCTTTATCATAGCCTCTTCAACATCGGCATAGGTATTTATGCCCTCTTTATACCAATTGACCATGATGGTATACAGATATGCCACGCTGCATTTGCCTGCTGAACGGCAATAGTCCGCCGCAAGCAGTATCGAAGGTGCATCAAATTTATAATACTCGTAAAGCTCGATGATCTTTGCAAATTCAGTGCCGTTTATGGAAAATTGCAGGGACTGTATCTCATTTATAAGATTTTTTAGTGTAGCATCTTTCTCGGCTTTTTCGCTCATCTCACGCTGGGAGTAGCGGACGGTCACTTTCTTCTCGACTGCTGCAGCTTGGGTCGGCTTAACAGACTCCACCAGAGAAACAGGTTCGTTCTTACCCGAAAAACGGTGAACATCTTCACGGACGCCTTCAGCACAAAGGACTCCCCTTTCAAGCCAATAATTTACTGCTGCCATAGCATCAGCCTCGCTGCAGCCTGCGGCATCTGCCAGCACAGCGGAAGTGGTATACCTTGCGCCTGCAAGGGCACAAATTAGCACTTTAAGCTGTATCTCGCTGCACTCCTTAATAAACGGTGCTGCCGCAGCCCACGGGAAGCTGAATGCTGCGCCCCAGCTGTCGGACACGAATTTATATTCCATCAGATCTCTCCTCAAAATAATCGATATATATTTATTATAACACATTTGCCTGCAAAAGTAAAGACGCAGTTTTCGGGTTATCTACATATCGGTAAAAGCTGAAAAAGAGTATAAATAAAGCCACCCGTTAAACAGGTGGCTTCGATTCAATCCTCTCTTTTTATCCCGAATATCATTCTAAGCAGCCCCGAAAGCGCTCTGGGACTTTTTACAACAACTACTTTCATAAGTAAGACCTCCCTTTGCTAGTGCTACATTATAATATTCACGGGAAAAGATTTGGTTACAGTTTTGACCTTACTGCCAGCAGTATGCCGTCACTGAAGCTTACTTTTGCACAGGGAGAATTTATCTCGTTGGAGACTCCCAGGGTCGATGCATTTTTCAGAGTGACGTTATCTGCGGTGTACTTGGTACCGCTGATGCAAAGGTCTGTGACTTTTTCGGAATGGGCAAAAAACGAAAGCGAAAAGCCTTCCTCATAGGGGAAAGTGTACTCTCCTGCCCGATGCAGCGAGACACGCTCGGTATCGCCTATTATAATGCCCTGTGCGCCATTTTCAAGCAGCAGTGCAAGGCAGCGGATATTGCCGACCATATGGTCGAGCCTTCCTCCGCAGGCTCCGAATATGTAAAAATCTTTGTGACCTCTTGCCAGACCCTCGTTAACAGCCAGCATGAGGTCTGTATCGTCTTTTTCCACGGGATAGCTAAGCACGCTGTCGCCCTGCGGACGGTATCCCAGGGAATCAAAATCTCCCAATATCAGGTCAGCTTCAATGCCCAGCGACTTTGCCAGTGCGACACCTTTATCTGCTGCGATAACATAAGCATTATCCGGTCTGAATTTATGAAAAGTCTCGCTTGATACAGGGTCGCCGCCTGCAAAAATAATACAATGCTCAGTCATTTTTATACTCCCATTCTTTAAGCTGTTTTGCTTCCTCATACATCTGAACATAGCTGTCGAAGCGAGACTGAGGTATTATGCCATCTTTCACGGCTTCGATGACAGCACAGCCTTTCTCCTTGGTATGGCTGCAATCGGGGAAGCGGCAATCGCCTGTGAATTGTGCAAATTCAGTGAAACAGTCAGCCAGTTCGTCCTTGAAAATTATGTCGTACCTGTTAGTCTCAAAGGACGAAAATCCCGGGGTATCAGCGATATATCCGCCGCCTTCGAGCTTATAGAGCTGCACATGACGGGTAGTATGCCTGCCTCTGCCGAGCTTTCGGCTTATCTCGCCTGTGGCAAGCTCAAGTTCGGGGTACATATTATTGAGCAGCGAAGATTTTCCAACGCCTGTATTACCTGTGAATGCTGAGAGCTTACCTTGCAGAAGTTCTTTGACCTCTGCACTGCCCTCGCCTGTGGTGTTATCACATTCAAACACATCTATGCCGACCTTGCGGTAGATGTCTGCCAGCTCATCACCCGGCTGCTTATCGACCTTAGTGAACACCACAACGGGCTTGATCTTCTTATAGACTGCGATGGCTATGAATTTATCCAGCAGCAGAGTGTTCGGTCGGGGCTCAACTGTCGAGGACACGAACACCAGCAGATCGAGATTTGCCAGCGGCGGACGTATCAGCTGGGAACGTCTCGGTAGGATCTCCTCGATGACACAGCTGCCGTCACTATCCTGCGAGATGACAACATCATCACCGCACATTGGGGCTATCTTACGCTTACGGAAGATACCTCTTGCTTTACATTCAAATATGCCTTCGGAGGCTTCTACAGTGTAGAGGCCTCCGATAGCTTTAATTATTATACCGTTCATGCTGTTACTTATGCAGGAGCCTGAGTATCAGTTGGTGCCTGAGTATCAGTAGGTGCATCTGTCTGAGGTGCATCTGTCTGAGGAGGCTCTGTAGGCTGCTCGGTAGTTGTTGTAGCTTCGGTCGTGGTAGTTGTCTCAGTCTCGGAAGAATCATCCTTCTTAGGAGTGATAGCTATCAGACCGTCCTTATTCAGCGAGCCGCTGAGTTCAGCTGTCTGCTTATCGTAATCGACATTGAATACTGCATAGTTTACAGACTTGCCTGTTTCATCATTTCTGATGGAAACTGTAAGTGTCTGCTTCTTCTTACCCTCGATATCCAGAGCGATACTGCCGCCCGCAACCGTTTCACCGCTTGCTATGGTCTGTGTCCACTTAACATTACCGTTCTCATAGATCTGGATCGAGTACGAACCGTGGAGACCCTCGGGCATAGGAACGCTTACAGTGAGCTTGGTAGGATCTGTCTCACCTGTGGAAACGTAGATGGTGACCTCTGTATCCTTTTCAACTCTCATATCGGGATCGTGGCTCTGGTCGATGACCTTGCCCTTATCGCCATCGTGAGGCAGATCCTCAACGACAGGAACAAGCTTGTTATCCTTCAGGATGGTAATAGCCTTCTCCTTTGTCAGACCTACAACATTAGGTACCTTGACCTGAGTATCCAGAGGACCCTTGCTGACATACAGTGTAACTGCGCCGTCGATAGCAAACTCAGTACCTGCCGCAGGCTCGGTGCCTATTGCGATACCCTCGGGGATATTATCATCATACTTGCTTCGCATAACGACTGTGAACTTAGCAGCTCGCAGCTCGCTCTCTGCGACCTCTGACTCGGAGCCCGAAACATCGGGGATAACAGCCATCTGCTTACCCTTACTTACTTTCAGAGTAAGTGTGTAGCCTTCCTTAACGGACTTTCCGGGTGACTGGCTCTGCCAGAAGATAACGCCCTCTTCGTACTCGATATTGTACTCATTCACTTCCTCAAACTTCAGCTTATCGCCCCAGTCGGACTTGACCTGAGTGATATTTTTGCCAACGAAGTTCGGCAGAGTGATGGTGTTTGTATGCATACCGATAGTACCGTCTTCAGGCTGTATAGCCTTGATAACGGTCCAGCCGATGATGAATGCTGCAACGATAACGACAGCCACTGTAACAGCCAGCAGTATGGGGACCACGTAGGAACGCTTCTTTACCTCGTAATCCTCATCGTCCTCGTCATCTTCGTCTTCATCGTCGTAATCATCATCATAATCGTCATCGTAATCATCCTCGTACTCGTCTTCATAATCATCTATGAGAGACTTTCTGGGAGCGACATCGTTATTATTGTTATTGAGCGGATAGAAGCCTGTATTCTCGGCGATCGGTGCTGAACCGTCCTTATAGCCGAAAACAACGGACTGATTGAGTTTGAATGTATCTATATCCCTTATCATCTCGGCAGCCGACTGATAACGCTGTGCGGGCTGCTTTTCCATAGCGTGGATAACTATTTCTTCGAGAGCCTCGGGGATGGATGGCATGATCTCTCTCGGAGGGATCGCATTCTCCTGCATATGCTTGAGAGCAACGTTCACGGCATTATCGCCGTCGAAGGGCTTTCTGCCTGTGAGCATCTCATAGAGCATTATACCGACAGAGTAGATATCCGAACGCTCGTCGGTCATCTCGCCCTGTGCCTGCTCGGGAGAAATATAGTGAACAGATCCGATAGTCTTATCGGAAAGTGTCTTGCCGTCGATCCTTGAAAATCTTGCGATACCGAAGTCCATGACCTTTATGGTACCGTCTGTAAAGAGCATTATGTTCTGGGGCTTGATATCCCTGTGAACAATGCCCTTGTCATGTGCGTGCTGCAGCGCCCTGAGTATCTGGGTTATGAAGTGCAGCGCATCCTTCCATTTGAGCACGCCCTGCTGCTCGATAAACTCCTTGAGGGTAATACCGTCGATATACTCCATGACGATGAACTGTATCTCATCAGTGAAACCCACATCAAATATCTTTACGATATTAGGGTGAGAAAGCACTGCTATAGCCTTACTCTCATTCCTGAACCTTCTCAGGAACTCCTCATCCCGTGAAAACTCGGGCTTGAGGATCTTCACTGCCACAGGACGGTTCTCCATAACATCCTGTGCCTTATAGACATCAGCCATTCCGCCGACTCCTATAAGCTCGGTAATTTCATATCTGCCATCCAGCTTCTTACCGATGTTAGAATCCATTACATTCAACTCCTATTTCTTTTTATAATATTCTTTTATTCAGTTTGCTACGATAGCCACGGTTATATTATCTTTTCCGCCGCTTTCATTGGAATGGTCGATGAGTTTTCTTACTGCCTCATCGAGATTGTTCCCGAATACTGTACAGTATATAAACTCCTCGCTGCAATATCCCGACAGACCGTCCGAACACAGCACCAATGCAAAGTTGCCAGTATCGTAGCATTCAAACTCAAAGTAATCGACATCGACATCAGGTTCAACGCCGACCGCCTTGGTGATAACATTCCTGTAAGGGTGATTTTTCGCTTCTTCATCAGTGATCTGACCCTGTTGACGAAGCGCTTCGACATAGGTATGGTCGGTGGTGATCTGCTTTATGCCGTCACCTGTGAGCAGATATCCTCTGCTGTCGCCCACATTTACCACGTAAATACTCTTGTTGCGCACAAGTGCAGCCACGCAGGTAGTGCCCATACCGTTTTTATCCATATCCTCTATACTCGTTTCATACACTGCATTATTTGCACGGTGTACAGCAATAAGCAAAAGATTTCTGATGGAATTCTCATTCATGTCGGGTCTGTAATTTTCCGTTACGCTTTTTAAAAATTCATCCATAGCAAGCTGACTTGCCTCGCCGCCCGAAGCAGCTCCGCCCATTCCATCGCATACTATCGCTATACAGGTATTGTCGCCTTCGAGCTCCTTGATCATCACCCTGTCCTGATTTTCTTCTCTTTTTTGACCGATATCAGAACCTGATGCAGAAAACATACAGCTCACCGCCTTTCCTTAGATCTCATATTCCCGTCGCAGCTGTCCGCAGGCAGCATCTATATCTGAGCCGAGGGTACGTCTGACAGTAGCATTGAGTCCCAGGGCTTCAAGCCGTTTGCGGAACCTTTCAGCCGCTTTTCTGTCAGAACGGTAATCTCGTTCCTTTATCTTATTCACGGGAATTATATTCACATGACACACAAAACCGCCAAGCAGCTTTGCAAGTTCCTGCGCATCTGCCCGGGAATCGTTATGTCCGTCAATAAGTGCATATTCAAACGAAATCCTCCTGCCCGTTACCTTAAAATAGTATCGGCACGCTTCAAGAAGTTCGTTTATATCATACCTGTCGTTGACAGGCATTATCTCGCTCCTCGCCTTATTATTTGATGAATGGAGCGATATAGACAACGTAAGCCCCAGCTTCAGTTCAGCCAGGTCATATATCCTCGGCACCAGACCGCAGGTCGAAAGAGAAACGTGTCTCAGCGACATATTCATCCCCTTCGGGTGTGATACCAGACCAAGGAAATTTACCACATTGTCGTAATTATCCAGCGGCTCACCGATGCCCATGAGGACAGCGCCCGTTATCTTACGTCCGCTGTCTCTGGCGGCAGTATAGATCTGCTGGAGTATCTCGGAGGAAGCCAGGTCACGCTTATAACCTGCGATAGTTGAGGCACAGAATCTGCACCCCATCTTACAGCCCACCTGAGTAGATACACACACGGTATTTCCGTAATTATACTCCATTATGACAGTCTCGATATGGTTGCCGTCAGAAAGCCTATAAAGATATTTTACAGTATTATCGGTACTAGATTCAAGTCTTTTCACGATAAATAGTGATTTTAAACAAAATATTTCTTTTAGCTTATCACGCAATTGTATAGATAGATTAGTCATTTCATCGAAACTACCCACACGCTTAACATGAAGCCATTCAAATATCTGTCCGGCACGGAATTTCTTCTCGCCCATCAGGAGGATCTGCTCTTCAAGTTCCTCGGGAAGAAGCCCCAGGATGTCTATAAGACCGTTTTCGTCATAAGTCAGCATCCTGTCACCTCCGCCTTACGAATTTAGCAATAAAAAAACCGTCAGAACCGAACATATCAGGTGTAATGGTCATTCTCGGCGAATCGCCCAATGCTCCGCCAAGAGCACAAGGCTCAAATTCGGCATGAGCTTTCAGGAAGCGCTCGACAACTTCATCATTCTCCGCCCTTGATACTGTACAGGTCGAATAGACCAGCGTACCGCCGACTTTGACATATCTGCATGAGGTGTCAAGTATTTCATACTGCACCTGCGGAAGCCGTTCAAAATCCTTGGGATCTTTATACTTGATCTCGGGCTTGCGTCTTATAACACCCAGACCCGAACAAGGTGCATCTACCAGAACTCTGTCAGCCTGCGGCAGGTCTTCTCTGAACAGCTTTGCGTTGTTCTCGTTAGCTTTGACACAGGTAAGTCCCAGCCTCTCTGCGCCGGACTGAATCAGCTTTACACGGTTTTTATGCAGGTCAAAAGCCATGACCTTACCCACATTGCCCATCATTTCGGCTATAGTAAAAGTCTTGCCGCCGGGAGCTGAGCAAAGATCCAGCACCGTATCACCGGGCTGTGCATCAAGTGCGGCACAGCACAGCTGACTTGCCATATCCTGCACATGGAACCTGCCCTGCTTATAAGCTTTTGACTTCTCTATAGCACCTGATGCAGCCACATCTGCTGCATATTCAAATATCTTGCTGCGCTCAAAGGTCATGCCCTCCGAGGCGAGCATATCTAAAGTATCCTCCGCTGTGCCCGACAAGTTATTAAGCCTTACAGTTGTAGGCGCACGCCCTACCGACGCCTCAAGCATTGTCAAGCAGACTTCCTTGCCATACTCTTTCTGCCATTTTTCGACCAGCCACAAGGGGCATGAGTATTCCAGAGAGAGCCTTTCCTGCTCAGTCTTAGCCTTTGGCAGAGCTTTATCCCTTCGGATAAACTCTCTGAGCATACCGTTGACAAAACCGGGGGCTGCGGTGTTGCGGCATTTCTTTGCCAGCTCCACCGACTCATCCACCGCTGCATTATCAGGCACGGAGTCCATATATTTCAGCTGATACAGTCCTGTCCTCAGGATATTGCGGACAGTATAGTTCAGCTTGTTTTTCGGATTTTTGGAAAGGTCTGCTATTATTGCATCCAGCGTGAGCTGACGTTCGAGCACGCCGTAAAACAGCGCAGAAATGAACTTCTTATCACGCCTGTCAAAATCGCTTCTGCTCAAAGCTTCGTCAAGAAGTATATTTGAGTAGGACGAATTTTCATCCAGCTTAGTCAGCAGCCTGACCGTAAATTTTCTTGTGTTTCCCAAATTTTGCTCCTCCAGCCGACAAGTTTATCGTCTTGTCATTTCCCAAGCACAGTACCTTCTTTAACAGGCTTGCCACGCAGGTAATCCGCAGTTTTCATACGCTTTGAACCCTCTGCCTGAATCTCGGTAAATCTTACCAGACCATCACCGCAGGCAACTGTAAAGTCTTTAGCCTTGACTATCGTACCAGGTACTGCATTCGACTTTCCATCAACGATCTCGGATCTGTAGACTTTCAAACGCTTGCCCTCAACGGTAGTTGTTGCGCAGGGCCAGTCGGAAAGACCGCATATCTGCTTATGGACCTGACGAGCAGTCTTGGTGAAATCTATGGGACAAAGTTCCTTTGAGAGCATGGGCGCATAGCTAGCCTCGTCCTCATTCTGGGGAACAGGTGTTACCTCGCCTTTTTCAAGCTTTTCAAGGGTAGTTAGCAGAAGTTCTGCGCCCATGTCAGCCAATCTGTCGAAAAGTTCCGCAGCTGTTTCATTCTCACCGATCTCGGTCTCGCATTTGAGCAGCATATCACCTGTATCAAGACCTTCGCCCATGAGCATGGTAGTGATGCCCGTGGTCTTTTCATCGTTGAGAACAGCCCACTGTATGGGACCTGCGCCCCTGTATTTCGGAAGGAGCGAGCCGTGCACGTTCACACAGCCGTACTTAGGTATATCGAGCACAGCCTTCGGGAGTATCTTGCCGTATGCTGCGACCACGATACAATCGGGTGCAAGATCACGCAGGATCTCTATGAACTCCTCGCCGCCGTTTTTAAGGCTGACAGGCTGGTATACAGGCACATTTTTCTCCGCAGCTGCGACCTTTACAGGCGGAGGAGTTATCTTGTTGCCCCTGCCCTTGGGCTTATCGGGCTGACAGAAGACTGCCTGCACCTCATGACCTGCACCAAACAGGGCATTAAGAGAAGGTACAGCGAAATCGGGAGTACCCATAAAAACTATCTTCATTGTTCATCTACCTCAACATATTCCTCAACGATCTCTGTGAACAGATGACCGTCAAGATGAGCCAGTTCGTGGCAAACAGCCTGAGCAAAGAGTTCTGTTACCTCCATCTCATACCACTCGCCGTTTCTGTCCTGGGCTTTGAATTTAACGCTCATGGGTCTTGTAACATATCCCCACTCACCGGGGCAGGACAGACAACCCTCGACAACACGCTGAGTTTCCTCAGACTGCCATGTGATCTCGGGATTTATCAGCTCATAAACATTTCCGTCGCCAACGTCTATAATACAAAATCTACGCAGGATAGCCACCTGAGGCGCAGCAAGACCCACACCGTTCGCCTGGGCAAGGGTCTCTTTCATATCATCTAGCCATGTCCACAGCTTCTGATCGAATTTTTCCACGGGGCGGCATACCTTATGCAGAGTTTCATCGCTTTTATTAAGAATATTCCTGACTGCCATTTTTGCACTTTCCTTTCCTAAAGTCCGATATCTCCGTTAATATCGGCATATATATGTACATCCTTCAGTTCCCTGTTATCATTGAGACTTTTGAGCACAGCTCTTATCATCCTGCGGAAACATCCGGTGTTTCTTATCTTGAGTATCAGCCTGTACCTGAATTTGCCGTTGATTGTCTCCAGAGTACATGGTGCGGGACCGATCGCCCTCATGGGGAAATCGACCTTGTTTGAACGTATATATTCGGCTATGAGTTTTTCGGTCATTTCAGCCGCCTTGATAGCTCGGCTTTCCATCGGTGCGGAAAAACCTATTACACATATATCGCAGTAAGGCGGATAGATCAGCGACTGCCGCAGTGCTATCTCTTCCTCATAGAACTCATCATAGTTCTGCTGTGCTGCAAGATTCAGCACATAATGGTCGGGCACAAAGGTCTGTATATATGCAACTCCGGGCTTGCTGCCTCTGCCGCTTCTGCCTGCCACCTGAGTAAGCAGCGAGAATGTGCGCTCATAACTTCTGTAATCACCCGTAAACAGCGCTTTATCAAGGGAAATCACACCTACCAGAGTAACGTCGGGAAAATTAAGTCCCTTAGCTATCATCTGGGTACCCAGCATGATATCATACTCATGGTTCTCGAATGCCTTGAAGTTTTCCTCATAAGCATAGCGTGAGGTCGTGGTATCCGCATCCATACGGAGTATCCTCGCCTCGGGATATATCCTTGCGACCTCATCTTCAACACGCTGTGTACCAACACCGCTCGACCTCAGTTTAGGTGATCCGCATGATGGGCAAACCGCGTTATTATCCATGGTGAAACCACAGTAATGACACATGAAACGGTCATTTTTTCTATGATATGTCAACGGGATATTGCACTTGGGACAAACCACAGGCTGTCGGCATTCGGCACAGCTGATATAGGTGGTGAAACCTCGTCTGTTGAGCAGAAGTATCGCCTGTTCACCTCTTGAAAGCGTATCTGTCAGCCTGTCTGCCAGAGTACGGCTCAGCAGGCTGTCATTGCCCTGGGCTGCCTCAGTCTGCATATCGACTATCTCCACATCAGGCAGGGCCGCATCCTTATAGCGATGTTTAAGAGTAAACAGGTGGAAACGCCCTTGTTTTGCATGGTAAAAAGTTTCCAGTGATGGTGTGGCAGATGCTAGCAGCAGCAATGCGCCGTTATGACCGCAGCGCTGTATAGCCACATCTCTGGCATGGTATCTGGGATTTGAGTCCGATTTATAGGACTGTTCACCCTCCTCATCCATGATTATGACACCTATATCCTGTGCAGGTGCGAACACTGCGCTCCTCGTACCGATTATTATTTTAGCTTCGCCACGCTTTATGCGCTTGAACTCATCCATACGCTGTCCCAATGACAGTGAGGAATGCAGCAAAGCTATCTTCTCGCCGAAAAGCACCTTGAACTTAGCAACCATCTGTGGAGTAAGGGATATCTCAGGAACGAGCATAACAGCGGTCTTGCCCATATTCACAACAGAGTCGATGACCCTGATAAAGACAGATGTTTTTCCGCTGCCGGTGACACCGTAAAGCAATGCACCTGCGGGTCTGCCCGCACGTATAAGCTCCATGATGCCGTCATAGGCTTTTGACTGCTCGGCATTGAGCCTGATATCCTCGGGATCCTGTCTTTCGGTAACTGCCCCCACCGCATCACGCATGACCTCGTGTTCAAAGATACGCACCACGTTCTTCTCACTGAGTCGCTTTACAATGGTAGCTGTACAGCCCGTCATATAGCAAAGTTCCTTAACGGAAGCCGCACCGCTTTCTTCCAGCAGGCTGACGACTTTTTTCTGCTTTGGAGTAAGGTCTGCGTCCTCATATCCCGGCACCAGCTCAGCCATCTTAACGCTGTCGTCACCGACTTTACGCTTAAAGTCCTGAGTTTCCTCCACATAGCCCTTATCTATCAGCATTTCCAGCGGCTTTTTGCGTTTTGGAAATTCTTTGAGATCAAAAAACTTATCTATCTCCTGCTGATCTTCACAGCCTTCAAGAAAATCGACTATCTCAATTTCCTCATCGCTGAGTTTTTCCCTTTCTATAAGGGTATTTACCAGCCCGTAGTGAAGATCGACCTTATAGGAGTAGCCTGTGGGAACAACACTCTTAAAAGCATCATAATAGGTACAAAATGTATTTTCTTTCAGCCAGAAGATGATCTTCATCATCTCATCTGTCACAAGGCTTTCGCTGTCGATGACAGCAAGCACAGGTTTAAGTCCCTGTGTCTCGCCCGTTTCGACCTTAGTCACAAGCCCTATAACACGCTTATTGCCCTTGCCGAAAGATACCAGTACCCTCATGCCTGCTTTGAGCTTTGATGCAAACTTTTCGGGCACAAGGTAGCTGTATTCAGCATCAAAGCTGTAAGCTGCGTGACTGAGTGCCACACCTGCAACAGTTCCCTCACTGCCCATCATCAGTTCCTCCGCTCAGATCAATTTTTCAGGGATGCGTCCTCGATTATTTTATACTCGCCTGCTGCGAACTCGTCAACAGCGGTCTTTACAGGCTTTTCTTCAAGAACGCTCTCGTTCTCGCAAGCCTCGTCAGTGATCTCTCTTGCACGTTTTGCAACGGCGATCACCAGTGAATAATAGCTCTCATTATTTTTCAGTATCTGACAAACTGCAGGTCTAAGCATTTTCAAGCACCTCTCTGATCATATTCTTTATATCTTCATTAACGGGACTGAACTTCACTGCCTCGGGAGCATCTCCACGTATACCGTCGATAACGGCACGGAAATCTGCCAGAGCATCGTCCAGCTCGTCATTCATTATCACGTAATCGTATTTATCTGCCTTTTCGATCTCACCGGCAGCCTGAGCGACCCTTTTCTTTATGGTCTCCTCATCCTCTGTACCTCTCTTGCGAAGCCTTCTTTCAAGCTCCTTTATAGAGGGCGGCAGGATAAATATGGAGTGAGCATCGGGTCTTATGTTCATTACCTTGAACGCACCCTGGGTCTCTATCTCAAGGATAACGTCCTTACCTGCTGCAAGATTATCCAGCACGGGTCTTTTGGGGGTACCGTAGTATTTATCCGAATACCTTGCATATTCCAGGAAACCGTCTTCTGATATCATTTGCTTGAACTCATCTATAGTCAGAAAATGATATGTCACACCCGGTTTATCCTCAGATGGTCTTGGGTCTCTTGTGGTACATGATACTGAGTAGAACACCTCATTATCATTGAACACTCTATGCATTATAGTACCCTTGCCGCAGCCCGATGGTGCGGACACGATTATAAGCTTGGGTTCTCTTTTATCCATCCTCAACTTCCTCCTCTGCTGCCCTGCCGCAGACTGTTTCGGTCGCAACGGCTGACAGCACCACATGATCGCTGTCCATTATTATGACTGTTCTTGTCTTTCTGCCGTAGGTCGCATCAATGAGCGTACCCTTATCTCTCGACTCCTGTATCAGTCTTTTGACGGGTGCGGAATCGGGAGCTATCACAGCAATGACTCTTGCGGCAGACACCATGTTGCCGTAGCCTATATTTATCATCTGCATAAAACAGATCACCTACTCGATATTCTGTATCTGCTCTCTGATCTTTTCGATCTCGGCTTTAAGATCAACTACCATTCTGGCGATGGTCAGATCATTAGCCTTGGAGCCGATGGTATTGACTTCCCTATTGACCTCCTGCACCAGAAAATCCAGCTTTCTGCCCACAGGTTCATCGGACTTGATAAGGTCACGGAACTGGGAGATATGGCTGCGCAGCCTTACTGTCTCCTCATCGATAGCGACCTTATCCGCAAAGATAGCAACTTCTGTCAGCACACGCTGATGGTCGATCTTATCGATATCCAGCGACTTCAATGTTTCACTGATCTTCTCATAAAGTCTGTCGCTGTAGCTTTTTGCCACTGATGGCTGATACTCTTCGATCTTGCCAACGGTCTCTTCGATAAAATCAAGGCGTGAGCTTACGTCCTCATACATCTTGACACCTTCGGTCTCACGCATCTGCACAAATCTTTCAAGAGCAGTCTGTGCAACGCCCTTTACCTGATTCCAGATGACTTCCTCATCTTCGGTCTTCTTGACAACTGTGAAAACATCGGGCATACGCATTATATTGGAAAGTGCCAGATCGTCCCTCAGATCAAGTTCGTTTGAAGCTGCTCTGAGTGCATCGAGATAGCCCTTTGCCACAGGCAGGTTCAGCTCGATCTCGGCATCTGTGCCCTCCTGATTATAAATGCTTACTGCGACCTCTACCTTACCTCGTGAGATACCGCCTTTGAGGAAAGATTTCAGCTTTTCATCAAGATAGCCGTATGTTCGGGGAGTTCTTGCTGTAAATTCAAAGTATCTGTGGTTGACCGATCTGATCTCCACGATGATCTCTCTGCCCTCGGCAATAACGTGTTCCCTGCCGAAGCCTGTCATACTCTTAATCATATATCTGCTTTCCTTTCGAGTTAATTTCAAAGCACAATATTCAAATTATATTATAGCATTTTTCCCTCAATAAAGCAAGGTTTTTTCACAATATTTTATGATTGTTTTTACATTTAATTCATATATCACCAAGAGCTTCGGAAAGTGATGCACCGACAGCCTTATTTGGATATTTTTCAAAGGTCATTTTATCAGTTGAGCCTGTGGTGACAGCGGCAAAATCAACACCTGCGTTAACGGCAGTTTCGGCATCTATAAAGCTGTCTCCGATGTAAAGTACCTCTTCTCTGCCTACTCCCAGGAGTTCCATAGCCTTATTCAGCCCCTGCGGATCGGGCTTGGGCGCAGAGACATCTTCAAGCCCCACTATGAGATCATAGGGATGCACGCCCAGCTGCATCTCGAAAGACTCGACTATCCTATAGCGCATCTTTGTTGAGACTATACCGACCTTAGCGCCTTGTTCACGGAGTTTTGTGAGCATCGGCAGAGTATCCTCATAAAAGAAAGTATTTGCAGACATGACCTCATTTGCTTTTTCCACATATATCTTACGCATCTCTTCACGCAGAGGATGCATGGGAGTATCTGTGAGGATATCAAAAGAATCCTGCAAAGTATGCCCGATGGTATCATATATCTTCTTATCATCGGGAACTTTCAGACCGAAATGCCGCAGGGTATGCTTAAAGCAAAGCAGTATGCCCTTCGATGAATCTGCAAGGGTCAGATCAAAGTCAAATATATAAGCCTTATAGTCAGCCATATCGCACCTCACAAAAGGACAGCCAAGGGGCAATGCTCCATGGCTGTCATGATATTATTCTACTGTTACGGACTTAGCCAGGTTCCTGGGCTTATCCACATCGTTGCCCCTGAGTACCGATGTATAATATGCTATGAGCTGCAGAGGCACTACAGCTGTCATAGGCATCAAGAGGTCATCAATAGAGGGCACTGTGATAACACAGTCAGCCGCATCGGGGTCAACGTCCTTACCCTCATGCGTAACAAGGACAACATAGGCACCTCTTGCCTTGACTTCCTTGACATTGCTGATAGTCTTATCGAAAAGCTCTCTCTGGGTAGCCACAGCGATAACGGGCATTTCCTCTGTTACCAGTGAGATAGTGCCGTGCTTGAGTTCGCCTGCGGCATATGACTCGGAATGGATATATGATATCTCTTTGAGTTTCAGCGAACCTTCCATCGAAAGGGCATAATCAAGGCCTCTGCCTATATAAAGCAGATTTTCTGTATTAACAAGCTTTGATGCCACATACTGGCAGTCATCGGGCTTAGCTACTATAGCCTCTATCTGGTCGGGAACTTCCTGAAGCTGTGCAACGAGTCTTCTGCACTCATCCTCGGTTATCTTCTCATTAGCATATGCAAGGGCAAATGCTATGAGGTAGAACACTGAAAGCTGCACCATATATGCCTTTGTAGATGCCACGGAGATCTCGGGACCTGCATGGGTATACAGCACCATATCGGACTCTCTTGCTATGGACGAACCCTTTACGTTTACGATGGAAAGAGTATCGGCACCATTGCGCTTTGCAAGTCTGAGTGCTTCAAGAGTATCGGCAGTCTCGCCTGACTGAGATACCAGTATAACAAGATCCTTCTCAGAGAGGATAGGATCTCTGTATCTGAATTCGGAAGCCACATCAACAGTTACCTTGATACGTGCGGTCTTCTCGATGACGTACTTGCCCACCAGACCTGCGTGCATAGCTGTACCGCAGGCAACCACGAAGATATTCTCATAGCTTTTAAGTCTGTCATAGGTCATGCCGCACTCGGTAAGATCGGGCATACCGTTGGTTATCCTGGGTGTGATGGTGGTCTTTACGGCAGAAGGCTGATCGTGTATCTCCTTGATCATGTAGTGAGGGAAATTGCCCTTCTTGGCAGCTTCCTCATCGAAATCAGCGATATGCATCTGCTTCTTGATACGCGTGCCGTGATCGTCGTAGAACTCTACTCCATCGGGCTTGAGGATAGCTATCTCATCCTGATCCAGCAGATAGTAGTTCTTGGTATATTTGAGTATAGCAGGAACGTCAGATGCGATGAAAGACTCGCCCTCGCCAACTGCAACGATCAGCGGAGAGTCCTTTCTTACTGCGTATATCCTGTCGGGATAGTCCTTGAACATGATACCCAGTGCATATGAACCCTCGACCTCATCGATAACTCTCTGAATAGCCTGAAGAGGGTTGCCCTCATAGAAACAGTCAAGCAGCTTGGCTACTGTCTCGGTATCGGTCTCGCTCTCGAAAGTATAGCCCTTTCTTACAAGGAACTCCTTGATCTTTTTATAGTTCTCGATAATGCCGTTATGCACGATGGTGACATTGGCATTGCCGTGAGGGTGCGAATTTACGTCGGAGGGTTCGCCATGGGTAGCCCATCTGGTATGGCCTATGCCGCAGTGACCTGACAAAGTGCCCTCTTTTTCCATCTTATTCACAAGATCGGCGATCTTGCCCTTTGCCTTACGGGTCTTGATCTCACCATTCTCGAAAACGGCGATACCAGCGGAATCGTAACCTCTGTATTCCAGCTTTGAAAGGGAGTTCAGCAGTACCTCTGTACACTCCTTAGAACCAACATAACCAACTATGCCGCACATTAAAACGACACTCCTTTCGGAAAATAAATTATCTTCACCTTATTATTTTTATGTAAACCTATCAAGTTTGCACATTCAATACAATAACACTCATATATCATATCACATCAGTAAAATAAAATCAATAGATTTCATCAATATTTCAGAAAAAGGGGTTTTCATATGTAAAAAAATATGATATAATATATGTGAAAAATTGTAGATATTATACTAATGGAGGTAAATAATGTCAACACTCAATGAAAACAAAGAAAGATTTGTGCAGATATACCGTGAGAACATAACTCGTCCCGGGGCTGACAAGCTGCTGAACTATCTGCTGAGCGAGAGCAGCGACTTTTTCACGGCACCTGCTTCAACACGCTATCACTGTGCTTATGAAGGCGGACTTTGCGATCACAGCCTGCACGTTTACGACTGCCTGAAAGCTTATCTGGAAAGAGAACGTGTGACTGACGAATACGGGCTGTCTTACCCTGATGAGAGCATAGCGGTGGTGGCACTTTTGCATGATATATGCAAGGTGAATCTCTACCGTGTAAGTATGCGCAACCGCAAGAACGATGAGACAGGTCAGTGGGAGAAAGTCCCGTTCTACGAGTTCCACGATACGCTCCCCTACGGACACGGCGAGAAATCGGTATACATAGTCAGCAGCTATATGCGCCTGACCCGTGAGGAAGCCATGGCTATAAGATGGCACATGGGTTTTTCGGGTGAGGAGAACACCAACACCATCGGCAGGGCGCTGGGTATGTATCCGCTGGCGCTCGCAACTCATATTGCGGATATGGAAGCTACTTTCTACATCGAGGGAGAGGAAGATAACTGATGCGCATATTCGTTGATGCGGACGGCTGCCCTGTGGTCGGTCTGACAATAAAATGCGCTGATAACTTCGGTGTGGCTGTGACGCTTGTCTGCGATACGGCACACGACTTCTCAAAACGAGGTGTTGAAGTCATCACGGCTGACAAGGGCGCTGACAGCGCAGATTTCGTGCTGGTGAACCTTATCTCCAAAGGAGATATAGTTGTAACGCAGGACTACGGACTTGCTGCCATGTGCCTGGCAAAAAAAGCAAATGTTATAGATCAGAACGGCATGATATACGATGACGACAACATCGACTCGCTGCTGTTGAGCAGACATATCAGCAAGAAACTAAGGCGCAGCGGTCAGCGCATGAAAGGTCCCCACAAGAGAACAGCCGACAATGATGAGCGCTTTCGTGAGACTCTTGAAAAGCTGCTCAGAAACTTAACGGAGGTCTGAAATGGTAATAGGTGACCCGTACAAATTCGGTATTATCATTGAACGTATGGAAAAATGGGAAAGTGACAGCTTTAAAAACGGGATAATGTTTTTGCTGATAAACGGTGAAGTATATCCTAAAGATGTGCGCACGACTACCTTTAACTGCGAACTTGCCGAACTGCTCGATGAAAATTCTGCCATGCGCTCACCTGTTAAGGACAAAGAACTGTACGTGCTCAAAAGCACCGAACTCTTTGAAAAACTTGCGGACTTTACTTACGGAAAAGACAGAGATGCGCTTTATGATACTGCCTACCTGCTGCCTTTTCATGAGATAAACGATACGGGATACAGTATATTCATCATATCCGATGGAGAGAATATCAGACTGATGGTCGGCAGATGGCAGGACAATGAAATAATACTTGATAACGAGATCGAGATGACATCGCAGGAATACTTTGAAGTCATCGATGGATTAGACATATTCTACACAAAACTTAAATGAACGGAGGTCTTGAAATTGAACATCAAAAAAATACTCAAAGAACTGACACTTGAAGAAAAAGCGAGCCTTTGCTCGGGTGCGGATTTCTGGCACACAAAGTCGGTGGACAGGCTGGCTATACCGCAGATAATGGTATCGGACGGTCCTCACGGACTGAGAAAGAACGACGAAACAGCCGAGACACCAAACACGGCGATCAAGGCAGTATGCTTCCCCTCTGCCTGTGCGCTGGCTTGCTCCTTTGACAGAAATTTGCTGACTACCATGGGCAAGGCATTGGGCGAAGAATGTCAGGCGGAAAATGTGGCTGTGATACTGGGACCCGGCTGCAATATAAAGCGCTCTCCGCTTTGCGGCAGAAACTTTGAGTATTTTTCGGAGGATCCTTATCTTTCCTCGGAAATCGCTGCGGCGCACATCAAGGGCGTACAAAGCAGAGGTGTGGGCAGCTCGCTGAAACATTTCGCAGCTAACAATCAGGAGACAAGGCGGCTTTCCGTCAATGCAAAAATAGACGAGAGGGCGCTGCGTGAGATATATCTTGCATCTTTCGAGGGGGCTGTCAAGAACGCTTCGCCCTGGACTGTAATGTGCTCATATAACAGGGTCAACGGACACCATTCATCACAGAACAAAAAGCTGCTGACCGATGTGCTTCGCAAGGAATGGGGCTATGAGGATCTTGTGGTCAGCGACTGGGGCGCTGTGGACGACAGAGTCGAGGGCATAAAGGCAGGGCTTGATCTTGAAATGCCTGCAAGCTTCGGCAAGAACGATAAGCTGATAGTCGATGCGGTGAACAAGGGAAAGCTCAGCATGAAACAGCTTGACAAGTGTGTAGAGCGAGTGCTCAGACTGGTGGACAAAGCCGAAGAGAGCCGTACAGAGGGCAAATGGGACAAAGATGCGCACCACGAACTGGCTGCAAAGATAGCTTCGCAGTGCTCGGTGCTTTTGAAAAACGATGACGGCATACTTCCGCTGGACGCAAAGAAAAAGATCTGCTTTATTGGCAAATTCGCAGACAAGCCACGTTATCAGGGCGGAGGAAGTTCACATATAAATTCATTCAAGGTCGTTTCGGCTATGGATGCGGTAAAGGACTACTGCAATGTAGATTATGCGCAGGGCTACATCACCGAAAAGGACGAGACCGACAAAAAGCTTTTGAATGAAGCGGTGAGCTGTGCCAAGAAAAACGACATCGCTGTTATATTCGCAGGTCTGCCCGATGCTTTTGAGTCCGAGGCATACGACAGAAAGCATATGCGTATGCCCGAATGCCAGCTGGAGCTTATACGAGAAGTGGCAAAGGTGAACAAGAACATCGTGGTTGTACTGCACAACGGTTCGCCTGTGGAAGTGCCTTTCATGGACGACATAAAAGGTCTGCTGGAGGTATATCTGGGCGGACAGGCTGTGGGAAAAGCCACCTGTAATCTACTTTTCGGAAAGGTGAACCCCAGCGGAAAACTGGCGGAGAGCTGGCCTTTGAAGCTGGAAGACAACCCGTCTTACCTGAGTTTCCCCGGGGTAGGCGACGATCTTGAGTACACCGAGGGCATTTTCGTGGGATACAGATATTACGACACAAAGAAAATGGCAGTGCGCTTCCCCTTCGGGTATGGACTTTCTTACACGACATTCGAGTACAGCGACATGCATATCTCCGCCAGCGAGATAAACGATGATGATACGCTGACAGTCAGCTGCACCATCAAGAACACAGGCAGCTGCGAGGGTATGGAGATAGTCGAGCTTTATGTGCGTGACAAGGAAAGCTCTGTTGTAAGACCTTTCAAGGAGCTCAAAGGCTTTGAAAAAGTAAGCCTGAGACCCGGCGAATCGAAGAAGATAGCATTCAATCTGGATAAGAGAGCTTTTGCATACTATGAAACAGCTATAAATGACTGGTTCGTGGAATACGGTGAGTTCGAGATAATGATAGGCGCATCTTCAAGGGATATAAGACTGACAGGTTCGGTATATGTAAACACCGACAAAAAGCTGCCTGTACAGTTCACATTCAACAGCACTTTGCAGGATATTATGTCCTGTCCCGAGGGCAAGGAAATGTTCGCAGACCTCTTTGACAGATACTGCAAGACCATGGACTGGGCTAACGGTGATGGTCTCGGTGAGGGCTCGAAGGAACTGGTAATGGCAATGATAAAGGACACACCAATAAGAGGCTTGCTCTGTTATGATGACAGACCCGAGATAAACAGAGTATGGCTGGGAGAGATGCTGGAAAGGCTCAATTCTATGCTGGAGGGATGATATGTGAGACCTGTTCTCAAAAAACCTCTTGGCAGCCTGGTGCTGTACGGACTGCTGGCTGCCGCTGTGATAATTTCGGCGGCAGTAACGGCTGCACTACAAAGAACAAAAGAACGGTCAGTAGTGGTATACTCCGCTTCTTCTCCCGATGAGGACGAATTTGAGGAAGAAGGAAAGGACGACAGTTCATCAAAAAGAGAAAAGTCTGCTAAAAAGAACAGCAGTAAGGCTCAAAAGACGACCACTGCGCCGACAAAATCAGTCACGGAAAAGAAGACCAAAGCTACAACAAAGGTCACTAAAAAAACCACCGCTGCAAAATCTGCCACAGAAAAGACAGCTAAAGAGACCACGGTCATCGAGGTGGATTTTCCGCTGGATATAAATCTTGCTTCAATGGAAGAACTTATGGCGATAGACGGTGTCGGCGAGTCAACGGCGGCGGATATAATAGCTTTCAGGGAAAGTAGAGGCGTGGTACACAACATGGACGAACTGCTGGAGATAAGCGGCATCGGCAACGCCAAGCTGGCTAAGCTGAAGCAATATCTTTATGTGGATGCGGCTGACTATGAGGACATCACGACCACCGCAAAAGAAACTTCCACGAAAGAGACTACGACCACGACTGTAACGACGCAGACCAAGACTGTTACGACCACAACAGTCCCCGAGGAACCGGAAACAGAGACCATAACCACAGAAGACGTACAGGAGATCACCGAGCCCGAGATACCCGAAAGGCAGCCTGTGAATATAAATTCTGCCGATGCAGAAACGATAGCGGAATGTCTGCTGGTGGACATGGAAACGGCTGAAAAGATACTATCCGTCCGTGATGAGTTGGGCGGAGAATACGAAAACTATCTGCAGCTTCTGTACGTGGACGGCATCAGCAAGGATCTGCTGCGTGAATTGCGAGATTACATACTTCTTGAATAACAGAAAAAGGACAAAGCGATGTGCTTTGTCCTTTATTTTTTAGCCCCAGTAGCTTCTCCAGATGGAGAAATATCCCCAAGGGATCCTGAAAGAATATGCTATCTTACTGCTGGAAGTATAGTAGCTTCTGTTGCACCAGTAATAAACATCGTAGTCGTTCTTGATGCCCTTATAGCAGTTATCGCCGTAAACAGCGCCCCAGACAGCTTTCTTCACCTTATCGGGAACGTTGTAATAATTGCAGCCGTCTCTGGAAAGACCGTAGTCAGACATAAATCCGCCGCTGGTGTAGATTATGCTCTGGATATTGTAATAATTCTTGTAGAAAGGTGCCCACAGCGGATCATTCTCATACTTTGCAGCCACAAAACGGTTAGCAACGCAGTCGGATACGTAAACGATGGGCTTATCCCACATACTGTCATTTATCCTGCCGACCTCATGATATACGATACGGCACATAGCCTCCCAGCCTGCCTTATCATAATTCATTCTTGCGGTCATGATAGACTGTTCTGCTGAAAAACGAGAATAAGTGTTGCCGGGATATATCGCCCTGACCTTGAACTTATAGGTGGTCGCACGATCAAGCTTTTTTACCGAAACGGTATTGTTGGTGGTCGTGCAGTAATTTGACCAGGATTTATACTTGCCGCCCTTGATGTAGACCTGATACCTGTTGGCGTTCTTCGTCTTGTTCCAGTGAAGTACGATGGTATCTATCTGCTTGTTGTAGGGGTGAGTATACGAACTCTCGTAAGTTTTTTCCTTGTTCATGGAAGGTACTGCTGCCGAACCCGATACAGTTGCCGCAGAAGCCTTTATCCCGCCGATAAAGGTCAGTGCGAGCATCGCTAAAAGAGATGCAAGCAGTACAGCCATCTTCTTCAAAGTTGCAGGTATCCTGACTTTGTTTAAACTCATAATTTATCATGACATCAGTCTTTGAGCATTATTTTTTCTGTACGATCAAAGCCTTTGTCCGTTCACGTCCTTTCGTTGAATGCTTTTGTGTCTCCGCATCATCCAAATGGTTACTTTTTGTAATCGCAAAAGCTATTATATATAACAAAATATTACAAACTGATTACAAACAACATTAGGTAGTTTAACACATTGTCAAGGATTTGTCAAGCGTGTTAGTTAATTTTTAACATTTTTTCAGAAATTATGCACAAAAGTTCAGCATACCTGCAAGCTATCTTGCATAATTATATTATCGGAAACGTTTTCGGTTAATTTAACCTTTAACAATTTCCACAAATTCTGTAAAAAAATAAACAAAAAAGTCGAAATGAAGGACTTTATGCAGAAAGAGGTGCAAGATGAAAAAATATCTACCCGAAGGAAAAATCTTCAATTCCCCCGAGAACGGCTACTACCTGCGCAGCCCCGAAGCTATGATGGAGGCACAGCGCAATGGTATCATTCTGGAAGGACACGCCGTAATGTGTACCACAGACCACGACCTGGTGGTGGAACTGCCCTTTGGCAGGGGGATAATCCCACGTATCGAGGGTGCTGTGGGCATAGCCGAGGGGACCACCCGTGATATTGCGCTGCTGTCTAGGGTGAACAAGACCGTATGCTTCAAAGTGACGGATATACTGCATCACGATGGGAATATCACGGCAGTGCTTTCAAGAAGACTGGCGCAGGAAGAATGCATAAGCGAGTACATAAGCCGACTGCACTGCGGCGATGTGATACCGGCAAAGGTAACGCATCTTGAACCATTTGGGGCATTTGTGGACATTGGCTGCGGAGTACCGTCACTGATACCCATTGATGCCATATCCGTATCAAGGATATCTCACCCGAATGACAGATTTTTCAACGGGCAGGATATTTTTGCGGTAGTGAAGAATATCGAGGACGGCAGGATATGCCTTTCACACAAGGAACTGCTTGGCACATGGGAACAGAATGCGGCGCTGTTCTCCCCCGGCGAAACTGTGGGCGGAGTGATACGTTCCACCGAGCCCTACGGTATTTTTATCGAGCTTGCGCCAAATCTGGCAGGGCTTGCCGAACCCAGGAACGATGTCAGCGCAGGGCAGGCTGCAAGCGTTTATATCAAGGCGCTCATACCCGAGAAGATGAAAGTCAAGCTGATAATAGTCGATGTTTTCGAGAACCTTTGCTTTCCCTCGAAGATAAACTATTTCATAGATTCAGGCAGGATAGACAGGTGGGAATACTCCACGAAGTCAAGCAAGAAGACAATAGTTTCGGTTTTCTGAACAAAAAACAGCGGAGAGATGCATATGATCTCTCCGCTGTTTGTTTGTCAATAGTTTTCCTTGATATATTCCGTTACCTTCAATTCCTGTCTGCATTCACCCTCGCAAATATAATCTTTAGCCATAGACTGTATCAAGTTATAATACTTGTCGGCTTGCGCATTATCTTTCTTATATATATAATAGTATGCGTACATGAGTCTGGGTCTGGTTATCATGAATTTTTCGGTAATATGTATGTATTTTTTCAGGTCGTTATCGTAAAGCTCATCTATCTTACTGTCGCTCTCACCTGTCATTATATAACAGAACATGAGTTCGCACTTACACTCGTTGATAAAGAGCGATGGTATCTTCTCGTTCGATAAAACGGACTCGTATATTTTGCTTGCCGCTGTAAAGTCGAAACGTTCACAGCACCTCGATGCCTCGACCATAGCCAGCTGGACTTTGCCGATCTCGCCTGCGGGGTCAGCACCCTCGAAAAGCTTATCGGGCATCTCGTCAAGTGTTTTGCCTTGATAGTTTTCACCGGTTATTATAAGTGTATTTAGCAGATATTTTCTCTCCTCGGCAGAACGGTACTGTGCCAATATGTTTGCGCCGTCATTGGGAACACCTCCGACTTGCATGGGTATGAGGTTAGAAAATGCCATAAATAAAGACACTGCCGCAAGTATCCCAAAGAAGTGAGCTGCATATTTTGAGCTTACGATCAGTAAAACTGAACCGCATATCACAGCAGTTAAAAGATTGAACAAACCTCCGCCTGCATGATACCAGAAGTAGGGCACCTTTTCGGGTTCATCTACAATATCATGGGTCATAAGGCACTGACCCGCTGTTCCCGGTATAGAGTATTTGCCTATTTTGAACTTACCGTTTTTCCTGATAATGACGATACTGCCTATACGGAAAGACACAAATCTGTAGCCTGTCAGCAAGCCCATCACAAGATGACCGCCTTCGTGTATGATAAGTCCCAGGAAGTACGAAGCAAAAACACTGACCAGAATTACCCCAATAGTTATGAGCTTTGTCTTTTTATCATCTTCGCCGCTTCCGCCTAAATATTTGACCATTATAAAACCTACCAGCGCCCCGAAAACACCGCCCATTATCATGCCGCTGAGGTTTTGCTGTTTCTTTTTCTTCTTATCCATATCACTTCACCTTTATCTTTTCCCAGTAAGCTTTAGCTGCCTGTTCAGCCTTGTTCTCACCGTAATTATAGTAGACTCTGTCTTTGAGCGCATCTGGAAGATACTGCTGTTTTACCCAGTGATTAGGATAATTATGGGGATACAGATAATGCTGTCCTTTGACCTTTGCTTCTTCGCCGTCAAAATGCTTGTTCTGCAAATGTCTGGGAAAATCCAGCGCACCGCAGGTTTTTACATCTGCAAGTGCTGCGTCAATGGCGGATTCAGCACTGTTGGACTTTGGTGAAGTCGCAAGCATTATGACAGCCTCTGCCAGAGGTATCCTAGCCTCGGGGAGTCCAAGCTGCAAGGCTGAGTCCACGCAGGATTTGGTTATGACCGCAGCCATAGGGTATGCAAGCCCCACATCTTCGCTGGCTATCACGAGCAGTCTTCTGCACAGTGAAATTATATCGCCTGCTTCGATAAGCCTTGCGGCATAGTGCAGCGCAGCATTCTCATCAGAGCCACGTATGGACTTCTGTAAGGCTGAAAGTATATCATAATGTTCATCGCCCTGACGGTCATAGCGCATATTGCTGCGCTGTGTCAGCTGTTTTACCGTATCGAGCTTAACTTTAAGAGTTGTCCCGTCATTGTCAGCCGAGAGCATACAGAGTTCCACGGTATTTATGGACTTGCGGACATCTCCTCCGCAGCCACGGGCGATATGTTCGCAAACGCCGTCTTCAAGCTCGGTCGCAACGCCCATATCTTCGCCCATTATACGGAAAGCTCTCTCGATGGCAGGCTTTATCTGTTCGGGAGTTACGGGCTTGAACTCAAATACCGTCGAACGGCTGATTATAGCATTATAGACGTAAAAGTACGGGTTCTCCGTGGTGGAAGAGATAAGCGTTATCTTGCCGTTCTCGATATATTCCAGCAAAGACTGCTGCTGTTTTTTGTTAAGGTACTGTATCTCGTCAAGGTAGAGCAGTATACCGTTCATGCCGCCCAGCATTTCGGTCTCAGCGATTATGGACTTTATATCCGCCACCGAAGCCGATGTACCGTTTAATTTGTACATGGTCATATTGGCGTGCTCTGCGATGAAACGGGCAATGGTAGTCTTGCCAACACCCGAAGGACCATAGAAGATAAGATTTGGTATAGTGCCGCTTTCAATGATGCGGCGCAGAGGTCTGCCCTCGCCCAGCAGCTGTGGCTGACCTACTATCTCCTCCAGAGTATTGGGTCTTATCCTTTCTGCAAGTGGGATGCTCATATCACACTCTCCTAATCAAATATATTCCGTATCTGCGGCAGCTTCAGCTCGTATGCCCTGCTGTTTATCTTTTTGAGCAGATAATTTTTAGCAATGACCACCGCAGGCTGATACTTGGTATTCTCCACACCGATACTCAGGCGGTATATCACAAACTGCCCGGAGGATATTTTCATTATCATATGACGCTGACCTTCAAAAGAACCTCTGACCACCGAGTTTGATCTGACAAAATTCCAGAGATCCTCATAAGTCAGGTCGCTCACCTCATCAAGTATGAACTGCCTTATGAATTCTTCCATGACGCTGCCTCCTTTATATACTATTATATATAATAGTATAGCATGATTTCAATAAAATGTAAAGTGACGTTTTTGCTGTGCTTAGAATAAAAAAACTCCCGACACCATCGCTGATATCGGGAGATCATAAAATCATATTATTCTGTCATCATGGGGTCGGTGGAATAGCCGGTGACAACACCGTAATCCTCATAGTTTTCATCATTCTGCTCATAGCCCTGATCTTCCTGCCACTGTTCATCGTAGCCCTGCTGAGTCTCGCCCTCGTAATCATAGCTTGGCTCTGTTTCGGTCTGTGAGGAAGTATCCTCTGCCTGCGAGCTTTCAGCCTGACTGCTCGTATCTGCCGCAGGTTCGGCAGGTGCAGGGGCAGCAGGTGCAGGCTTATCGGAAAGCAGCTGGTCAGCCGCAAGCCTTGTGCCGCTTGCATCTATGACCCCGAGCTCGGTAGCTGTTTCGATGATTGCATTGCCTATGGCACTCGAATAAGCATCGATATTCGCATCGAGCAGCTGATTATCTATGGAACTTGTCAAGAAGCCCATATCCAGCAGAACGCTCGGCATTTTAACATTCTGATTGATGGGATAATTCACCGTGTTATCATAGGGGTATCCTGCATGAACACCCTTATTCTCGGAAATGCCGACCTCTTCAAGCTTCGACATTATCTTCTCTGCGAAGGCTTTATCTGCCGCAGGTACCGAGGTATGGACATAAGCTTCAAATCCGTGGATATCGCTGCTGGATATCTCAGTGCTGCTGCGGTGTATGGATATGGTCACATCAGCTTTCTGCTCGTTTGCGGTATTGCATCTTTGATCCATATCAATAAAGTTATCATCTGTTCTGGTCATTACGACCTTGACTCCGCAGCTTTCAAGATAAGCTTTTATGCTCTGGGCTATCCTGAGGGTATCGTCCTTCTCACATCTGCCCTCATCATTCTGAGTACCTTTATCGAAACCTCCGTGGGCAGCGTCGATGCACACTGTCAGCCCGATGCTCTTTTCAGCCGCAGCAGACTCATTATTGCCCGCATCGGCACTCTGCTCATTTGCAGCATTTGCAGCATTAGCAGCTGTCTTATCCACCGCCGATGACGTTACAGATGGTTCTTCACCGCCTTTTTTCTTACCGGCGATGAATTTGACCAGCTTCACTATACCAAGTATCATCAGCAGCAGGACTATCAGCGCAGCGATTATCCTGCCCCAGTATACCTTGACCTTCTTCTTTTTCTTTTTAGGATCGCTCCGTCGGGGCATCCTGCCATAGAACTCGTAAAACTCCTGATCTGTCATTCTTTGCATAGTGCTCTCCAGTATTCCTATGGCAACAAATGGTTATATAATGTTGCCTTAATGTTCTTTATCAAAGGCTCACTGTCAGTCAGCAAGCGTTCTTTCATCACAATATTCACATTCCAGCATGGTGCTTTCACCTCTGAAATAGTGAGGCAGATAGGTCTCCTTATGTGTTATGCACAGAGGGTTAGAGCATTTCTGATGCTTATGCTCTTTACCTGTGATGAGGGGTATCTTCATATCCTTATTATCCTCAAGCATTGTGAGTATCAGCGCCATTCTGATATACATACCGTACTTAGCCTGCTTGAAATACATAGCTCTCGGGTCATCATCGACCTCTATAGCTATCTCATCCACCCTCGGCAGAGGATGAAGAACTATCATATCCTTTTTGGCGTTAGCCATTTTCTTCTTATCCAGTATATAGAAGCCTTTCTGCTTCTCATATTCTTCCTTGCTGGCAAATCTCTCCTGCTGTATCCTGGTCATGTAGAGTACATCCAGCATACCCACAGCATCATCGAGGCTGGATACTTCTTTATAGGGATGACCGCCTGCATTGAGAACTTCCTTGATATATGCGGGAAGTGCCAGCTCGGGCGTTGAGATAAGTACGAAGCTCGTACCCTTGAAGCAGGACATGGCTTTGATAAGAGAATGTACTGTTCTGCCGTTTTTCAGATCTCCGCAAAGACCGATGCACAGTCCTTCCAACGTACCCTTTTCTTCTTTGAGGGTGAGCAGGTCGGTAAGGGTCTGGGTGGGATGGAGGTGTCCGCCGTCGCCTGCATTTATAACAGGACAGTCAGCTGTAAGTGCAGCCGCCTTGACAGAACCTGCCACAGGATGTCTCATGACCATTATATCCGCATAGCCCGAAACGATCTTAGTGGTATCCTTAATGTTTTCGCCCTTAGCCACAGAGGAAGTCGCAGGATTATCAAAACCGATGATGGTGCCGCCAAGTCTGAGCATAGCGGTCTGGAAAGACATCTGCGTCCTTGTGGACGGTTCGTAAAACAGTGTACCCATTATCTTGCCCTTGCAGCTTTCTGCATAAGCGGCAGGATCAGCCTTTATGTCATGGGCACGATCGAGCAGTTTTTCCCACCAGCTGACAGGAAAATCGTTAAGATCGATAAGATCGAGATTGTTATAGATATTTGCCATATAAAACATCCTTTCAAAAAACCGTACTGTTTTATTATAGCATATTTTTCGACAAATGTAAAGACACGCATCAACAAAAGTAACGCATATTCCGTACAAAAAATGTGCATACGGTCATTTAAGGAAAGTAAGTGAATCCGAGGTCGAAAAGCTGTCTATATCGTACAGCACCAATATCCTGTCATACTCATCGGGATCGACAACTTCGGACAGATCCTTGCCCTCTGCTTTAAGACCGTCGGGATCCACCATAGTTATCTTGCGGTAATGGGCTGTATAGTAAGGCACTATAGTATTTGCGAAGCTGCCCTTTATGATAAGCAGCGTCGGGCTGCCCGGAAGATCGTTATAGATATCGCATTTAGTATAGTGGTCGCCCATAAGGAAGATGTCGGTTTTTGAAGAGGTCTTCAGTGCTGATTTGAAGTAGACCGAATCCGCCTCCTTAACATCATTGCCTTTGGTGAGGACGACACTTTTCACGGGGCTGTGTACTTTTGAGCGGAATATATTTATCCTGTCGGGATCAAGTCCGCTGACCATTGCACGGCTGTACATATCGCCGTAAAAAGCAGTGAGAGCATATTCCTGATCGTAGTTTTCAAGGGTTTTGGGTGATTCGCCCAGGGTCTTGATGGATTCGCAGTAGGCATAATATGCACCGAAGCTGGTCCAGAGATCCTCTGTGCGGTAGTAAACGTACTCATCCTTTGCGGAGTACAGCGGATAAAAAGCGTCTATGGAAGCTATCCTGCGGTCAAGCTGCATATAGGCATCGTTTATCATCTCACGCTGGCTTTTGCCCATAAGCGCCTCGGGGATATTATCGCCGTACACACCGGCTGCGGTGGGCACAAGCATCATATATATGGGGCTTTCGGTATTGGCTGCAAGCTCGTTGACATAGGCGATGTTCATTATCATCTTATCCTCGCTGACCGAGTTATCCACCCTGACCAGCCTGTCATCGGTAAGATAAATATCGCCGAACAGCCTTCTGCCCGTAAACAGCATAATGTCATCGTGCATGGAATGCCAGTTATTTTTAAGAGGAAAGCTGCGCTCGATCTGATGAGTCACAGCAGAACGCATATCGGGTTCATCAGCTACTATCTGCTTGATAGATCCGTTATCACGGAAGAATATGACGCTGACTGCGAACATGGCAAGTATGGCAAAAAATGCAGCCACTGTTATGCCGTCCGAAAATCTTTTCAATGCAACTCACCTCCTAGAACATATATGTGAACAGCCTTGTATCCCCTGCGACCAGAAATGCTGTACAGATCATCAGCAGGGCTATCACCCAGACAGGCTGGATTATCGTATGAAGATATTCGTTCATGAACACCTTTTTCCTAAAGAAATAACCGAAAATTCCGCCCGAGATAAAAATACACACCACAAAGAACAAAAGATATGTGCCCAGCAGATATTCCGATACATTATCCACCGCTATCATGCTCGAACCAAACATTGCCATAAGATACGAGAACGCATCGTTGATGTTAGTAAAGGCCATAAACGGCAGTATCATCATAAGCACAGCCACGAATATAAGTGTCCTTGCAAGCTTAGGCAGCTTTCTCAGCGGCTTTGACAGCAGCATCTCAAGGCTCATCATAAATATCAGCATCGCCGCAAATACCAGTGAGCGCATTGATGTACCGTACCAGAAAGTTCCTGCTGATACAGCCAGCACAAATGCAAAGAAACGTCCCATGATGCCGCTTGTATGCGATCTTACAGAGCGATAGATATAGCTGTGGCACCAGCGGTAAAGGGAACGGTTGAACCTTCTTAGGAAATCCATGAAGCTTACAGAACGATAGGGCTCATGGAAGTTTTTAGGCAGTACGATGCCCAGCATCTGCGCCAGACCTCTTGCCATATCCGAAAAGCCTCTGACTTCGAAATACATGAAAAAGCCGAATGCCATTATACCTATCCAGCCTGTAAGTGCAGGCAGAGACTCTATGGGTATATCACGGACGTGTTCCCAGAGTTCATACATGGTATTGGCTATTACCAGTTTGCTGAACATACCCAGCATCAGAAGCCGTATGCCTGCCGCACAGTTCGAAAAGCTTAAATCGTGCTTTTCAAGCCCTTTGCTCACTTCACCGTAGCCTATCAGCGGTCCTGCAAAAAATATGGGAAAAAACAAAAGATACTCCGCCAGCATCATGAACCTGTGCTCACATTTGTACTTTTTTCTGTACACGTCAACACAGTAGGATATGGCATTCATAGGTATCACCGCCATACCGACGAATGTGGCTTTTTTCAAAAATGATGCTGCACCGAACAATGTCAATATATCAGACCTGTCATAGACAGTTCTGTGGAACAGCAGAAATGCCGCAGCATTTATTATTACAGATGCCGCCAGCACCGCCTTTGCGGACGGTCTGCCGCTGAGATTATTTATAAATATGCCGCCCAGATAGGCTGTGATAACACACACTGCCACAGGTATCAGGGCAACGGGTTCTATCCACGCTATGATGCCTGCACCTGTCAGTGCGACAAATTTCCCCCTTAAAGCCCCGGGCAGTACGGCATATGCCGCCATGAACAGGGGCAGGAAAAAATACAGGAATGCCAGACTTATCATTTATCCTCCCCCTCAATGAGTTCTGTGATATAGTTTATGAAGGCTTCTCTGCCCATGAGGGTGCTTACAGCGTCCCTGAGTGCGTTAGATGACATTTTCGCAGGCAGCCCCAGTGACTGCGCAACTTTCTCACGCAGCTGCGAACTGTTGGCTGAACCATTGAGTCCCAAAGCTATCATATCCTGCTTTGTGACCTTTTCTCTCACGGGTACTTCTTCCCCCACAAGACCTGCTTTCTCGAAGGCTTCACGGAGCACCTGCGCACTCATGCCCTCGACCCCAAGCTTGCCTTCCTTTGAAGCCTTGACTTTACGCTTTTCCTTACCGAATATGACGGGGCAATATACATTTATTATCTCGCCATCGCCAACTATGCTTTTTATCTTCCCTCTTATCTGCTGACCTGCTGTATCCGAGTCCGTCAGGATAACTATACCCACAGACTGTGCATACATACGTATCAGCTTGACGGTCTCCTCATTGGAATATATCCCGAAACCGTCCGTCTTGATTATAACAGCGTCTATCACTTCCGACAGCGCTATCTTATCGTACTTTCCTTCCACAACAACTGCCTGACGCAGTCTTATCTTCTCCATATACTAACCTCTGCCGTTTCCTGACATAAAGCATTCAGCCACACGCTGTTCAAGCACGAGCATGGCTGCCTTTTTATCAAGTGATGTGGTCTTCATGGTAAGGTCGGTCTTAGCCATTATACCGAGGACTGCCTTTATCTTTGGGAGAGGGATGCTTCCGCAGATCTGATAGGCTTTCTTTATGGCAAATTCACGGTTTCTCGGATAGCCGAAATCCTCCGCTGCGTCCTTATAGCTAAGCCCCGAAGAACGAGCGAGCTTCGCACGGTAGATATCGGTCAATGAGAAACCGATGATGCTTACTATCTCATAAGCATCATAGTCCTGCTTTGCCAGTTCGGTAAGGCGGTTATAGACATATTTCGCATTATTGTTCAGTATATTCACTGCAAGTTCGTATCCATCGGATTCGATGTGCTTTATGCACAGTACGTCGATGTCCTCACGGGTTATCTGCCTGCCCATGGCGTAGGAGGTAAGCTTGCCCAGCTCCTGCTTGATGTATGCCGAGTCACAGCCGCAGACCTCTGCCAGATATTCAGCGGTACGCTTATCTATGCCGCAGCCGCTTTTCTGCACCGATGCAGCGATAGATCTTCCCAGTTCGGATATCGTCTTATAGGCAAAATCGCAGACCTCGCCGTATTTTGCACAATGGTCGCAGAAGCGCTTATTCTTATCCGTAAGACTGCGCTTGTTCTTATAAAGATCAACGCCTGTGGCATAGATGATGACCGTGGTCGTCTCCGAAAGCCCGGAGAGGATCTTTCTCAGGTCAGTGGCGTCCTCTTTGCCAAGATCTTCCATACGCAGATCATTGATGGTGACGACCACTCTTTCCGCAAACATGGGCAAGGCTTCGCAGGCATCGAGAAGTGCTGCGATATCAAGGCTTTTGCCCTCAAATTTATGCAGGTTCATGAACTGCGCATCCTTCGGACAAAGCTTAGCCACCATCCAGTTTACAAAACTTTCTATAGCAGCCACATCATGCCCGTAGAAATAGTACAGGCTTGCAGGCGTATTTTCTTTAATGGCTTTAGTCATTGCCGTCGTATTAGTTTCGGGCATTCTACAGCCTCCTTAATTCACCTTTATTATATTCGAGCACATTTTTCTCGTGGGAGATATCAATGGTCTCGCCGTTTATGGCAAGCTTTTTCTTGCCAAGCACCAGTGTCACATCACCGTCGTCAAGTTCATAGCCTTTATCCGTCAGTGTAAATACCATACCGTCCAGTTCTACAGAACTGCCCTCATCGAGCGTATAGAGCTTTTTTAAAAGCGTGTCGGTGAGTTCGGTATGTATATCGTCCTCTATGAAGATAAGCTGCGGCTGCAAGAACAGTTCATACCTGAATGAAGCTGCGCTGCCCACCCCGTTTTCCGAGATGAAAGCACCGCTGAGTTCTCTTGCGCCAAGCTTATCCAGCCTGTGCTGCAAAGCACTGTTCATTCGGCCTCTGCACCCTGCATCAATAAGTATAGCACTGTCACCTTTTGTCAGTATATAAACTGTACCTCTGTAATTCGGCAGCACGGTGATATGCAGAGTATCATCGGAAAGATAGGCTATCCCTGCGGCGGAATACCAGCAAAGCACCGCTGTTATCACCGATACGAGCAGCTTTTTCACGTCCTTTATATACAGACATGATGCAAGCATACCAAGTGAGGTCAGTATCACTATTATCCTGACAGCATTATTCACTGTAAAAATATAGCCGAAACTCAGCTGCGAGATATGGTCTGATGCCCACAGCACTGCCCTTACAGGCAAGGCTGCAAGCTTGACGATGAGAGCCGCCGCTGTATAGGAACCTCCCGTGAAAAGCACGAGGAAGCAAAGCTGAAGCGACAAGGCACAAAATGGCACCAGCAGGATATTCGTGACCACCGACATAACTGAAACTCCGCCGAAAAATATTGCTGATGCAGGGGCAGTACCAAACATTACCGCTGACGACAGCCTGAATGACATCTGTGCTTTATCATCCCCATTATCACGCTGTCTGAGACTTACCAGTTCAAGCACAGCCACCGCAGTGAATGACAGCACAAAGCTTGGAGATATGGCGGTATAGGGCTTATCAAGATTTAACAGTATTGCACTTATGCCCAGAGAATTCAGCCCATCGCTCTTTCTGCCGAAGAGAAAACCGCTGCGTGTGAGGGTGAGCATTATCGCTGCCCTGACCACACTGACCGACATTCCCGAGAACAGTGCAAAGCCCCATATCTCCGCCATGGTCAGTGCAAATACGGCTTTCTTTGAGGGAACGAGCTTTTGAATAATGAACGAGAATATTATCACCGCATACATCAGGTGCATACCCGATACTGCGAAGATATGTCCCATGCCGCTGCGGTAAAGCTCGCTTTTCATGGCAGGGCTCATCTCGCTCTTATCACCGCATAGCATTGCGCCCAAAAACGCACCCGTCCTGTCGGGACAGACCTGCGTTATCACCGTATACATGGTATCACGGTATTTTCTTATCTCACGCAGCAGCAGATGTGCCGAGCCGCCTGTCAGCCTGACACTGCCCTTGCCGTAGCTGCCCTGCATGAACACGCTGTGAGAATAATTGTAGCTGCCGCTCTCAAACTTCACACCGTCGCTGATAAGACTTATCTCATCGGTGATGCTGATATTATCGTAATATGTATGATATTCCGCAGGGATAACATAGCTTATCTGCGCAGGCAGCCTGCCTATCCTGCCCACCACCGTTACCCTGTCATAATCGTCATCGACGATGGAAATATCGCTGATATAGCCCTCTATAGTGACTGTTTCGCCGTCAAGGGCAGTGAGCTTATCATAGACAAGATGGGTGTACAGCGTATTATGCATTATGCCCGCCGTGAAGAACAATAGGCAAACCGCCGTATGCACACGGAACTTTTTAAAGGCAGA
The DNA here is from genome assembly GCA_902788785.1 of uncultured Ruminococcus sp. Classification (GTDB taxonomy): domain Bacteria; phylum Bacillota; class Clostridia; order Oscillospirales; family Ruminococcaceae; genus Hominimerdicola. Next base: position 380,996 of record CADALT010000001.1, read on the forward strand.
AAAGGCTATTACCGCCAGCCCGAAAGCAGCTGCCAGCAACACACTGTTCAGTTCGCTCCTGAAAGCGGCAGACAACATCAGTGCAGCCCAGAAGGATATACCTGCCCATGCACATTTTCTAGTCATAATATCACCACCGTAAACAGCGGTCATCGAACGGTCGTTATTTCTTTTTGAGTTCCGCTATCGCTCCGTAATGCAGTATCTCGAATTTTTCGGGAGCAATATCCGAAAGCATTTTCATATGCTCTTTTTCAAACAAATAAACTTCTTCTGCCGAAAGTGATGCACCGACACCACGGCACGCTTTCATTCTGCCGTTCCAGCTTTCCCGTGTAAAGGGCACTTTAAGTTTGTACTCATCATGATAAACAAGCTCAAACTTATCATTATAACATTCGGGTATGTTTATAGGGTGCATAGTCTCCCCTGCGCCGCTCCATTTCGGGCTGAATTTAAGCACAAGCTCCTCACTTGCACCTGCTATCTTATCCTCATAAGGCAGCCACGCCATGTACAGCACCAATATCCTGCCATCGGGTTTGAGCATACGGTAAAGGTTCGGCATGATAATCTCATGGTCAAAGTACCAGAAGCACTGGCAGGCTGTTATCACATCGAAGCTTTCATCGGGAAAGTCGATGTTCTCAGCGGAGAGTGCATAATACTCTATATCCATGCCTTCGGAGAGCAGTTTTGCCTGTTCTGTCTGTTCAGAGGATATATCAGTGCCTATCCATTTTGCACCATAGGGGTACATATTCCTTGGCAGCACACCTGTACCCGTACCCATATCGAGCACGGTCTGACCTGCTTTGCACAGACCTCTTTGCAGTATCTTGTCATAAAACTCTTTGGGATAAATGTCTCTGTATTTTGCATAATCCTGCGAAGTCCTGCCCCAGTCAAAGGCTTTTCCGCCGTCAAGCTTTTTATCTGTGATATCCATGCGCCGCCTCCTCACCTTAAACATCGGGCTGCCGCAAACCCAGTTACGGCAGCCTTATTATTCTTATATCAGCCTGCGGGCCAGGTCAGGGGTCTGCCTGCCAGCAGATGGAAATGAATGTGGAACACGCTCTGTCCTGCGCTTTCGCCGCAGTTGGAAACCACTCTGAAACCGTCCTTCATCGCATCTACTTCCTTGGAAAGCTTAGCGATGACTTCATATATATGAGCGATAACAGCGCTGTTATCTGCATTCACCTCATCCAGTCTTGAGATATGGGTCTTAGGTATCAGAAGATAATGTACAGGTGCAGTCGGGTTTATATCCTCGAAAACATACACCAGATCATCCTCATAGATCTTCTTTGAGGGTATCTCTCCTGCTACGATCTTACAAAACAAACAATCAGCCATGATTATCCTCCTTTTATTTCTTTTTTATGATATGCAAGTCACGTATCGACCGCACAAATTACTTTATGAACTCACCTGCGATCTCGGCAGCCTTTTCAAGCGCTGCACCGATGAGGGAAATGTCGCCCACACCTGCCATTGCAGAATCGGGACGTCCGCCGCCCTTGCCGTTGGTCAGTGCTGCTATCTTGCCTGCTATCTTACCTGCGTGTGCGCCCTTAGCTACAGCATTCTTGCCGCAGGCTACGACGATGTTGCCCTTTTCGCCATTGACAGCAGTCATAACTACCACTGCATCATCGTTGGATGCTTTGAGTTCATCAGCCATCTTTCTGAGGACATCGGGCTTTACGCCGTCCATCTGTGCAGTCGCAACAGCTGCACCGTTCACATCGACTGCGTTATCCAGTACGGACTTAGCTCTCATATTAGCCATTGCAGTCTCCAGAGAATCTCTCTCCTTCTCCAGACTCTTTATCTCCTGCATAACAGCGCCGCAGCGGTTTACAAGTTCCAAAGGATTACCGAGTTTGAGTGTCTCGGCTGCCTTATTGATAGTCTCGGCATTGTTGTTGAGCAGTTCAAGCACGCCTGTACCTGTTACAGCTTCAACTCTTCTTACGCCCGAAGCTACGGAGTTCTCGGAAATTATCTTGAACAGACCTATCTTCGAGGTATTATCCAGGTGTGTACCGCCGCAGAACTCGATGGATGCAGCGTTATCCTTAGCACCCATGGTAACTACTCTTACAGTCTCACCGTACTTCTCACCGAACAGTGCCATAGCACCCAGCTTCTGTGCCTCAGCAATGGGCATTTCTTCCATGGTGATATCCAGTGCATCGAAGATATACTGATTTACCAGTGCCTCTACCTGTGCCTTTTCTTCAGCTGTCATAGCCTCGAAGTGTGAGAAGTCAAATCTCAGTCTCTGGCTGTCTACCAGCTGACCTGCCTGATGTACGTGGTCGCCCAGTACAGTTCTCAGTGCAGACTGCAGCAGGTGTGCGCAGCTGTGGTTTCTCATGGTAGCGAGACGCTTAGCCTTATCGACCTTAAATGTCACCTGCTGACCCTTTGTCAGCGCACCCTCTGTTACCCTGACCTTCAGTGCGAACTTGCCGCCCACAGCCTTCTGGGTATCGAGCACTTCTGCCTTGCCTGTAGCTGTCTCGATGACACCTGTATCACCTGTCTGTCCGCCGCTCTCAGCATAGAAACAGGTTTGGTCGGGCACGATGTAAACAACGTCCTCAACACCTGCATTCTCGATGAGGTCCTCATCATTTGCAAGGTAAGCTATAACGCCTGTATCCTCGGTCTTATCATAACCTGTGAACTTAGTGGAGACATTCTTATCTATCTTATGGAATACAGTTTCCTCAGCGCCCATATAGCCCTGGGATTCTCTTGCACCACGGGCAGTTTCTCTCTGCTTCTCCATGCAGGCAGCATAGCCTTCTTCATCAGCAGAAAGTCCCTTTTCCTCCAGTATCTCTCTGGTCAGGTCAAGCGGGAAACCGTAGGTATCGGAAAGCTTGAAGCAGCTTTCACCGTCGAGCACCTTTTCGCCCTTTTTGCTAAGATCGTCAATATACTCATCAAGTATCTTCATACCTCTGTCGATGGTCGCATTGAAGTTCTGCTCTTCGGTGGTCAGCACCTTAACGATGTAATCATACTTCTCTTCAAGCTCGTTATACTCGCACTTGTTGCAGTCAACTACAGTCTTGACGATATCCTTGAGGAACAGACCGTTGATACCCAGAAGCTTGCCGTGACGTACAGCACGTCTTAACAGTCTTCTCATTACATAGCCTCTGCCCTCGTTGGAAGGAAGTATACCGTCGGAAGCCATGAATGTTACCGCACGAATATGGTCGGTGATAACACGTATGGAAACGTCCTTCTTATACTCCTTGCCGTACTCACAGCCTGCTATCTTGCAGATGTGGTCACGGATAGCCTTAACTGTATCAACATCGAAGATGGAGTCAACGCCCTGCATGAGTGCAGCAAGTCTTTCAAGACCCATACCTGTGTCGATATTCTTCTGTGCAAGAGGTGTATATGTGCCGTCCTCATGTCTCTCGAACTGTGTGAACACCAGGTTCCAGAACTCCATATACCTGTCGCAGTCACAGCCTACGCCGCAGGTAGGCTTGCCGCAGCCGTACTTTTCGCCACGGTCAAAATATATCTCGGAGCAAGGACCGCAGGGACCGTCTGTACCTGCCTCCCAGAAATTATCTTCCTTACCCATACGAACGATATGATCCATAGGTACGCCGATATCCTCGTGCCAGATCTTTTCAGCCTCATCGTCGTCCTCGTATACGGAAACGTGCAGTCTGTCAACAGGCAGCTTGAGGACTTCCGTAACATATTCCCAAGCCCAAGCGATAGCTTCCTTCTTGAAATAGTCACCGAAGGAGAAGTTACCCAGCATCTCGAAGTATGTACCGTGTCTTGCGGTCTTGCCCACGTTCTCGATATCGCCTGTTCTGATACACTTCTGGCAGGTGGTCATCCTTGCTCTGGGCGGTACCTCCTGACCTGTGAAATAGGGCTTCAGGGGAGCCATACCTGCAACTATCAGCAGAAGGCTCTTATCATTCTGCGGAACAAGAGGATAGCTCTTATGTCTGAGACATCCCTTGCTCTCAAAAAATTTCAGATACGACTCTCTGAGGTCGTTAAGACTTGTCCACTCCATTATTTATCTTTCCTTTCAAAATAAATTATTCCAATATATCCAATATAACATCAAGCACTTCGCCCACTGCACCGGCAAAGCGTGAAAACTTAGCATATCCGCTGTTCTCGATAGGATCGTTATCAGCAAGTTCGCCAAGCTTTTTAAGATGTTTCTTGTTAAGCTTTTTAAGTTTATCGGGATCGGCTATCATTTCCTTGACCTGCGGATAGCTTAGCCATTTGGGGTATTCGTCCAGCAGCTTTGCATAAAGCTCTGCATCGTCCATGATATTTGCATCAGCCAGATCTTCGATAGCAAAGAAATTTGCGTTATCCACATATCTGCCCTTCATCTCATCAAGCTTGCGCAGATAAGAAAAAGCATTTTTCCTTGTATTGCCTATGCCCACGAACTGGAAGAATATGGGCAGATAAGAGATATGCTTTATGGCTTCGTCAGTGGCGTTAACATCAGCATTATCACCATCGGTAATAAATATAACATATGTAGGCAGCCGGGCAGGTTCTTCCTCTGCAAAATACCGCCCCACATCACCGATAACAGGCGAATAATACGTACCGCCGTTGGCTTCTATCTTATTATCCTTTATGTAGTTATAGAAATTGACCCTCGTCATCGGCGGATACCGCTTGAACTTATGGTCAAAAGTCCATACCTCCATCGAACCGTCATCATCAAATGCCATCGCAAGAGGCAAAAGCCTTTCAAGAGTCGCCTGAACGGCACCCGAATCAAAGGCTTTCTTCATCGACCCCGAAACATCGAGCACCACCGCCACACGGGATACCGGACCGCTCATATTATTTTTGGTCAGGCACACCTTTTTGATAGTTTCTTTGCGCAGGTCAAGACGTTCTTCCGACTCGGCTTTCGTAAGTCTGACACTCATCAGCTCACCTCCGTCAAACAAAAACAGCCCCGCCCCTTAATATGGGACGAAGCTGATGACTCCGTGATACCACCCAAATTGACCGTGTAATACTCTAAGCACAACACAGCCCACTCGACATCTTTAACGCAGACATACGTCACTGTTTTCACAGTGCAAGCTCAGGTCAGCCACCGCTGCTCAGACAGGAGCTTTCACCGACCGCTCCCTCTCTGTTAGTCCTCACCCTGCGGATAATTCCGTCACAGCATTTACATATACATTTATTATATACGAAAATGCCATATTTGTCAAGGGTCGGCGAGCATATTTTTAGGATGTTGATCTATGAGATCACCACTCCTCGATCAGCGGCGAGCCAAGGCACTTTTCAAGAGACGCAAGTATATTTCTGACAAGGTCATCGTTATCGCTCAGGTCGGAAGTGACCACAGGGATATAATTTGTCTTGTCGGGTAAGATATCCCTCTCGGAATTAAAACTGTTCCTGTCTTTGACCATAAGCAGGGATATACTTATGAAAGGCTGCTCAACTGCAAAATCATGACCGTTCTCGGAACTAAGCCCGTGACTTTCAAGCAGCTGACGCACAGGTGCTATATCCCAATAACTGTCAGTCTCAAAGTGATAATAGTTATACATCACTCAAAAAGCGGAGTGGAGAAATATCTCTCTGCGGTATCGGGAAGAATTGTAACAACGGTCTTGCCCTCGCCCAGCTTTTCAGCCAGTTTGAGTGCCGCAGCCACATTCGTACCGCTGGAGATGCCGCACATTATCCCCTCTTTCGAGGCGAGATCTTTAGCGGTCTGTATAGCCTCCTCATCGGTGACGATATAGATCTCATCATAGATATTCTGATTAAGTATATCGGGAATGATGCCGTCGCCAATGCCCATCTGCAAATGAGTACCTATCGTTCCGCCTGCGAGTATAGCCGCATTTTCAGGCTCTACCGCCCATATCTCCAGATCGGGATACTGCGCACGGAGAGCTTCGCCTATACCTGTGATAGTTCCGCCTGTACCGATACCCGAGCAGAAACCGTCTATCTTGCCTGCGGTCTGCTCCATTATTTCAAGGGCAGTGTGGTACTTGTGGGCATACACGTTATTAGGATTGGCAAACTGCTGTGGAACAAAAACGTTCTTGTCCTGTTCAGCCATACGCAGGGCTGTATCAAGGCACTCCTGAATGCAGGCACCGATATCGCCGTCATCATGTATCAGCTTGACTGTTGCACCGTAGTGCTCCACCAGCTTGCGCCTTTCCTCGCTGACCGAGTCGGGCATGATGATGACAGTCTTATAGCCACGCACAGCGCCCACCAGTGCAAGGCCTATGCCCTGATTGCCGCTGGTAGGTTCAACGATGATGGTATCCTTGTTTATCAGACCCTGCTTCTCGGCATTTTTTATCATGTTATAAGCAGTCCTGGTCTTGATAGAACCGCCCACGTTCAAGCCCTCAAATTTCACAAGCACTTCGGCATTGCCGGGCTTGTTCATACGGTTCAGTCTTATCATCGGGGTATGCCCGAGGGCTTCAAGCACGTTGTTGTAAATCATAGTATTTCGCTCTACTTTCTATGTTTCCTCTTAAAAACCAAAAACCTCACGCTAAGGTGAGGTATCATTGTTTCAGAGAGTATTCCGCCGCACACACGGCTTATATATTATACTACATTTATAGATTTTTGTCAAATAGAAACAGAGCCCCCGAAGGAGCTCTGTCTTCAGCTAAGTACATCATTTAAATACTACTGTATAGTCCTTTGTTTTATCTGACACTGTCAGAAAATCCTTCAATACATTTTGCGTATTTTCGGTAACAGAATCAAAGAACTCTTCATCTTCCGATAATTGCTTTTCTTTTTGTTCTTTCAATTCGCCCATCAGATCCGAATAATCTTCAAGGTTGGTCTCTGTAAAAATTGAGTTTTTAACATCAAAAAACTTAAAATCTTTTTCATTCATTTGATGTGATAATATTTTAGGTTCAGGCAAAGTTATTGTAATTCTTTTATCTGTATCATCTATTTGATATTTGACCTCAGAAATATCAATACCTGCACTGATAATGCCGCTATATGTAAAAACAACTTTATCAGTTGTAAAAGGTACTTTAACACCAAATGCAGATTTGCTCTGTTCATAGATATCAGCATCCGTGTAGCAATATTTCATAGATACAAGTTCACTTGCAGGTTTTAAAATTTCCTCTAAAGTTATCATGGTCAGTGCTTCATCTGCTTTTATTGCAGCTTTGTCCGCAGACTTCTTTCTGTTCAAAGCACCAAACAGTATTCCAAATAAACCGAATAGCAACGCAATTACTACTACAACAATGGTTAATTTGTTTGTCCTTCTTACTTGTACTGATTCTTTTTTCATGGCTTGATCCTCCTTAATATAAAAAAATTAGCATAACATACCAGAGCCGCATGGCTAAGATATATTACGCTTTATTAACATATTTAATTATTGAAGATATGCACACTAAACAAAGGCTTATATTAAAAAGCCCCCCCCGTTTACAAATCGTTAACATATGAGTTGTGTACATATTTCTCACCTCAGCCACATTATACCACAGGTTTCACAAAAAGTCAACAAAAAACTCCGCAGGCAAAAACCTACGGAGTCTAAAAACAGCGCAGATGGAGAGATTTGAACTCTCGCGACGGTATTCCCGCCCTACCGCATTTCGAGTGCGGACCCTTCAGCCACTTGGGTACATCTGCGTACTGTTTAAAACAGCTTATATATTATATCACACTTTACAGAAAAAATCAAGCCCTTTTCAGGAATTTTTTTATTCTATAACAAGCTCATCATTCTCGCCGATATAAACGTGCTTGCCGACGATCTCTCTCAGTGCCTTGATCTTGTCCATGCTGTCCGCTGCGAATTCGAGATAACTTTCCGCAGAACCTATCAAGGAATAATCTTCATAATAGTCCTGCACGTAAACATCATATTTACGCAGTATATCTTCCAGAGGACGCTGTGAGATATCGCTCGAATCCTCATGTTCACCGAACTCGGGCTCCTGCTCAAAAGAAAGGCTGGTAAAGAATATGCCCTCATATTCGTATATACCGTTTGCGACACACTTTACGCCCTCGGTGCAATATTTATCGGGATAATAGTCACGGATGTTCTTCATAATAGTCCTCCTGACCAAATTTTTGTACTATTCAGCAGAATCCATCAGCTGTACAGCCTTCATGAGTATGGCAACTTCAAGGCGCTTCTTCTGGATCTGGCAGGACAGCTTATGAGCTGCATGGATATCGCCCTGATAGATATAATTGTTGGCATTGCATCCGCCGCTGCAATAGAACTTAGCCCAGCACTTTTTACACTCCGGCTTGGTATATACGTGTGCCCTTGCAAACTCGTCCTTCATCTTGTTATCGAAAGAACCGTCATGGACATTGCCCATCTTATACTCATCCACACCCACGAACTGGTGGCAGGGGTAAATATCGCCATCGGGTGTTACAGCCACGTATTCATTGCCGCAGCCGCAGCCACGCAGTCTCTTGATAGCGCAGGGACCCTGATCGAGATCGAGCATAAAGTGGAAGAAGTTGATGAACTTTCCGTTCGCTCTGATCTTGGCGATCTTATCTGCAAGCACCTCATATTCCTTGAAAATACGGGGAAGGTCAGCCTCAGTGATAGCGTAGTCCTCACAAGCATCAGCCATAACAGGCTCAACGGAGATCTGATCGAAGCCCAGATCGTAAAGATGCATAACATCATCCGAGAAATCCAGATTATACTTGGTATAGGTACCTCTTACGTACCAGTCCTTATCCTTGGGACGCTTGTCCACAAGGCGCTTGAAATTCTTGATGATAAGGTCGTAGGAACCTGTACCGTCGATCCTGACTCTCATTCTGTCATTGACTTCCTTACGGCCGTCGATGGAGAGTACAACATTATACATTTCCTTATTGATGAAATCTATCATCTCATCGGTAAGGTGCATACCGTTGGTGGTAGTTGTAAATCTGAACACCTTATCGAACTCTTTTTCCTTGGAACGTGCATATTCAACAGTCTTGATGACCACATCGAAATTCAATGAAGGTTCGCCGCCGAAGAAATCAACTTCGAGGAACTTTCTGCCGTAGGACTTCTCTATCAGCATATCTATAGCTTTCTTTGCGGTATCGAGCGACATGAGCTTTCTGCCCACATCATAGTCACCTGTAGATGCAAAGCAATACTTACATCTGAGGTTGCAGTCATGCGAAACGTGCAGGCACATCGCCTTTATGGGTGATGCCAGCGAAGTCAGTGCGTACTTCTCATAATCATCCTCAGAGAACAGTATCTTATCGTTATAAAGCGACACTATCTCATCATAGCACTCCCTGATATCCGCCTCGGGATAGCTTCTTGAAAGCTTATTTATTACCTCCGCAGGACAGGCATCCTCAAAAGGCGGTTCTACGCTGTCCAGCAGGTCATAGGTAAGGTCATCGACGATATGCACTCCGCCGCTGTTGACATCCAGCAGCACATTATATCCTGATAGTTTGAACTTATGGATCATATTCTTCCCTCACAATACAGACTTACAAACACAAAAATAAATTAAACGGGCGACCAAAGTTCAGCCCTGCGGGTCAGCTTTCCCCACAGAGTTGACCTGTGCTCGCCCGTTATTTGCGAAGACCCACAGCCTTCGCAGAACGGTCATCCGATCAAGCTTCCTTTTCGCACTTCTGGTTAGCTACTGTGCAGGAAGTCTTGCAAGCAGACTGACATGAAGCCTGACACTTGCCGCAGCCGCCCTTAGCAGCTGTTTCCTTCAGATTTGCCTTGTTGATAGTCTTGATATGTTTCATACGTCATACCTCCATATACTGATTTACAAATATTATACCATATTTCGCTCTTCTTTTTATGAATGAACTATTAACGCAATATAAATATTTGTCAAATCAGGTAACAATTTGGTATCGAAGTTTGTCATGTTAAACATTTTTCTTATGATTGACCCCTACCGCACCTCCGACAGCCGCCGCAGCCACGGTCAAAAACAGTTTGCCCATATGAGAAAAGCCTTCCGCTGCGCCAAGAAATATACTTCCCAGCGCCAGTATCACCAGAAACACCAGCAGACCTGTCACTGCACCCATCATCAAGCCGCAGCGTTTTCTTCTCCTGCCGCAGACATAGCCGCCCACATACGCCCCGATAAACAGTGCAGCCGTTGACATTCCTGCGAATACCGAGTCGCTTGCATCCAAATGCGCCGTCATAAAGGAGAACACGCACAGCAGCAGAAATATCACTCCGAAAGTAGCAAACACTGCCACAAGCTGCTGCATCACCACGCCCGCAAAACGCATCCTGTCCGACTTTTGCTTTCTCATCAAACCGACCTCCCATGCTTATATCATCTCAGCTAAATGATATGCGCACAGGGCTTATAATATGACAAAAGCCTGCCTAAAAAAGGCAGGCTCAAATATCAAGCTTTATCCTTGCTATTGTCATCATCAACAGTAACGACCTTAGCGATAGCCCATTTCATGATGCGTATCTTGCTTCTGTCGCCGCCTGTTTCGATAACTACAGTGTCATCCTTGACCTGTGTAACAAGTCCGACGATACCGCCGTTTGTGACTATCTCATCACCCACGCCGATATTATCTCTCATTTCCTTATCCTGTCTCTCCTGCTTCTTCTGGGGCTTCATTACGAAGAAATAGAAGAATACGAGTATCAGTGCAAGGGGTGCGAATGTAAGCAGATAACCTGCTGCACCGGGCTGTTCAACGTCAGCCGCTAAAGCTGTCATAAGCTGTAAGTAATTCATTTTACTGCCTCCCGATAAAATTAAAAGATACTATGATTATATCAGAAAACTGCTTACTATTCAAGTGTTTTAACAAATATTTTACTTTCACAGGATCTCATCAGCGTTTTAACCGTCGATGCCGCTCTCTTTAGCCTTGATATAAGCGTCGATAGCTGCTGCTGCCTTCTTGCCTGCGCCCATGGCGAGGATAACTGTAGCGGCACCCGTAACAGCGTCGCCGCCTGCGTATACGCCCTCCTTGGAGGTAGCTTCTGTTTCATCGACGATGAGACAGCCTCTCTTGTTGACTTCAAGTCCGGGAGTGGTATTGCGTATCAGCGGATTGGGAGATGTACCGATAGCCATGATGACTGTATCAGCATCAAGCTCATAATCCGAACCTTCGATAGCTACAGGACTTCTTCTGCCGCTTTCGTCGGGCTCACCCAGCTCCATCTTCTGACAGACTACCGAACGCACTCTGCCGTTATCATCACCCAGAAGCTTAACGGGATTATTGAGTGTCAGGAACTCAACGCCCTCTTCAATTGCGTGGTGTACCTCTTCCTTACGTGCAGGAAGTTCGTCCATGGAACGTCTGTAAACTACATAGACCTTCTTTGCGCCTATCCTGAGAGCAGAACGTGCAGCGTCCATTGCCACGTTGCCGCCGCCTACTACTGCGACTTTCTGAGACTTCATGATAGGTGTGGCATATTCATTTCTGTAAGCCTTCATGAGATTTATCCTGGTCAGGTACTCGTTAGCGGAATATACGCCGATAAGCCCTTCGCCCTCGATACCCATAAATCTGGGCAGACCCGCGCCCGAACCTACGAAGACAGCCTCATAGCCCATCTCGAAAAGCTCATCAACAGAGAGCACCTTGCCGATGACCATATTCGTCATTATCTTAACGCCCAGCTTCTCCAGATCATCTATCTCATGCTGGACGATAGCCTTGGGCAGTCTGAATTCGGGTATACCGTACATAAGCACGCCGCCTGCGGTATGGAAAGCCTCGAACACTGTTACCTCGTAGCCAAGCTTTGCCAGATCGCCCGCAGCAGTAAGTCCGCTGGGACCGCCGCCTACGACAGCCACCTTATGACCGTTCTTCGGTGCAGGATTTACTCTTGTTTCCTTGCCACGCATATAATCGGCGCAGAAACGTTCAAGTCTGCCTATGGAAACAGGCTCGCCCTTTATTCCACGGACGCACTTGCCTTCGCACTGATTTTCCTGAGGACATACTCGTCCGCAGACCGCAGGCAGTGAGTTGGTGGTCTTGATTATCTCATAGGCATCCTCAAAGTTGCCCTCTGCCACCTTTGCGATGAACTCGGGTATCCTTACGCCCACGGGACATCCGTTCATACAGGGCTTGTTCTTGCAGTTAAGGCATCTTCTTGCCTCACGCACTGCCTTTTCCAGCGAATAGCCCAGTGTTACTTCCTCAAAATTATGTGCCCTTACCTCGGGCTCCTGCTCAGCCACAGGAATTTTATTGGGTCTCATATCAGCCATTACTTAACACCTCCCATAAGTCTGCAAACATGGAGCTTTTCAGCCTCATGGTAAGTGGAGTTACGCTTTACAAGCTCGGAAAAATCCACCTCATGTCCATCAAAGTCGGGACCATCGACACAAGCATACTTTATCTCGCCGCCGACCCTTACTCTGCATCCGCCGCACATACCTGTGCCGTCGATCATTATGGGATTGAGGGAAACTATGGTCTTTATGCCGTAGGGCTTTGTGGTCTGACAGACAAACTTCATCATAGGCACGGGACCTATGGCGATTACCTCATCAAAATCAGCACCGCCGTCAATAAGTTCTTTCAGCTTATCTGTAACAAAGCCGTGATAGCCGTAGGAGCCGTCATCTGTACAGATATGCAGCTGTGTGCTTTCCTTGCGCATCTCTTCCTCGAGGATTATTATATCCTTATTGCGGAAGCCTGCGATAAGCTGCACATCAACGCCCATATTATGTAATTTCTTGGCCTGGGGATAAGCAATTGCGCAGCCGACACCGCCGCCTACCACAGCCACCTTCTTTATGCCTTTTTCATACTCTGTAGCAGTACCGAGAGGACCTACAACGTCCTTTATCTCATCGCCCTCATTAAGTGCGGCAAGGGTCATGGTAGAACCGCCAATGGTCTGGAAAATAATAGTAACTGTACCCTTTTCCCTGTCGAAATCCGCAATGGTAAGGGGGATCCTTTCGCTGTACTCATCCGATCTTACGATGACAAACTGACCTGCATCAGCCTTTTTAGCAATGAACGGTGCATCGATATCCATCAAAACGACGCTGCCGTTAAGCTGCTTTCTTCTGACTATCTTAAACAAACTGCATTCCTCCGAAAATTCATTATCTGCTTTATTATACATCATTTCAGATCAAATTACAATAGGCAAAAAAACAAATTTTAAATGAATAGCAATATTTTAGATTTTGTTAACATTCGTCCAGTGCAGCCAAGACTGCCTGTTTTTCGGAAATTATCCTCGGGTCGCTGCTGTCTTCACCGAAAAAGCTGCTGTAAGTATAAACAGCCACACCTCCGCATTCGGCACAGTCAGCTATCTGTTTGGCTATAATGCCCACGTTATCGGTAAAATCGTCCTCCGTGCCTATCTTATAGGCGGCAAGCCCTATGACGAGTTTCGGCTCGGGTGCTCCACAGAGTGCACGCCACTCATCTAAAGTCCGCAGAAAAGGCTTCACGCTGTTATCGTAGCCGAAATATATCTGGGGTATCATCATATCGCAGTAGCCCTCTTCGGCACACCATTTTGCCACATCAGCATACATCAGGTCATAATTGTTCCCGATATTTCCCTGGGGCGAGATACTTACCGTGATGTTTTCATTTTTTGCCTTTACTTTACTATAGATCTCACGGCACAGCTTGTTGATGTTTTCCATGCGCCAGTCTTCAAGACCTATGCCCTCCGAAAACTGCGAATAGCACTGCGCATCGAAAGTCTCATCGGTGGTAGGATAGAAATAATCATCGTAATGTATGCCGTCTACTTCGTAATTACCTGCAATTTCCGCCGCACCCTCTGCGATGAAGTCCCTTACCTCCGAAAAAGCAGGGTCGAGCCAGAGGTGTTCGTCACCCTCGACCTCCATCACTTCTCCGGTCCCCGATAAGTACCAATCATAGGTCTGCCAGCCTTCAAGTGCCGCCAGCCTGTCCGCAGTCTGCAAGCGCAGAGGATTTATCCACGCATGGAGTTCAAGTCCGTGTTCATGGGCTGTATCGCACATTATCTCCAGTGCATCGAAGTCCCCTGCCATATCGGAAGGCGGATAAATATTTGAATGATAGAGCGCATCTCCGAAAGCCCTCACATGAACAAACAGCGTGTTAAAGCCCATTTCGCAGACGTTTTCACAGGCTTCACTGAATTTATCCCTGAAATCTTCCGCAGTACCATTTTCAAGCATAGGTAACAAATCGATATAGGAGATCCACATTGCTTTAACAAAGCTTTCTTCCTGCATTTCTGAGGAAAGCCGCTCACACTCATCTGTCATCTGCGGCGCAGGGGAACATCTGCACAGGTCATGACTGTCATCATGCCGTCCCGACACAGTACAGCCGGTAAACAGCAGCGCCGCTGTCAGCAAAGCCCAAAACTTCAACATACCATCAACTCCTCCATATAAATATATTTTGAGGAGCGCAAAAAAATACCGTCGGCGTACCGACGGTATCGTTAAGCTATATTTTCTTGGTTTCGAGCATCAGCATGGTTATCAGGGAGAATATCACATGATAAGCCACCACCAGTGACGGTGTTATCTGTGAGAACGAACCCATTACCATGGATATTATACAGAGCGCTGCGCCCAGTGCCACAGAGCCCACCTGAATCGCTATGCCAAGCTGTGAAGCAGATCTTATGCGCTTTACACCTGTTATCAGCATAGCAAATGCCGGGAAATGTCCGCTGCACATCATCGAAGATGACATCTTCTCGGTGTAGCCTGTTTCAGCTTCATATTCCTTATGATACCTGAAAGGCAGGATCTTCAGCGAACCCTGATCAAGCTCAAAGAGCCTTTCCAGAAATCTCTCGGAGATAAATCCGTCAACACTTCTGACAACGGTAACTATGCCCTCACGTTCAAGCGCCTGCATCCACTTCGTCACCGAGATGGAAGGTGTTACCCTGACCACGAACATAGTTGATACCACGCCCGAAATGGACAGATAGAGTATCACATTGCCCTTGCCGTACTCGCTTTCCTTGGAAACCGGCGGCAGACCATCTATGGAATGATTTTCCATATGGCGCCTTGTTCCAAGCAGTACACGCTTATTGTCTATCCAGCCCGAAAGCCCCTGTTCATCCTCATAAATATAGCTTTCCACGGGATAGAGCATATCGAGCTTGCCCTTCAGTATCTTATAGAAAGAATTTTTCAGCACGCTGTCAGCCTGATAAGTAAGGCTTGCCGCCATGAGTATACATTCCTCAAGAGAATCTGTAGACAAAAGCTTCAGGTTCACAAGATCAACGCTCTCCTTTGGGAAAAGCTGTGCTGCATCAACAATGATAGAATTGGTATCCGAATACTCGTCCACCGCACTGTAGCCCAGTATCACCGAGGAGAACTGCAAAAACTTATTCGCAGCCTTATTTATCGGCAGATTTACTGCCAGCATCAGCGACAGTGATGAGCACATGGTTATCGTACCCGATGTTGCCGCAAGTGCGGTATATATCTTCTCAACGCTTGTATTAGCGCTCTTTTCAAAAACAAAGCTCAGCAGTCCCGTGATAACGCCCAAGATAAGTATGATGGGTGCCGAGCGCTTGGCAAAGTCATCGGAGATATCCGAGGAATAGCTGTTCTTCATGAAATCTTCAACGAACTCGGTCTTGCGCATACAGCTCATATTCACATTTGAAGGTACAGCTCCCCTGCCGAAGCCCGAAGCCATATCACTGTCCACACAGCCCACTGCATATCTGTCAAAATCACCTGCGATATAGCGGAAATTCTTTTCCGTGCGCTGGACTATCATCATCTTGCCCAGAGTGTTGAAGATAAGCCCAACTATTGCAGCAGATATATACACATGGTAGAAACCGTTGCTTATTGAATCGGGCTGGAAGAGCATTGCGATACCTGCGATAACGCTCACGAATATGCCCAAAGCAGCGATGGAGTCGTTATCGGGTCTTCTTACCAGCATATTTCGCACGCCTGCGCTCATGACCGTATAGCATACACCCAGCGCCAGCAACCCCATTATGGTATTTACAAACAAATAAGACGACGGCGAAACTTTCCTGTCGAACATCCTTATAAGAGGAAGATCCAGATCGTTAGCCACTGTTATGAGCAGACTGGTAAGTCCTGTGAACAGCAGCACACAAAGTCTTAAAAACAGATTGTTCTTCACATGGAGGATATCATTAAGTATGTCGGGAGCATCCTCAAAATTCTCGAACTCCTTCTGACCGTTGACGGTCTTTCTCCTGCCCGAAGAACGCACTGCTGTTTCGGGCTCATCTTCCTCCACAGGGTCAAGCACAAAGCTCTCTATCTTCTTGCGGCGGTGTTCATGCAGCGCCTTCGACTTCTTTATATAGTCCGCATCATCGGGAATGATGTCATTATCCAATTCCTCGGTCCTGGGCAGTATCTTGCCCGTAAGTCCGAGCCTTATATCCTTGACGCTCGTGCGTTTAACAGGCTGGTCGGAAGCTGCGCCCGGACGCTTGTTCCTGCCGCTGTCATCGGACAGCTCGCTTATGCGCCTTGCAGCATCGCTCGCATTTCCATCGAGCACACTATCCAGTTTTGAACGTGAATTATCGTAGCTTCTTTGCAGTGACGCTTCATCGAGCTCATCATCTGTATCAATATCAGGCAGGTCGGGTATGACAGCCTGAACAGGTTTTATATCATCTGCCGTATCAGTTGAAAAATACTCCTTATCAACGTCGGCTGTATCTTCTGTATCTGTATTTTTGTTTTTGCTGAATTCCGCCAAAAGATCGTCTATGGAAAACTTATCAGCCAATCATTATCACTCCAAACCTATCAGAGGCTGCGCTGTCGCACTACCTCATACATAAATATACCCGCCGCTACGGAAGCATTCAGCGAGGTTATCTTGCCTGCCATCGGCAGACTCAGCAGGAAATCGCATTTTTCTTTCATGAGCCTTCCCATGCCGAAGCCCTCGGAACCTACCACAAGCCCGATGGGACCTTTAAGATCGACACCCGAATAGCTCTCTCCTGCGCCGTCGGTGCCATATATCCAAACGCCGCTCTTTTTCAGCTCATCAACAGCTGCCGCAAGATTTGCGACCCTTGCCACAGGCAACCAGCTGGCAGCACCTGCGGAAGTTTTGAACACCGTATGATTGAGCGATGCGCTGCGTCTTTTAGGTATGATGATACCATGTGCGCCCGCAGCCTCGGCGGTACGTATTATAGCGCCGAGATTATGGGGATCTTCGATCTCGTCACATATTATAATAAACGGATCCTCGCCACGCTGAGCGGCTATATCCAACAGATCCGAGACTTCAACATACTCGGCACAGGCACCCACAGCTATAACGCCCTGATGCGATGCACCCCCTGCCATGCTGTCAAGCTTGACCTCACGTACCTGCTTTACGGGGATATCCCTTTCCTTGGCAAGTCGGAGTATCAGCGAGATAGAGCCTTTTGCATCGGGATTTACGAAGATCATATCTATGAGCTTATCGGCTTTGAGCGCCTCGATAACGGGGTTGCGCCCGAGGATAAGCT
Source organism: uncultured Ruminococcus sp. (assembly GCA_902788785.1). Lineage (GTDB taxonomy): Bacteria > Bacillota > Clostridia > Oscillospirales > Ruminococcaceae > Hominimerdicola. The sequence goes on from CADALT010000001.1 coordinate 398,592, forward strand.
CCTCATCTGCCCTATCGGCAGATCTCTTATCATTTACTTTATTATCTTTCATACTTCATTTCCTTCAAACAAACAATTATTCTTAATTATAACATAAAAATCCTCAAAAGCCAATAGCTGATGAGGATTTTGTATATTTTAAACAAATGTACGGTCAGAAATTAGCGATTTTGCTTCAATCAGAACAGCGCCGCTGAAACTACAGATACATCTATCATCAATGTAACGAGTGCTTGATCCTTTTGCATTTTGGTATCATAACGCCCGACTTACTGATTGTTCTGCATATTCTTTACAGCCGTATAAATTTATCCCTCTGCACCACCTGTTTTATACTGTTAAAGGGGCAAAAAACAGCAGATAAATTTGTTCATTATTTGTACACCTAATTTCAAATATCTTTCTGATGATGCTCTAAATAAAGTTAGCCTCGACCCCTCACCCTGTGAAATCCACTTTTAAACAGGATACAGACCTCTTTTCAACAAAATGCGGTTGAAAAGTTGAAAACTCATATTTTTCAACCGCTCAAATCAACAAAAATGTTGAAAACTCTGTTGAAACGGTTGAAAATCACGATTATTTTCACGTTTTTCAACATTTCTGAACTGTGTTGAAAAACTTTGTCGTGTTCAAAAATATGTACTTCAAGGTGAAAAATTGGTGAAAGCCGTTCATATTTTTTGCTGTAATATATGTCCTAAGTATTAACATGACAGGTGTAAAAATATGGTTCGGGTCGATTATCAAGCTATAACCCGTTCTCGGGGCGGTGTGAATTTGTTTTGTGTCGAAAAATGCCTTTTTGTACAGATTTTTGTACATCACAAACTGCATTGCGCCTATTGTTTTTACCTGCCATATTCTGTACGAAAAACAGGATAATTATCAGATGTGAGTATTACAGTTTGGTTACAGATTTAGTTACAGATACACATCATCTGGTGGTCAGGTACTTGATGGCACGCTCTATAGAGTCCTTTGAGTTGCCCCAATCAGCGTCTGAACCGTTGTTTCGGTAGTCATACATATTACAGTAATGGGTAACATCTTTTTCCAGCTGAGCCAGATAATTCTCGGTAAGGTCGGCGCAAGCCTGCTTGAACTGCGGCTGGAGCTTTTTGTCCATATGATCGCCGCACGCCGATACCAGCATATCATAATGCGGCAGGCAAAGCATCTCCTGCTCGGAGAACAGCTTGCGGAACTCCTCCTGCTTTGAATACAGCTCAAAAAGCGTCACGAGTATACGGGACATCCCCCACTCGATCTTGCTGCACACAAAACAGTCGTTATTTACTGCGGATACACGCTTTTGCTTGGCGCTTTTGCCCTCAAATATGTTCTTGCGCTTGAGCACATCTTTCTGCAAGCTTTGCAGGTGGGTCGAAAGCATGAGTGCCAGCGAAAGGCGGTTCTTGCAGCCACGCATCTGCTCGAAATGCAGTTTGCAGAAACCTTGCTTGTTGGTCTCGATACGTACATCGGGCTCCATCATGGCGGCACCCATTATATAGTCGATCGTTCGCTCTTCGAGGGTATCACGCAGCCTGCATATGGGACAGCCGCATTTAGGCTCGAAGATCTCGGTAACGGGAATAGTCAGTATACTTTCTCTCATATGATCGTTCCTTTCATTCGGAAAACTAAAAAACACTTGAAAAATGTCTGCTTTTATAGTATAATGTATTTCAGAAGATTTTGCAAGTGTTTTATGCATAAAACAGGAGGATATTATGCTGATAAGCAAAAGTGACGGCGATATCATCCCAGATACAGCACAGGAGGCGGAAGAACTGATCCGCAAATGCTCCGAAAAAGGTACGGAAGAGATATGGATCAGTAAAGATGCGCCTTTTCCTGCGCTGGTATTGCTGATCTGCGAAGAATATGCCTGCGTGCATTATTTTGCTGATGAAGACGGCGTGATGTATATGTCAAAGGGCTGCGGTGACAGGTCGGTCACATTCACTGTGGGCGGCACCGAATGGGAAGCACCCGAGGATACGGTCATAAGCCTTGATGACGCTTTACGATGTATGCACAGCTTCTGCAAAAATACAAAACTGCCCGAATGTATTGCGTGGCAGGATGGAGTGTAGATAATGGATATAAAGAAAGATGGGAAGGATATACTGCTCAAACAGCCCGACTTCGACCTGGACGAGACCCTTGACTGCGGTCAGGCTTTCAGGTGGGAGAAAACAGGTGCTGATACTTACAGCGGTGCTTTCCTAAATAAAAAGCTTACCATCAGCCGTGAGGAAGAAGACGGTGTATTCAGGCTGCATGATACTACCGTGGAGGATATGGAGAAGGTCTGGGCGGATTATTTCGACTTGCAGACCGATTACGGTGAGTTAAAACGCCGTTTTTCCGAGGACGAGACACTTTCCAAAGCCTGTGCCTACGCAGGCGGCATAAGGATACTCAGGCAGGATAAGTGGGAGGCGCTTTCTTCTTTCATAATCAGCCAGAACAACAATATACCACGTATCAAGGGCATAATCGGCAGACTGTGCGAGCATTACGGCGGCTATCCCTCCATCGAGGATATGGCTGATGAGACCGCAGACAGTCTTTCCTATCTCAGGGCAGGCTTTCGTGCAAAGTACCTGGTCGATGCCATAAGCAGGATACGAAGCGGCGAGATAGACCTTGATAAGGTAGCCAAAATGGATATAGATGATGCAAGAAAACTTTTGCAGACCATAAAGGGCGTAGGACCAAAGGTCGCAGAATGTGCGCTGCTTTTCGGCTTTTACAGAACAGAGGCTTTCCCGAAAGATGTATGGGTAAAGCGTGTGATGGCAAACTGGTACCCCGATGGTCTGCCTGAATGCACCAAGGGTGTTGAGGGTATCGCCCAGCAATACCTTTTCCACTATATAAGAACATCCGGAACAGAAATCTGAATATAATACGGAGGTCAACAGAATGAATCTACTTACTATCGCAATCCTGCCAACATTTGTCATTTTTTTCATAGTCATAAAAAACGCAAAAGCTGCCAGAGAACCGTTCAAGAAAATAGCCAAAGTATTCGGTATAAGCGTGGGTTCGACCATAATCGCAATGATACTGGAACTTTTGGGCGAAGCCTTAGAGAAAGCTGTATTCAAGTCGATGGGCTTGCCTATAAATACGGTATTATATGTACTCATCGAGACGATGCTGGTGGTCGCACTGGTCGAGGAAGGCTGCAAGTATTTCTCTTTCAAGCTAATGATATTCCACGACCGTGCCTTTGACAACACCTATGACGGACTGATCTACGGTGCGGCAGCAGCACTGGGATTTGCGACGTTTGAAAACATACTTTATGTTCTGGGCGGCGGTATAGGCACAGGCATACTGAGGGCTGTGCTTTCTGTCCCGCTGCACGCCTGCACTGGAATATTCATGGGATACTATTTCGGTATCTCGAAGTACAAAAAGTACAACGACATACAGCAGGATAAAAACCCACAGCGCAAAGCCTACGTAATATCCGTGGTGATACACGCACTTTACGACTTCTTCCTGATGGCAAACGAGGCAGAGAATGCGCCCGAATGGTTCCCTGTTGTAACAGTGATCGGAGTTATCGTTATAATGATAATCGTGTATGTGCTGATGATACTCACCATTCGCAAGGGCAAGCGTGAAGACCAGCCCATATACAACAGATACTACTATGAACACCTTAACGGTGCATATCAGGATATGAGAGGCACTACCAGCGATAAGGAAGAGGGTGTACCTGTGGGTGCAATGAGTGCAGGGTTGCCTCAGCAGCCCTATGGTCAGCCCATGGTGCAGCCACAGAGACCTCCCATGGGTGCGATGCAGCAGCCTTATCCCAACAATATGCCGATGAACGGTATGCAAAATCACGGCAGACCCGTCCAGCCTATGCATAACGGTTATCAGGCACCTCAGAGACCGCAGGGCTACGGTTACTCCCCCATCGGTCAGAACCCTGCACCCATGAACAGGCAGCAGCCTGTGGGTCAGCCGATGCAGCAGCCATCCCCTGCAAAATACTGCGGAGAATGCGGTGCAAAGCTCGAAAATGCAGAACGCATCTGCCCCATCTGCGGCAGCAGGACAGACGTCTGACTAAGCTTAACATTGAACAGAAAAAGTTAAACAGACATTATAATATAGAAAAAGACAAAAGAAAGAGGTAATTTAATATGACGATCTGCAATTTTGCAGCAAAAAACAGACTGGCAATAATGGGAGTACTGTTCGGTGTGTCCATGGCACTTTACGGCATCTTCGGTTATTCACATCAGCGTGATCTGGTAAAACGATGCAAGGTCGAGACAACAGGCACAGTGGTATCGGTCGAACAGGTCAGTCATCCCACAAGGAACTACGGACGTTCGACTCAACATCTGCTTTATCAGGCTGTCATCGAACCCGATGATGAAACGATATTCGACGGCAAGCAGCTTGTGACAGATAAGACCGAACACATATACCAAAACGGCGACAAAGTAAAGATATACTACTCTTCAGCCGATACGGATGCTTACTATATCGAATATGCAAATCCATCTGCCACAGGTCACACCATGATAGCCTGCGGACTTCTCCTGACGGCGGTGGGCGGACTGTTTTTCTACGTTGAACACAGGAAAAATAATTTTTGATACAAAGCAGGGCATGAAAGTCGGTACTCATATAGAAGCATTAAGCCATAGTATTTCTGATTGAAAGTCAGAAGCACTATGGCATTTCTATTGACAATACCGTAATTATCTGTTATAATTGTTACAATTATAATCGTAATTTTATGGAGTAATCTCAAATTTGAAAGGCAACCAAGAAATGAATACAAAAAACAAACTGATACTTTGCTCTGTTGTATCAGCAATACTTGTGGTAG
>CADALT010000002.1:0-6003 GCA_902788785.1 uncultured Ruminococcus sp.
ACCAAATAAGGAGCAAGCCACCGGGCACATATTCTCCTATAAGTCGCTGGTTTTTGTTATCATGGCGCTAATAAAATGATAACTTGGCATCAGTGGGCAGTATCGTACAGAGCAAAATGTATAACTGAGATACCAGAAAGCAAATCGCCTAAACAAATTTGTTTAGTGCTGATTGAAATCTGGGGAGTGGGAATAGTACCCACCTAGAAAATCAGGGTGCAACCATGCTAAGATCCCTTATCATGATAACAATTTGATAACATTATAAAAATAACGAGCTATCCGATCCTTTTTCGTATCGGATAGCTCTTATTGTATCGTATTTTATTTCATCTTGAAAAGTATTAGCGCTGAGATCAAAGCGCTTTCGGTAACTGTGCCGTTTCATTCAAACCCCACCTTACGACACTGTAACCAAATTTTAATTGACAAATCATGTTTAAAAATGTATAATAGTAGGGTAAACTATTTTTGAGAGAGTCCGCATCAGTGCGGTATTAAGCATACCTTTCGGAAAGGAAGACAGGCAGATGCCCGATAATAATCAGTATAGAAGCAATCCCGAACGTCAGGGACAGTATGGAGAGCGCAGGCAGCAGTCCGCTCATCCTTCAAGACAGTACAGTGCACAGCGCCCCCGTCCTAACAGACAGGGCAGCAGGAATGATAATAACAGACCGAGACGAAGAAAGAAAGATGAGACCGCAGCTATAGGTGCAGTAGTAAAGGGTATAATCGCCATAATGATAACCCTGCTCATCGTAGTTGTGGTAATAATGCTGTTTGCGAAAAATCTGTTTACCAAGAACGCTGCAGATCCCACCCAGACAGGCGTTATAACCTCTACCGATTATGAGCCTCCCAAGGAGACCGAGACCGTCACAGAGACCGAGGCTACCAAGAAGCCCAAGAAGGAAAAGAGTGACGAAGAGGAGGAAGAGGAAGAAGAGGATGAGGATGTACAGACCATAAAGTGTACAGGTGCAGTGCTGCTGCATCCCGATCCGTCATCCAACTCAGCGACCCTTGCGACCATACCCGCAGGTGTGGATGTTAAGTTCATACGCAACGAGAACAACTGGTATTATGTTGAGTATGATGGTCAGGAGGGTTATGCGTGGGGCAATTACTTCACAGCTCCCGTTACTACTGAAGAATAGAATAATGTACAGTCCGACAGCCGAGCCGCCCGTGACCATGTTTTTCATGGGCGTAAAGGTGTCGGGCTGTTTTTTATGTAAAAGTTTTGTTAAATGGGTGACAAATCAGTGCGAATGTGATATAATCATATGTGTATAACTATTTTTAAGAGGTGAAAGCATGGCTAAGAAAAAAGATAAGGACTTCGTGCGCAACGTGGCGCAGGAGAGGACCTATCAGAATCAGGATAAGGCTTATGACGAAGCCTATTTCAAATGGCGTGCAGATGATAAAAATCAGTATTCATTCAACTATGTTCAGGATACAAGAGAACATTCATATATGGCAGGTAAGGGCTTTATCAAACACGGTGCCGATGCCGCCGAGCAGGAGACTCTGCATAACTGTCTGAGACTGCTCGGCACAGTAATGCTGGTCATGCTGGTGTTTGATGTGGCAAAATATCTTATTTCCGTGTTTTTTAACGATGGTCGGGTATGCAATGCCATATACTATTCCGAGAGGAATACTCTTGGTGAATCCCCTATGCCTGTGTGTTTCATTACCATGGGCGTTGACCTGATGAAATATCTGACGGCGATATTCATCTATAAGGTACGCACTAAGCTGCCATCGGTGGTGGCACTGCCCAGCGGAAAACCCATGGGCTCTTTCGGATTTTATGCTACGGTGCTCATGATGATGATCTCCGTAGTGTGCAGGATATCAAGCTCTATCCTTTCGATAATACTGGGGCATATCCATGTGGACAGCATACAGGTCTATATGTTCAATAATGCAGGTTTCCCTGCGATAGTGGTATCGCTGCTTTATAACTGTATCGTGCTGCCGGTGCTGTGCGAGCTGTTTTTCAGGGGACTTGTGCTGCAGAGCTTCCGCCAGTTCGGCGACTCATTCGCAGTGGTCGTTTCGAGCCTTGCCTGCGGACTTTGTTTCTATGATATCTCGTATATGGGCTATGCTATCTGCTGTTCGGCTGTCATCAGTGTGTTCACCATACGCTCGGGCTCTATCAGGACAGCGGTGCTGATGCATACCATATCTTCGTCGCTGAACTATGTGCTGCTGCTCACGGGCATATTGAGCGAACCCATGGGTGATATAATGACAATAGCGGTCTATATGCTCATATGTGCCGCATCGATCATAACCTATTCAAGGCTGAATAATCTGCACGGCTGGTCATTCAATATCCGCCAGTCGGGCTCAGAACTGAGTTTCATGAAGAAGATACAGCTTATGCTCTCCTCGAATACCGTGGCAATGTGGTTCATAAGTACCCTGATAATGACAGTAGTCACCCTGAGATTTTTATGACAAAGGACGAGATGTATATGCGCAAGGCGCTGGAGCTTGCAGCCCTTGCAGCAGCAGAGGATGAAGTGCCCGTGGGTGCGGTGGTCGTCAAGAAGTCCACAGGCGAGATAGTCGGCAGAGGTTTCAACCGCCGTGAGTACGGCAGGTCGCCCCTGACCCATGCAGAGATCATCGCCATAGATGAAGCAAGCCGTAAACTTGGTGGCTGGCGGCTGATAGACTGTGAGCTCTATGTTACGCTGGAGCCTTGTCCAATGTGCGCAGGTGCCGTGATAAATTCCAGGATAGAGCGTGTGGTTTTCGGGGCATATGATAAAAAAGCAGGTTCCTGCGCAAGTGTCATAGACCTGTTCGCACTGCCCTATAACCATAAGCCCGAATGTGTGGGCGGTGTGCTGGAAGAAGAGTGCGCAGGCATATTGTCGGAGTTCTTTAAGGGGCTTCGCAGAAGAAAGGCAAAGGCAGATGGATAGATCTCATTGTTATTCGTATTTCGGTATCGAGGGTGCTGACTTCGACCCGAAGGTGATAGAGGAAAAGCTTGGGATAAGCCCGTTCCGCAGTTTCAAAAAGGGGAGCCCTCGCAGAAACGGCAGCGGTGAATACGAGTTCTCCTGCTTTGACTGCGTCAAGGTAAAGTCCCCCGAGCAGGATGCCTGCGAACAGGTGCTCAAACTGGTGCGCACCCTTGCACCGCTGACAGCACAGCTAAAAGCCCTTAAAGCACAGTATGGGCTTAAATACTGCATAATGGTCGTGCCCCATATCTATAATGAACAAGCGCCTTACGTCTGGTTCTCGGAGGAGGTCGTGGACTTCTGCCACGATACAGGTGCGGAGATAGGCATGGATATATATGCCTTTGATAAAGGTGATGAAGAATGAGTCCCGTTAAGTTGATACTGCTTGTCTATGCCGCCGTAAATCTGGCGGTATTTGCGGTTTATGGCGCAGATAAGCTCAAAGCAAAGTCCCATAAATGGCGCATATCCGAAGCTGCACTGATGTGGTGCGGCGTTCTCGGCATAGTGGGTGCGCTGTCGGGCATGGCAGTGTTCCGCCATAAGATACGCAAGCCGAAATTCTTTGTGGGACTGCCGCTGATACTCGCCGCAGAGACCGCAATAGCGGCTGTGGTGTATTTATATCGATTGAAATGATGGAGGAAGTATGGAAAGTCAGTTTTCAAGAACAGCATTGCTGTTGGGCGATGAAGCCATAGATAAACTCAGAAAATGCAGAGTAGCCGTGTTCGGCGTGGGCGGTGTCGGCGGTGCTGCGGTGGAAGCTCTGGCACGCAGCGGCATAGGTACGCTTGACCTCTGCGATAACGATACCGTGGCAGCCTCGAACCTCAACCGCCAGCTTATCGCACTGCACAGCACAGTGGGTCAGTATAAGGTCGATGCGGCAGCCGCACGCATACAGGATATCTGCCCCGATACCAAGGTCAATATCCACCGCTGCTTTTTCATGCCCGATACCGCTGATGAGTTCGATTTTACGCAGTACGATTACGTCATTGATGCCATAGATACGGTAACGGGCAAGATAGAGATCATCATGCGTGCCAAGCAAGCAGGCGTGCCTGTCATATCAGCCATGGGCGCAGGCAATAAGCTCGACCCCACCGCATTCAGGGTGGCTGACATATATAAAACTCAGGTCTGCCCACTGGCGAGAGTAATGCGCCATGAGCTCAAAAAACGTGGGGTCAAAAAGCTGAAAGTGGTCTACTCCGAGGAAACACCTCTTACCCCGAAGGCAAGCGATGAGGAAGCCCCCGCAGGCAGACGTTCCGTGCCCGGTTCGACCGCATTCGTCCCCACGGTGGCAGGATTTATAATCGCAGGCGAAGTGGTCAAGGACTTGGCAGGAATAAACTAAATTTTTCGTTTCGGATATGGAAAAGTCTGTTAAACTGACAAAAATGTGTGAACAGTCCTTAAAATTTGGAGATGGTACTTGAAATTTAAATTGAATTGTGCTATACTTTGCTTTAGTGATTTAAAGCTTACAAGATTTAAAGCATACAAGCTTTAAAGTGAAACATTATACAGAGGAGTTGTGAAAGATGAAGGAAATATCAAATCTTATGAATTTCAGAGACAGCGTCAAGGTAGTTGACGCAACACTCAGAGACGGCGGTCTGGTGAACGATTTCTATTTCAGCGATAAGTTCGTACACGACCTGTACCTTGCAAATATCAAGGCAGGCGTTGATTATATGGAGTTTGGCTACAGAGCAGACAAGGAAATGTTCGATGTGAACAAGTTCGGCAAGTGGAAGTTCTGCAGCGAGGAAGATCTGCGTGCAGTTGTCGGCGATAACGATACTGACCTCAAAATTGCTATCATGGCTGATGTTGGCAGATGCAACTACAAAAAAGATATCCTGCCCCGTGAGGAGAGCGTGGTAGACCTTGTCAGAGTGGCTACATACCTCAACCAGATACCCACAGCTGTGGATATGATCGAGGACGCTAAGAATAAGGGCTACGAGGTAAGCTGCAATATCATGGCTATCTCCACCGCACAGGAGGGCGATCTCAGGTCTGCGCTGGATATACTGGGTCAGAGCCCTGTAGACGTATTCTACATCGTGGACAGCTTCGGTGCGATGTACCCCGAGCAGCTCCAGAGACTGGCAGCTATCTTCACCGAGTTTGCTGACAAGTACGGCAAAAAGGTGGGTATACACGCTCATAACAATCAGCAGCTGGCTTTCGCAAACACCATCGAGGCTGTGGGCGACGGCGTAGACTGGCTGGATGCTACATATTCTTCCATGGGCAGAGGTGCAGGCAACTGCGCAATGGAACTGCTGCTGGGTTTCCTGAAGAATCCCAAGTACAACGTATACCCCGTTATCAGGTTCATCGAGGATCACATGAACAAGCTGCGTGAAGACGGCGTGGTTTGGGGCTATGACCTCCAGTACCTCATGACAGGTCTGCTCAACCAGCACCCCAGAACAGCCATAGCCTTCACTAAGGATAAGAGAAAGGACTATGCAGAGTTCTACAAAGAGATCGTTACAATGGATTGATAACAAGATCTTGCGGAGAAACGATAAGCGCAGGCGCTGCGCTGCCGTTTCTCCGCTTTTGGTTGTTTGTACTTGACTAAAACTGCACTTTGTGGTATAATTTTCATGACAGCATAAGCTTTCGTGCATATCAAGCTGAACTCCACAAGCGGTGTGTACGGACAGCTTATGCTGTCAAACTATAGACAGACAACGGGGAATATCGTGAAAGGAGAGACATATCATGATCGAAAGAAGCAAGATAAAGCAGGGCTTTTCTATTGAGGATATTATAGAATGGCTGCGTCGCTGCAGATAGAATAATTTTGAAAATAAAAAAGCGGATGGCACTAAGCGCAGCAGCAATAAAGAAGTATTTGAAAACTACAGCTGTTGCTTGCTGCTAAATGAAAAGTGAATAATGAATAACTAATAGTGAATAGTTAAGGTATCGCCTTTGGCGATATATTGAAATATGTCCGCAAAGCGGACACCTT
>CADALT010000002.1:6016-152667 GCA_902788785.1 uncultured Ruminococcus sp.
TTATTCACTTAGCAGGCTCTTTGCTAAATAACGCAAAGACACTTCTGCTGTGATACAACAGAAGTGTCTGAATAAAACTTCTTTATAGAGCCTGCGCTTGTGTCATCCGCTTTTTTGTATGGCCTTATTTTCCTGCCTTTTTGTGCAGCGACCTGAACTCCGCAGGGGAGAGCATCTCGTGCTTTTTGAAAACTGCACAGAAATAGCTGCAATCGTTGTAGCCCACCTTCGAGGCTATCTCGTTGATATTCATGCGATCCTCCAGCAGAAGTATCTTCGCCTGCTGTATACGCTTTCGAGCCAGATACTCAAAGGGACGCAGGTTCAGACATTCCTTGAAAAGCCTGCACAGATACTGCGGTGAAAGGTCGATGAGTTCAGCCAGCTCAACCAGAGTCAGCTCGTTGGCATAATTGGTATCTATATAGTTTATTACGGGCTGCAGCTGGTTAAGCTTTGCGCTCTCACGGCTGCCGTTCTGAAGATTTGTTACCCTGTGCAACTCGATGAGGAACTGGTACAGGTATCCCGAACATTCGTGTCCGCAATAGTAATAATTCGTTTTCATCAGGTAGAGCATCTTCTTGAAGATCGCCTCCAGCCCTGTCAGGTCGTTGATGTGTATGACCTTTGCCTTGTCAAGCTTCAGATGCTCCAGCATTATCGGCACATCTTTGCCCGAAAAAGCTATCCAGTGGGTCTCCCACACATCACCCGTGGGATAATACTCATGAGGTATGTCGGGCGGAAGATACATCGCATCTCCTGTTTTGACATTGTATTCGGTATTGTTCAGCTTGAGTATGCCCTCACCTCTTGTGCAGTATATCAGCTGATAACCGGGGTATCCCTCTTCTCTTATGAAATGCCACTCTCTGTCCCTTGCGCCTGCGCCCAGTACAAACAGCGGCAGTGAGACTTCGTCACCCAGTACAGGGTAATAAAAATCCGTCATTACATTCTCCTGCCTTCCTTATTTGATCCAACTCTTTAAAATATCACACTAACAGCATGACAAAATACCACACCTCAAAGCATGATTTATCAAGTCCGAAAAACCTCAAAGTTTTCGTCCTCAAAGTGTGTACGGCTTGTGTCTGCCCACGGACCGTTCACGTTCCCCAATAAACTTTTCTATCTCCTCTATTGTCCCGAAAAGCCCGTGTCACCGAGCTGATATCCATTGAGATCTGTCATATGAAAGCAAGGCTCTGCTATATTTTTCTTGCAGAGGATAAGCCTGTACTTTTCAGCTCGCCGTATATAAGATCACAGCAGGCAGATCTTCATCTGTGCATTATCATGCCGCAGTAAATTATCCCTGACGCACCTCATGACAGGTTTCAAATTTTTTTGAAACCTCACTTCCGTCCTCAAAAAACAGATCGTTGCCGCCTGTTTTGATCCGACTGTTTTTGCATGAAGATGCCGCAACTGTTATGTTCTGCGTCGCTTCTGCACGCCTTATGGCAGTTGTTTTTGTCTCTCTTTCTCTGTACGGGAATAAAAAAGTTCTATATTATAATATCACAATATAAATAAATTGTCAATAGGTTATTGTTAATTCTGTAACTATTGCATAATTATAAAAAATTCATATTTGAAGAACAAATCTTCTGCTGTAATAATCCGACAGCCAACTGAATAAAATTTTTATAGAACGCTTTACACAGCCGAACCGAACATAGGAGGAACATATGATGAATGACGGAACAAGATTTGAGACAAGTGAGATATCCGTGGCACGGACTATCCTCGATACCAAAGCCGAGATACCCATGGAGCGTGACATCGTACTGCCCGATTATTACCCCGATGTTTTCCGTGTGCTGCGCTGTACAGCCGAGCCCACCGTGACATCACAGAGCATCAGCGGCGGCAGGCTCACCTTTGAGATCGGCATGTCGCTGAAAGTCCTCTACCTCACCGACGGCAGCAGGCGCATAAACTGCATCGAACAGCAGCTGAGTCTTTCAAAGACCCTCGAAGCGGGGGAGTGCATATCTCCCGAGGTACATATCTCCGCCGAGTGCCAGGGCATAAGCTGTCGTGCCAGGGGCAGCAGACGGCTTGATGTCAGGGGCATGGTGAGCGCAGGCATACGCATCGTTTCCATGCAGCCTCACACCATAATCACAGGTGGCAGCGGCTGCGGTATACAGCTGCGCAGACAGACTTTGACCTATCCCGTCAAACGCCTTTGTGCCTCAAAGCGTATCACAGTGATCCAGCAGACCGAACTTCCCGAGGGCAAACCTGCCATAAACACAGTGCTGCGCTGCGGCTGTACCCTGACACGCACCGAGCACAGGATAGTCGCAGGCAAGCTTGCGGTCAAGGGCGAGGCTGAACTTACGGTGCTCTATGCCTGCATCGACTCAAGGGGCGAAGATGTGGTCTCCGAGCTGCGGTTTGATATGCCGTTCAGCCAGATAATAGATATGGACGGCATCGACGACAGCTTTGAGGTCGATACGGAAGTGATACCCTCGGGCTGTACCGTCACCGCAGGCAGCGGTGAGGAAAAGACCGCAGAATGGGAACTTAGCCTGAACGTGACCTGCATCGCCGAAAGATCGGGCACGGGCGTGGCAGTCACCGATGTGTTCTCCACCGATTATCCCTGTGAAGCCGACGGCACAGCTGAGATATACTGCGGCAGGCGCATCAGGCAGGAACTTTCCGCTGCGGCTGAATGTACCCTGAAAGCCCCCGATGGTACTGTGGGTGAGGTCTGCGGCTGTTATGCTGCTTGTACCCGTCCCACTCTGCGCTGTGAGGACGGAAAAACTCTCATTTCGGGCAGCGCAGAATTCTCCGTGCTGGGTACAGGCGGTGAGGGCGGCATCTTCCATGCAGAGGGTCAGTCCCCCTACGAAGCCGAGATAACGCTCCCCGAGGGCACGTCCGATGCATCGGTCACAGCGCAGGTGTCGGGCTGTTCCTATGTGCTTGACGATGGCGGTGCTGTCAGAGCCAAAGCAGAGATAAGCCTGACCCTCAGATACCGTGACGGCAGCAAAGTCACGGTCATCACAGGCGTTAAGCTGGATAAGTCCGCACCCCTTTGCCGTGACGGAAGATGCGCTCTCAGACTTTGCCGCTGCGGCGAGAATGAGGATATCTGGGATATAGCCAAGCGCTGCAGAACTTCCCCCGAAGCGATACTGGAGGATAACGAACTTACCGAGGAGCATATGTCCGCCAGCCGTATGCTGGTCATCAGAAATTAAGGAGGCAGCCTTATGAGCAATGATATTTATTCGGATATTGCCAGAAGAACAGGGGGCGATATCTATATAGGCGTGGTAGGTCCCGTGAGAACGGGCAAGTCCACATTCATCAAGCGTTTCATGGAAGATCTTGTCATACCCAATATCGAAAGCCCTTACCGCCGTGAAAGGGCGACCGATGAACTCCCGCAGTCGGCGGCAGGCAGGACCATCATGACCACCGAGCCTAAATTCATTCCCGAAGAAGCGGTGGATATAGCTTTGGAGGGCGGTACATCGTTCAGCGTGCGCCTTATAGACTGCGTGGGCTACATTATCCCGAGTGCTGTGGGCTATATTGAAGAAGATGCGCCCCGTATGGTCATGACACCCTGGTTCGATACGGAGATACCATTCAACATGGCGGCAGAGGTCGGCACACGCAAGGTCATCACCGAACATTCCACCATAGGGCTCGTCATAACTACCGACGGCACCATCACCGACCTGCCCCGTGAGGAATACGAGGAAGCGGAAGAGCGTGTGATAGCCGAACTCAAAGAGATAGATAAGCCCTTTGCCGTGCTGCTGAATACCGTTTCACCAAATTCTTCCGCCGCCAAAGCTATGGCAGAGGAACTGGCAAAGCGTTACTCCGCCGCCGTTATCCCCGTGAATTGTCAGGAACTGGACGAGGACGACATCAGGTCCATCATGGAACAGCTGCTCTATGCTTTCCCCGTCCGTGAGATAGATATAAATATGCCTTCATGGATAAATACCCTTGCCAAGGGGCATTGGCTGAAAGAAGCCGTGTTCGCACATATCCGTGAAGCGGCAGAAAGTGTACAAAATTTAAGACAGATATCCGATTGTGCCGAAACTGTCGGCAAGTGCGAATACATGGAGCGCTGCACAGTCTCCTCCATCGACCCGGGCAGCGGCACGGCAGTCATCGAGGCACAGCTGGCAGGCGAGCTTTTCTACCGTGTCATAGGCGAGGCTACAGGGCTCGATATAAAAGATGAAAGCGACCTCATGCCCCGTATACTGGAGCTTGTGGAGACAAGGCGGCGCTTTGCGAAGTACGCCGACGCCATCTCGCAGATGGAACAGACGGGCTACGGCATAGTCATGCCCGAGCTTTCCGAGCTCTCGCTGGAAGAACCCGTGATGATAAGGCAGGGCGGCAAATACGGCATACGCCTGAAAGCCCAGGCACCTGCCATACATCTGGTGCGCACCGAGATAAACACCGAGGTCGCCCCGATAGTCGGTTCAGAGAAGCAGTCGCAGGAACTGGTAGCCTATATGATGAGCGACCTTGAACAAGCGCCCGATAAGATCTGGGAGTCGAATATCTTCGGCAAATCCCTGCATGAACTGGTCAGCGAGGGGCTGTATACCAAGCTTTCAAAACTCCCCGACGATGCAAGGCTGCGCCTGCGGGAGACCATCGAGCGCATGATAAACGAGGGCTGCTCGGGGCTGATATGTCTGATATTGTGATATGTACGGGGCGGCATGACCGCCCCTGTGTCATCTTAGCCGCATCCGCAGCCGTTGTTGCAGCCGCAGTCATTTCCGCAGCCACAGCCGCAGCCGTTGCCGCAGCAGCTGCCGATGATGAGGATGAGTATGATGATCCACCAGCTGTTGTTAAAACCAAAATTCATAATGATCTCTCCTTTGTTGATCGTTTTTCTAAGGCGTTTGCCTTATGGTACATATTATGCATCAGAGGAAAATGTGTGAATACACCGCCGCATTTCGTCGATACTCTGTAAGGAGGTGTTTTAATGGGAAAGACCGATAAGGAAAACAGCCGCTATACCGAGGCGGCAGAGGAGACCCTGCGCCGCAGTGCGCTGCTTGCGGGCCAGCGTGGGCATACCTACGTGGGTACCGAGCATATACTGCTTTCGCTGACAAAGGCAGGCGCTGCCCAGGCGGTGCTTGAAAGGCACGGCATCGGCTATGACGGTGTCAGCGCCGAGATAGATGATCTCATCGGCAGGGGCACGCCTTGTGTTACGGACGACAGCGCATTCACGCTCAATGTGTGCAGAGCCTTGTCAGATGCATCGGCTGATAAGGGAATATCGGGCAGTATCGGCACCGAGCATATACTTTCTGCCCTTATGGGACTTAAAGACTGCTGTGCGCAGCGCATAGTCCGCAGACTGGGGGCAGAGCCTTCACACATCTCGGCGGATTGTTCCTGCGGTGATATGAGATCTCGTTCACAGCCAAGGCTGAAAGCCCTTTCTCGTTTCGGCAGAGAACTCACCGAACCGTCGGTGTGCATCGGCTTTGATCCGCTGATCGGCAGGGAGGAAGAACTCCGCCGTGTCATGGAGATACTTTGCCGCCGTTCAAAGAACGACCCCTGTCTTGTGGGAGATGCAGGTGTCGGCAAGACAGCCATAGCCGAGGGTCTTGCGGTGAAGATAATGTCGGGCAGTGTTCCCCCGAAGCTGGCAGATATGCGCATATTCTCCCTTGATATAACTCTGCTGCTGGCAGGTGCGAAATACCGTGGAGATTTCGAGGAACGCCTTAAAGTCTGCCTTGAAGAAGCCGAAAATTCGGGGAACGTCATACTGTTCATCGACGAGGTCCACAATATAATGGGCGCAGGTGCGGCAGAGGGTGCGATAGATGCGGCAAATATCCTAAAGCCCCGCCTTGCCCGAGGCAAACTGCGCATCATAGGTGCTACGACCTTCGAGGAGTACCGCCGCACCATCGAAAGAGATGCCGCCATGGACAGACGTTTCAGCAAAGTTGTCATCAGCGAACCTGACGAGCATCAGACCCTGCGCATACTCATGGGACTCAAAGACCGCTTTGAGGAATACCACGGTATCAACGTGCCGAAAGAGACCTGCGAATATGCGGTCAAACTCAGTGGCAGATATATCCGTGACCGCCATTTCCCCGATAAAGCCATAGACCTGCTGGACGAAGCCTGTTCTGCCGCAGGGGTCGATGCCAATGACAGCCGTGCACTGGGCGAAAAAGCCTTTGAGCGCTATATCTCCGGGGAGATAGCCCGTGCAGAGTATCTCGACCTTATTTGCTCGGGCAGAAAGCGCCGCACCCTTACCTGCGATATGCTCGAACGTGCAGCGAGCCGTATCACGGGTATGAACTGTTCAGCCGCAGATGACAGCGAGCGCCTCCTGCTTTCGGGCATGGAGGAACGCTTGTCTGCCCGTGTCATAGGTCAGCATAAGGCTGTCAGCGAGGTGTGCCGTGCGGTTCGCCGCCGCAGGATGGGACTGCGTGGCGGCAAACGTCCTCTGGGCAGCTTTGTGTTCGCAGGCTGTACGGGTGTTGGCAAAACTCTCCTCGCCACTGAACTTGCCCGTGAACTCACAGGCACCGATGACGGGCTTATCCGCCTTGACATGAGCGAGTATATGGAACCCCACAGCGTATCGAAACTCATAGGCTCGCCCCCGGGCTATGTGGGCTGTGAAGATGGCGGCAGACTGGTGGAACTTATCCGCCGCAGCCCCTGCGGAGTGCTTTTGTTCGATGAGATAGAAAAAGCCCACCACGATATCTTCGGCATATTGCTGCAAATGCTGGAGGAGGGCGTGCTCACCGACAGCCTCGGCAGGAGCGCATCACTGAGCGAGCTCACCGTTATCCTGACCACAAATGCAGGCGCAGCGCAGCTTTCCGAGCACAGGTGCACAGGATTCAATGATAAGTCCTCACAGCGGTCGGGTGATATGGAAAAAGCCGTGCGCCGCATACTCTCGCCCGAACTCATAGGCAGAATGGACAGTATAATAGTTTTTGAAACTCTTGGCAGACAGGCGCTTTGCAAGGTCGCCGAGCTGGAGGTGCAAAAGCTCATATCCCGTGCATCACAGGCAGGCTGCGAGCTGAAAGCTTCGCCCGAATTTGCCGCCTATGCCGCCGATAAATGCCTGGCACACGAAGGCTCTGCCCGTGAGGTGCGCAGGATAGTCACCCACGAAGCCGAGGACGCACTCTGCGATAAACTGATGGAAGGCGCATCGGGCGAACTCTGCCTCTGTATCCGTGACGGTGCGCCCCGTATAATCGAAAGTGCCGCCGCAAAGACCTAGGAGATCATATATTAAACGGCATATTTCTGTACATGGGCACTCGTCGAAACAAGTATCATAGTTCCGATAAGCGCCCATGTGGAGATTTTAATGCAGGTAACTATAAATATATGAATTTCGTAAAAATTCTCTTGCAAAGCTAAAGAATATGTGATATAATTATAACGTGTAAATTTTTCCTGAACAGAGGTACAGATAGATGATTAGAAGTCCATGGTATAAAAGAGCGATAGCAGCGCTCATGTGTGCAGTTATGGTGTTGTGCACAGGCATCTGCCCCGTGGCGGAAGCCCTTTGCTTTACCCCTGCGGTCTATGACGAACAGGGTCAGCTGAAAGAGGTAAGGCTTTATTCCAAAAGCGTGTATATGGTCAATCTCGATACGGGTGAAGCCATAGTCGATATAAACAGTCAGGCTGAACTTTCACCTGCCTCGCTGACAAAGCTTATGACCGCAGTGGTCTTGCTCGATGAACTGGGCGGTGATGAGTATACCTTGCGCAGCACTATGATGAGTGCAGGTACCGAGGTCTTTGATGAACTTTATGATACGGGCGCATCTACCGCTGATATACAGCCCAATGAAAAGGTCAGCGCCTATGACCTGCTGGCGGCACTGTTGATACAGTCTGCCTGCGAAGCCTCGAATATAATCGCTGTGAACGTCGGCGGAAGCGTGCCGAGGTTCGTGGATATGATGAATGAGAAAGCGGCTGAGCTAAAACTCAAGCATACCCATTTCTCCAACGCCCACGGACTGTTCACCCAGCAGAATTTCTCCAGCGCATATGATATCGCCGAGATATGCAGGTACGCTATAAATAATTATCCCGTTTTCAAGGATATAGTCGGTATGGCGACCTATACCATGGCGCCTACCGAACAGCATCCCGATGGCACTTATCTTATAAATACCGACTATATGATAAACGAGAACTCGAAGTATTATTACAGCTATTGCCGTGGAATAAAAACAGGTACCACCGAAGCCGCAGGCAGATGCTTTGCAAGCTTTGCTACCTGTGATGCCACCACATACCTCACCGTTACCATGGGAGCACCCATGGAGAAACTTCCCGAGGACGTGAAAAAAGGCGAACAGAATGAGGAGAGCGTATTTGCGGACGATGAGGTCATGTATAATTTCATCGACCATATAAACCTCTATGAGTGGGCATTCAATATGCTTGAACAGAAGGACTTCATAAATGAGTCCAGCGAGGTCAGGGACGTTAAGGTCGGCTACGGCAGAAAGCTTGACTATGCCAACCTCAAACCCGCAGGAGGCTACAGCAGGATGTGGCCCGTGAATGTTCCTGTGGAAGATGTGGAAAAAGTCATCACCGTTAAGGATAATATCGTCGCCCCCATCGAAAAAGGCGACGTGCTGGGTCAGATGGAACTTATCTACGAGGGCGAGACCCTTGCCAAGATAGACCTTGTCTCGACCACCGATGTTGAACGTTCGCCGTTCAAATCGAAGATGAAGGTCGTAAAAAGCTACTTCAAGTCGAAGCTTTTCAAAGTCACCGCCGTAATAGTCGCAGGCGGCATAGGCATCTACTGTGTGATCTATTTCCTGATGATGCAGAGAAAGTATCTCAGGAGGCTCAACAGGGATAAAAAATAAAAGGAGGCGCTCGTGAGACCGAAGAAGATACTTTGCTTATTTACCGCAGCTGTCCTTGCATTTATGGGCGGTTGTGCAAAAAAACAACAGAAGACACAGCTTTCCGAGGTCGCAGACGGCACGACGGTCTACTGCTTTCAGGCAGGCAAGGCTGATGCGCACCTTATCTATAACAATGAGAGCGCTGTCCTCATCGACTGCGGTGAGAAAGGTTTCGGCAAGCATATCAAAGCCTATATGGATGAACATGGCATAGATAAGCTGGATTATCTCATCATTACCCATTTTGATAAGGACCATGTGGGCGGTGCGGCAAAGGTAATGAGAGAGTTCGAGATAGGCAAGGTGCTGCAAAGCAATTCTCCCAAGGAGAGCGAGGAGTACACTGAGTATACCGAACAGCTCGCAGCCAATAATTGGGAACCTGTCACGGTCAGAGAGCGCATGAGCTTCAGCGTGGGCGGTATGGATATTACAGTTGACCCTCCCGTGCAGGAGAGATATGAGATAGACGAGAGCAATAATTCGTCCCTTATAACAGAGATAACCATTGGTGAAAAGTCCATGCTTTTTGCCGCTGATGCCCAGGATGACAGGCTGGCGGAGTATACATCGGCTAACGAAAAAAAGTATGATTTTCTGAAAGTTCCTTATCATGGACGTTATCAGAAAAATCTTCAGGCGTTTATCAAGGATGTCGAACCGTCGCTGGCGGTCATAACTTCCTCCGAGGAAGAACCCGAGGACTCCGAAGCCCTTATTATGCTGCAAAAAGCAGGTGCGGACGTGTTCCTGACCAGAACAGCTCCCGTGATAGTCAGGTGCGATGGTCAGAAGATCGCCGCAGGCTATGACGAGCAGGCGGAAGTGCAAAAATAAGAAACAAGATAATTGTAAACTTTCTGTGAATACACTTTACAAAAACTTGCAGATAGTGTATAATGAATAGGTCATATCATGCATTTGTGAGCATGACGCATCCCTGATGCAGAATACGGGTCAAGCTCCGTGACGGAGAATGTACCTGCCGTGTTCTTCTTCAGAGGAAATATATTTTTGAAAGAGGTACAAAAAATGCTGAGAAAAGACGAAAAAACTGCTGTTATCGAAGCTAACAGAAATCATGAGACCGATACAGGTTCTCCCGAGGTACAGATCGCTATCCTGACAAGAAGGATCTCCGACCTGACCGAGCACCTGAAGGTACACAAGAAGGATAACCACTCCAGAAGAGGTATGTACAAGATGATCGGTAGAAGAAGAAATCTTCTGAACTACCTGAAGAAGAACGACATCGAAAGATACAGAGCCGTTATCGAGAAGCTGGGTATCCGTAAGTAATTTGAAAAAATCATCAAGGCAGAGGTGCTGTTGCACCACTGCCTTTTGGTGTTTTTTGTAAAGCAGATGTCCCCTGTGGAATAAGGCGTGACATCGGAAAAATAATGTTTGCGTGAGGTGCATTTAGCATTGACCGGAGCGTGTGAGTGGTCTCGCAGGCTGCGCTTATTGCTAAGGCTCTCGCCGAACATATATAGACGGCATGATTTTCGGGACATTCGGCACTTACAAAAACATAAAATATCGTTATTTGCAGGCTGCGAATGTTGAAAGCTTGATGCCGTTTACTATAATACGAGGAGGACTTTGACAATGTTTGAGAATGCCAGAACTTTTGAAACTACATATGCAGGCAGACCTGTCGTAGTAGAAACAGGCAAGACCTGCGGACTTTCCAACGGTTCGTGCTGGGTAAGATACGGTGAGACAGTCGTAATGGCTAACGTTACCGCTTCCAAGAAGCCCAGAGAGGGTGTGGATTTCTTCCCCCTTTCCGTTGATTTTGAAGAGAAAATGTACGCTGTGGGCAAGATCCCCGGTTCTTTCACAAAGCGTGAGGGTAAGGCAAGCGATAAGGCTATACTTACTTCCAGATGCGTTGACAGACCTATCAGACCCCTGTTCCCCAAGGATATGAGAAATGATGTAACTGTTGTTATGACAGTTCTGTCCGTTGATCCCGATAATTCACCCGAGATCACAGGCATGATCGCAGCTGCCATCGCTATATCCATCTCCGATATCCCATGGAACGGCCCTGTGGCTTCCATCAATGTCGGCTATGTTGACGGTGAACTGGTGCTCAACCCTACTCTTGAGCAGAGAGCTAAGAATGAGCTGAACCTGACAGTTGCAGGCTCTGCTGAAAAGATCGTAATGATCGAGGCAGGCGCTAACGAGATCCCCGATGACCTGATGCTCAAGGCTATCGAAACAGGCCACGCAGAGATCAAGAAGATGGTAGAATTCATCAAGGGTATCCAGAAGGAGATCGGTAAGCCTAAGTTTGAGTTCGAGTCTATGGAAGTTGACCACGACCTCTTCGATGAGATCGAGGCTATGGTAGGCGAGGACGTTAAGAAGGCTCTCGATACCGATGACAAGAATGTAAGAGATGCAAGAATGCAGCCTATATATGATGCAGTACATGAGAAGTACGACGAGAAGTATCCCGAGCAGGGCGCTATGCTTGAAGAAGTTCTCTATAAGCTGCAGAAGAAGATCGTAAGAAACTGGCTCTATGAGGGCAAGCGTGTTGACGGCAGAGGCATCGACGAGATCAGACCTCTTGCTGCTCAGGTAGGCGTACTGCCCAGAGTTCACGGTTCTGGTATCTTCACAAGAGGTCAGACACAGGTAATGACTATCTGTACTCTCGGCCCCGTTTCCGACGCACAGAAGCTTGACGGTCTTGATGAAGAGACCAGCAAGAGATATATGCACCAGTACAATTTCCCCAGCTATTCAGTTGGCGAGACAAGACCTTCCAGAGGCCCCGGCAGACGTGAGATCGGTCACGGCGCACTGGCTGAGAGAGCTCTTGTTCCTGTACTGCCCCCCGTTGAGGAGTTCCCCTACGCTATCAGATGCGTATCCGAGGTGCTTTCTTCCAACGGTTCCACATCTCAGGGTTCTATCTGCGGCTCTACACTGGCTCTGATGGACGCAGGCGTGCCTATTAAGGAGCCCGTTGCAGGTATCTCCTGCGGACTTATCACTAAGGAAGACGGCAGCTGGATGACTATGGTAGATATCCAGGGTCTTGAGGACTTCTACGGCGATATGGACTTCAAGGTTGGCGGTACCAAGAACGGTATCACTGCTATCCAGGTGGATATCAAGGTCGATGGTCTGACCATGGATATAATCGCAAGCGCATTCGAGAAGACCAGAAAGGCTAGAATGTACATCCTTAACGAGATCATGCTCAAGGAGATCGCTGAACCTCGTGCAGAGGTTAGCAAGTGGGCTCCCAAGATGCTGTCTACTAAGGTTCCTGTTGATAAGATCAGGGAAGTTATCGGTTCAGGCGGAAAGGTCATCCAGAAGATCTCCGCTGAGTGCGATGTCAAGATCGATATCTCCGAGGACGGCAGCGTATTCGTTTCGGGCCTTGATAAGGAGAAGGCTCAGCAGGCTATCAACATCATCAACACCATCGCTAACGATCCCGAGATCGGCGCTATCTATAAGGGTAAGGTCGTAAGGATCATGAACTTCGGTGCTTTTGTTGAGATCGCTCCCGGTAAGGACGGCCTCGTTCACATCTCCAAGCTGGACAAGCAGAGAGTTGAGAAGGTTGAGGACGTTGTATCCATCGGCGACGAGATCGTTGTAAAGGTAATGGAGATCGACGATCAGGGCAGGATCAATCTGTCCAGAAAGGACGCTCTCGCTGACCTCGCCAAGAAGGCAGGCATGGACCAGTAAGCGTATAAAAAAATTGACCCTATGCAGGGCGTGCCACAGAGGGTGCGTCCTGCTTTTTGCATATAAACATATCTACATGAAAAAATGAAAAGGAGAAACAACATGAATTGTCCAATATGCGGCACACCCCTGAAAGACAACGATCTATTCTGCAATAACTGCGGCACAAGGCGAGTTGAGATGGGCGCTGCCTATAATCGAAATAAACCCGTGAAGACCACAAACTACGGCAGCAGCTACTCAAATAATTACAGCAGTAATGGTGCGCAGAATAACTATAACTCCCAGAACACCGCAGGCTATAACTACGGTGCGCAGAATAACTATAACTCCCAGAACACCGCAAGCTATAACTACGGTGCGCAGAATAACTATAACTCCCAGAACACCGTAAGCTATAACTACGGTGCGCAGAATAATTATAACTCCCGGAATACTGCAAATTATAGCTACGGTACTACCAACAGCTTCGGTCAGCAGAATACAGCTAACTTTGGCTATAAAGCACAGAATAATTACGGCTCGAACAGTAACATTCTTAAAAGTGTCGGCGCATGGTTCGTCGATGCATTCACATCGAGAACTTTTTCTTCACGCTTGAAGATAAGGCTCATTGCTGTGGTCGTAGCGCTGGTCATCTCAGGTGTCGCAGCACTGTTCTCCAATCGTAAGATGGAGAAGGATTTCAATGATTTCACCATAACATTCCCACAGAGAATGAAAGAGAAGGATTATTCGGACGACATTGACGAGGACTGTGATGAGAGCGGAGCGTTCTATGGCAATAATGTCGGCTTTGTTTACGCTAAATATCCGCTGGAAGAGCTGGAGCTCGAGAGTGACGGCAGTTCGGATTACGAGAATATTTTTGCCGAAGAGATGAGCTCTGTATTTGAATATTCATATAACAATTATCAGCAAATCATCCTGGTAGGCAATAGATTAACAGGTCGTTTCACCGAAGAAGGCGATCAATACTACATCGTTGCACAGGCTGAACGACACGGCGATGATATGTATTTGTTCGAGGCTCTCTGTTCCGCCGATGACGAACAGAAATATAAAGTCAAAATGGGCTATATGCTCGATTCGATCGAATTCAAATAATAATCGGGAGGTAACAATATGAATTGTCCAATATGCGGCACACCCCTGAAAGACAACGATCTATTCTGCAATAACTGCGGAACAAAGCGCACCGAGATGGGCGCAGCTTACAATCAGAACCCCGTGCAGAACTCTTACGGCACAGGCTACGGCAGCAATGCCAATAACACCTATAATTCCCCCTATGGGCAGACAAACAGCTATAATAACAATTATAATGCACAGAATAACTCCAATTATAACGGCTTTGGCATGAACAGTTCGCCCACACGCACCATTAGCTCGGGCAACGACCCCAGAAAGGTCATCATAACTATCGTGATGGTCATTGTACTGCTCATTACCGTTTTCGGCTACAGAACTTACACAAATTCGCCGAAGGAGGTCAGGATGGCGGATATCACCATTACTCTGCCACAGCATATGAAAAAGCAGTCAAGCTCCATATTCTCCGACGCAGAAGCTGACGGCGGCGAATTCTATCTGAATAATAATGTGGGCTTTGCTTACCTGAAATACGATATGAAAGATCTTGGCTTTGATGATGAGACAGGTGATGCGCTGAAGAAGCTGTTCATAACCACCATGGATACTACCTTCGCAGCCACAAACGGCGGACTTTCGGGCTATGAGAAGATAGACCAGGTAGATGACCATCTGAGATTTTACTTCACCGAATCTGGCGAGAGATTTTACAGCGACATGAAAATAGATGTTCACGACGGAGAGATCTATATGTTCGTTGTGTACTGCAAGCGTATCAGCGAGAACAGGTTCGTAGGCAAGTTCAGGACCATGTACGATACCTTAGAGTATAACTGATTTGGAGGTGTACAAAATGGTATGTAAAACTTGCGGAGCACAGATGCAGGAGGGTGACAAATTCTGCGGCAACTGCGGTGCAACACTGGCAGAGATGGGCATTGTCCCCAAGCAGAAAGAAAAGCAGGGCTCCAAGGAAGATGCGGACAAGCGTGATTTTCAGATGCGCAGCGACTACTTTGGCGGCGTTCAGGTCAAGGAGCGTAAGGCGAGTGCACTGGCAAGCGTCGATTTCAAGCTGGTGAGCATCATATTCGTTTTGGCGATGTTCGGTATATTCCTGCTGGTAAAAGCTTACTATGATTCACGCACCACAACCATCGGCGTTGACGATTTCTCGGTGACACTGCCCTCGTCCATGCGTGAGGTCAATGACACTTCCTTCGATGTGCTGACTACTCTTGCTCATCAGGAATTTGCCAACAACCGTATGGAGTTTACCTTCGCAAAATACGATGCTGTTGAAATAATCCCCGACCTCGGTACAAAAGCGATGACCAATGATTTCAGAGATATGGAGAAAAGCGTGGTCGCAAAAAGCAAGCTTGATAATCTGGAGCGTACATTCACTCAGGATCTTGAAGATACCTTCGATGAAAGCTTTGAAGATTATAAGCGAGTTTCTATGGATAGGAACCAGCTGAGCTTTACCTACCATGACCGTGGCTCGGTGGATAATTACGTCAAGGTGATGGTCATAGTCAGGGATCATGATGTTTATCAGTTCACCTGTATGTGCTCTGAGAGCGACATGAAAAAATACGATAAAAAGTTTAATAATATTTTTGATTCCATCAATTTTTAATGCTGAACGTGAAAAGCCGTTTTCGTTGTGAGAACGGCTTTTTATAGGCAACACCGCACACAATGGTTGTGCGGTGTTGCCTATATAGAATAAAACTATTGATCCTATGGAAGGAAAACCCGAAATGAACGAAAAACTGGAAAAGATACAGGGCGAGGTCGATTGCGTGCGCTATGTCAGCGATGATGAGACCTACTGCGTTATAGATATTGCCTGTGAGGACGAACTCATCACTGCCGTGGGCGAGATGGGCGGTGTCGAGGAGGGCGAAGATGTGGTGCTTACGGGCTACCATACCGTTCACCGTAAGTTCGGCAAGCAGTTCAAGGTCGTCATGTTCGAGCGCAGCCTGCCCACCAAGTCAGCCTCCATAATGAAATATCTTTCCAGCGGTGCGCTCAAAAGCGTCACACCCGTCATAGCCAGGAAACTTGTGCGTGCCTTTGGCGACAGCACGCTTGATGTTATCGAGAACGAGCCCGAAAAGCTCTATGAACTCAAAGGCATGGAGGAGGAACTTGCCGCCAAGATAGTCAAGGAATTCAATAACTCCTTTGCCGTCAGGTCGCTGCTGGTCTATATGAACGGCAGGGAAGTGCCCACGAAATTCAGCGTCCGTGCCTGGAAACGCTGGGGCAAGGACGCCCAGTCCCTCATAAAATCGAACCCCTACGTCCTCTGCACCGACGGTATAGACCTTGCATTCCAGAAAGCCGATGAGATAGCCGAAAAGGAAGATATCCCCCGTGACAGCAAAGCGAGGATAAAGGCAGGCATCTCGTGGCAGCTGAAAGAATTTGCTGGCGAGGGCAACACCTGTATGCCCCTTGCCATGCTGCGCTCGAAGTGTATCTCGCTGCTGTCTGTCAGCCGTGCCCAGTTTGAGGAAGTGCTTCAGGACGGCTTGGATGATGAAGACCTCTACCGCTGGCAGCTGGGCGATACCGAGTGCATAATGCTCAGGACCTACTATAAAGCCGAGGAATACATAGCCCGCAGGCTTGAGCTGATGAAAAGCATCACCTATGATAACAAGATAGATTTCTCCACCATCATCGACCTGGAGGAGCAGGAAAGCGGCATACACTACGAGAAGATACAGCGCCAGGCTATAAACCTTGCGCTCTCAAAGGGCTTTCTCGTGCTGACGGGCGGTCCCGGTACGGGCAAGACCACCACCCTAAATGCCATGATAAACCTCTTCGACCAGCAGGGACTGGAGGTGCTCATAGCTGCACCCACAGGCAGGGCGGCAAAGCGCCTCAGTGACCTGACAGGCTGCGAAGCCAAGACCATCCACCGACTTCTGGAGGTCAGACCGAATTCCGATGATACCCTGAGTTTTGTCCACGATGAGGAACATCTGCTGGACTGTGATGTGCTTATCGTCGATGAGATGTCCATGGTGGACAGCTGCCTTTTTGAAGCCCTGCTGCGTGCCATTAGCGTCACTTGTAAGCTGATACTGGTGGGCGACAGCGACCAGCTGCCCTCCGTTGGCGCAGGCAATGTGCTCAAAGATATAATCGACAGCGGCGTGATGTCGGTCATCACCCTGAAAGAAGTGTTCAGGCAGGCGCAGGAGTCGGGCATAGTCATGAACGCCCACCGCATAGTCGATGGCAAGCGCATCGACTACTCGAAACGTGAGAAGGATTTCGCTTTCATGCAAAGGCTGGAATTTGACAGTATGCAGGACCTTGTGGTAGACCTCTGCAAGAACAGGCTGGTGAACTACGGCTTCACCCCCGAAAGCATACAGGTGCTTTCCCCTACAAAGAAAGGACCCTCGGGCACAAGGGACCTGAACAAGATACTCCAGCAGGAGCTCAATCCCCCCGAGAAAGGTAAGGCTGAACTGAAGACCAAGTTCAACATCTACCGCATGGGCGATAAGGTCATGCAGACCCGTAACGACTACGATGTACTTTGGGAGAAAGATAACGGCGATGACGAGAGCGAGACAGGCGCAGGCATCTTCAACGGAGATATTGGCGTAGTCGTGGGCATAGATAAGCTCCGCAAGACCGCCACCATCGACTTTGACGGCCGTATCGCAGAGTTTTCGGGCGATATGCTGGACGACATCGAGCTTGCTTATGCAGTCACAGTCCATAAGAGTCAGGGCTCGGAGTATGAAGCCGTGATACTGACGATACTTGGCGGCCCCGATATGGTGTACTACCGCAATCTTTTGTATACCGCAGTCACCCGTGCGAAGAAACTGCTGGTCATAGTGGGCTCGACCAAGCGCACAGACTTCATGATAGATAACAACGTCAGAACTATCAGATATACCGCATTAAGGTCTATGCTGATGAATAAGATCGAAGGCAGCGATGAAGGGCAATTATCAATATAAAAAAGGCGAGGAACATTTTCCTCGCCTTTAGTATTTTATGTGCAAAAGATAATCAAAGCATCTGGCTCTCGTCGATGTCGTCCTCTACATCACCGTTGAGTATGTCCTTTAATGTTGCCAGTTCCTCATCGGTGAGAGTTACGCCCTTAGCCATTCTTGTGTGGTCGGGGGACCAGTCACGTATGTCGTACTTAGCAGGGTGATCGCCCCAGCTTACCTTGTTCAGTTCCTTTGTCCAGCCCTTTGCATTCTCAGAAAGCACACCAACGTGCTCTACGATCTCAAATTTCAGTTCAGCCATTTTTCTTCTACTCCTTATTTCAGATTAAATTCTATAAGTCGGTATCTTCACCGTCTTGCGCTTTTTTAGCTGCCTTGTTGCCCACGGTCTGTTTTTTCAGATCATCCAGCGGACCCAGCGTGCCAAATTCGATGTAGTCCAGTATAAATTCCCAGATCTGCTTGTAGTAGTAGACCATCAGTCCCAGTAATTCCACCGAGAACAGGAATCCTCCCAGTACCGCACTTATCAGCGTTCCTATGAATATATCGAACGCCAGCACCCCAAAGGCAATGTAGCGTTTGCGCCTGTATTTTACTATCGGCACTACCGACAGTATCAGCAAAAGTCCTCCGCCCAGCGATGGGGCAGCTGCTATACCCACCAGCAGTGAGCCTAAAATGCCGCAGAAACCAAATATCTTCGGCGCATCTATCTTGATGCCGAAAGCAAAGCCTGCCAGCAGCACTATTATCAGCGGTACGCACTTTGAGAGCACATTCAGCCCCACAAAGCCCACAAAAGCCACCGATATGACCGTCAGCTTTTTCTGACCAAGTCCCGTGACCTTCTCTGCTATCTTAGCAGGCAGGAAACGGAAGAACAAACTGCTTATGGAGT
Organism: uncultured Ruminococcus sp.; assembly: GCA_902788785.1. Taxonomy (GTDB): domain Bacteria; phylum Bacillota; class Clostridia; order Oscillospirales; family Ruminococcaceae; genus Hominimerdicola. The sequence continues at coordinate 24,733 of CADALT010000002.1, forward strand.
CCATGTTTATCACGAATACCGCACAGAACAGCGCCAGTACCACTGCATATATCAGCTTGTGATGCCACAGGTCTGTCTCCATCATCAGTATGCCCGTCATGATAAGCACGATGATGTTGCTTATGAACATCTTGCGGTAGTTTATCTTGAAAGGCACTATCTTGCGTGAATCGAACACCCTGACAAAGAATACCGCCACATAACTCAGCACCGTCGAGATGGGCGGCGCATACAGCCCTATCTTCGGTATCAGCAGTATATTCACGCCCACGTTTATGACACCTGCTATCATGCTTGTGAACATTGAGCGCTTGGTCTTTTTGCTTGCCAGATAAATACTGCCCATGAATGTGGTCAGGCAGGAGAATATGGTCGAATATATCAGCAGCGGTGAATAGTTCACGCACTCACGGACAGGCTTGCCTATCCAGAAATTTGTGATGGGCTGAGCCACCAGCAGACAGCCTGCCGACAGTATATACAGCAAGCTCTGATTGAAGTCAAAGACCTTCTCATAGAAAGTATCCCTGTCCTCCGAATCATTCTCGGTTATGGCGGACATATTCCATGCCTGCCCGAAAACCATATACACCGTCGCCACCAGGTTCGGTATCTTATAGGCAGCCGCCAGTATACCGTTTTTATCCTCGCCGAGATAATAAGCAGTCATAAAGCTGTCCGAGCCGTTTGTTACCAGCCAGATCAGCTGTGCAGGTATCAGCGGCACAGAGTATTGCAGCATCGTCTGCAAAAGCTCACGGTCAATGTCCTTAAAGCTGATATACTTCCAGAGCCTTGCGGCTATCAGCACGAATACCGTGGTTATGCCGTCCGAAAGAATGGTGCATAAAAGGTATTTCTGTATGCCCGTGCCCTCGCCAAGAAAGCTTTCGGGCAGCACCAGATAGAACAGCACCATGAACAGCAGTGTGAAAAACGTACTTATGATACCCGATACCGCAAACATCCGTACCTTCTCCATGGCTCGCACGAAGTTGGTGTACAGTGTTTTTAAGCCCGACATCAGTACATAAACAAATATCATGATGGTATAGCCGCTTATCCATCGGTCAGCAAGACCCGTCAGCCGCACTATACCAAGTACAGCGCCGAATAGCAGCATACCTGTACCAATCACCAGATTGCCCAGTGAGAACACTTTTTTCTTGTCATACGCCTTGTCAAGACCGAAACGGATAATAGCTTCACTGATGGTCAGTGTAGCCAGCGGTATCATCCAGTTGGCGATCATAGTCAGGTAATCGACCTTGCCTTGTTCTCCCTTGGTCAGATGATTCTGATATATCGGCACAAGCAGCAGCACCAGCACTTTCGAGCTGAACGAACCTATGGCGAACACGATGGTGTTCAGCATAAGCTTGCCATAGCTTGAACTCAATTTCTTTTGTGACATATTATCTTTCCCTTATAAAAAATCTACACCGTCAGAACAGATCATTGTATCGCAAATGTGATATTATTTTGAAAACACATTATATTATACCACATTTCAGGGCAGATTGCAACATATCACTTCAACAAAAATAATCACATACAGCTCGTTTTTTTATCATCAAGGGAAAGTGCATCCAGCGTCAGGTCATATGCAGGTATGAACTCCTTCATAAATACATCGACCTCGGGTATGCCCAGCTTGCTTATGGTCTCAAGGGTAGCCTTTTCGGCAGATAAAAAGTCCGTGTTGCCCATCTTGCGCTCCTCTATGCATTTTATCAGTGCCGACAGCTTGTCCGCACCCTTTACCAGCTTCCAGAGCTCCGCCTCCTCCTCGGTCTTGCAAAACAGAGGGTCGTAATACTTTTTAAGGTCATCGGGCAGATACCCCAGCAGAGTTTCCTTCGCCTTCTGCTCCACCTCACGGTAAGCGCCCTTGATCTCCTTGCTGTAATACTTTATAGGCGTTGGCAGGTCGCCTGTGATGATCTCGGTGGTGTCATGGAACATTGCCAGCAATGCACAGCGCTCGGCATTAACGTTTCCGCCGAAACGTTCGTTGCGTATCAGCGCCAGCGCATGGGCTATAAAAGCAGTCTCCAGCGAATGTTCGCTGATATTCTCGTTGATGGTGTTGCGCATCAGTGCCCAGCGGTCGATATACTTCATACGTGAGATAACTGCAAAAAATCTGTCCATAAATTTGTACTCCTCTCAAAAAATTATCCCGTCTGCGTTTGATAACATTATAACATAGCCTGCCCCTCATGTCAACATATTCTCAAACAACAGGGAAGTTTTCTGTACACTTGCCCCGACCGGAGCGCAAATATCCCCACAGGACAAAGTTTATCCTGTGGGGTCAATGTGAGTTATCGCTTGCTTTTGGCATAATGGCTGCATATGTCGCCCAGCGGACATTCTGCGCATCTTTCGCCCCTTGCCTTGCAGTATTCTCTGCCGAATAATACCAGCCTGTGGCAGAAGTCGCTGCTCTTCTCGGGCGGAAGTATCTTCCACAGCTCCGCCTCGACCTTTGCAGGCTCCTTGTTCTTTACCAGCCCCAGCCGTCCCGTGATGCGTATGCAGTGGGTGTCCGTCACCACCGCAGGCTTGTGATGTACGTCACCCATTATCAGGTTCGCAGTCTTCCTGCCTATGCCGCTTAGCTTAGTCAGCTCCTCCAGCGTATCGGGTATCTTTCCGCCGTGCTCGTCCCGAAGCTGAGTGCACATCTCAACTATCGACTTCGCCTTAGTCTTGTAAAGTCCGCAGGGACGCACTATCTCCGCCACCTCGTCCACATTCGCATCAGCAAAATCTTCTATCGAACGGTATTTCGAAAACAGCTCCTTCGTTACGATGTTCACCCTTGCATCAGTACACTGTGCCGAGAGCCGCCCTGCTATCATCAGTTCGTGAGGCTGCGAATAAGTCAGCGAACATATCGCATCGGGGTAGACTTCCTCCAGCCTCGCTATTACTTTTACCGCCAGTTCTTTTTTTTCCTTGATGGTCATTTCATCACCCCCGAATATCAGCCACTTCATTAAGCCTAAGTCATTTATCTCATGGGATCTTGCAGAAAATTTGATTTTCTGTCCGAAATATTTCCCTGTTACAACCCCTCTTTGATCGCCCTTTTAAGCAGTCCTGCATAGGCTTTCGGCTTGTTTATCTGCAAACCGCAGTGTGCATAGCCGCTTATGCCACGGTAGACCGCCATCGGATAGGCTTTCATCAGCCTCCCCCTTGACTTCACCGCTGGCTCGTCCTTCGAGTGGAAGAATATCATTCTGCGCTGTTCGCCCTCGGTGAAATATGGCAGCTTGCAGCTGTAACATACCTTCACCATATTCCTCACCGTCGTGTCGGAAAAGCTCCGCCTTTCCTGCGCCATCGACCTTATCATTGGCTCGTACTGCTCAGCCTTGTTCTTTGCGATGAACTTAAAAAAGCTGTTCTCGGTCATTTTCTTTACGGCTTCCTCGGGGTCGTCGGTGTCGAAGATCTTCACCAGCTTCTTGAATACCTTGTACATCATCTTCCTGCGCACAGGGTCAAAGTCGAAGAACGGTCCGCCGTCGAAAAAGCACCTGTCCACGTTTATTCCCGAACATTCCAGCATATCCAGTACCGCAAGTGCTACCTCTGCACCCATTGAACTGCCCTGTAGCAGCGCCAGCCGCTTTATACCGTGCTCAACAAGAAATTCATGTATCTTTTCAGCCTCGTCCTCGGCGGAGATAAGCTTGCTCCCGTCGTTACCGTGACCGTCCAGCGTCGGCATTATAACGAAGTATTCGTCCGCCAGATATTTACCGAAAGTCTCGCAGTCCCTGCCCGTACACAGCATACCGTGTATCAGCACCACCGCCGCATTTTCGGGATTTCCCAGAGTTTCAAAAGTCATTCTCGTTCCCCCTTTTATATACTATTATCGGACGACCGTGCAGCCGTCCGATAGTCTGTTATTATAATGTTTCTATATCTGTATGTCTACCAATGACCATTGGCGTCCCGGGCTAGAGTTTACTACCTTTAGTGCCAAACTATTGAACGCTGCCGAGCGCCTATCTATGCCATCAAACCAAAAGCCGTAACGAGTTGGCTTCCCGGGCTAGAGTCTACTACCTTTAGTGCCAAACTATTGAACGCTGCCGAGCGCCTGTCTATGCCATCAAACCAAAAGCCGTAACGAGTTGGCGTCCCGGGCTAGGGTAAACAAACTATGTTTAAAAACTATATTTTTGCTACCGAGCGCCTTTTTTATCTATTAAACAAAAAGGCGTAACGAGTTGGCGTCCCGGGCTAGGGAACAAGTACAGGGTCGAAATTCTCGGTCCAGGGCAGACCCCACTTGTTCAGTGCTTCCATGAAAGGATCGGGATCGAACTCCTCAACATTGTATACGCCGGGGCGTTTCCACTTGCCAGTGAGCACCATCATAGCGCCTATCATTGCAGGTACGCCTGTGGTGTAGGAGATGGCCTGCGAGCCGACCTCCTTGTAGCATTCCTGATGGTCGCAAACGTTGTATACGTAGTAGGTCTTGTCCTTGCCGTCCTTCTTGCCTTGGAAGATACAGCCGATGTTCGTCTTGCCCTTTGTTCTGGGACCCAGAGATGCAGGGTCGGGCAGTACAGCCTTCAGGAACTGTAAAGGCACTATCTCCTTGCCCTCGTACATGATAGGCTCGATAGATGTCATGCCCACGTTCTCCAGACACTTTAAGTGTGTCAGATAGCTCTGTCCGAAGGTCATGAAGAAACGTATCCTCTTGATACCCCTGATGTTCAGCGCTAAGCTCTCCAGCTCCTCATGGTGCAGCAGGTACATATCCTTTTCGCCCACCTGATCGAAGTTGTATACTCTCTTTATCTCCATGGGCTCAGTCTCTACCCACTTGCCGTCCTGTATGTAGCTGCCCTTTGCGCTTACCTCACGTATGTTGATCTCGGGGTTGAAGTTTGTTGCGAAAGGATAGCCGTGGTCGCCGCCGTTGCAGTCCAGTATGTCGATGTAGTTTATCTCGTCAAAATAGTGCTTCTGTGCATAAGCGCAGAATACGCCCGTAACACCGGGGTCGAAGCCGCTGCCAAGTATCGCTGTGATGCCTGCTTTCTCGAAACGCTCACGGTATGCCCACTGCCAGCTGTATTCAAACTTTGCTGTGTCCTCGGGCTCGTAGTTTGCAGTATCCAGATAGTCCACCTTGCATTCCAGACAAGCGTCCATTATGTGCAGATCCTGATAGGGGAGCGCCACATTTATGCAGATGTCGGGCTTGTACTCCTTCATCAGAGCGACCAGCTCCTGAACATTGTCCGCATCCACCTGTGCAGTGGTGATGTTCGTCTTGGTCTTGCTCTGGAGCTCTTCCTTGAACTTGTCACACTTAGCCTTTGTACGGCTTGCGATACAAATATCCGTGAAGACCTCACTGTTCTGGCAGCACTTGTGTATAACAACGCCTGCCACTCCTCCTGCACCTATTATCAAAGCTCTTGACATTTTACATCTGTCCTTTCATAATTAAATATCATTTTCATCTATACTTTGTTTCAGCTTGTGCCCAAACCGTATCATACCCGTGAGAAACCCCACCGCCGGCATGATAACGCCTACGACAGCAAGAATTATTATCAAGCCCGTCAAAGCTATGGAACATTACGCCTCATCGTCCTCCGCCTTATCCCTCACGACCCTCCAGCGCAGACCTTCTGCCTCTATCAGCATAGTGCCGTCAAGGTTTTCAGGGTCGTATGGGTCGAAGTCTTTCCATACCGTCCAGAATACCGACTCATCATTGCGGCAGACCTTAGCCTCCATTATGTCAGCCATTCTGTTGTCCGCAGGATTTGTGAATACCAAGTTCATGCGCTTAGTGTGGTAAAACCAAAGCTCGATGGAGAACGGCTCGTTGTCCAGTCGCTGAAAAACCACTCTCAGATCGTTTTTCATCTCCATATGCCCGAAAAGCTCACCGTCCACGGAATTTCCGCTTACATATCCCATGCTGACTATCACAGCATCCTCAAACCACGAGTAGACCTCGTTAAGCTGATCTATGTCCTTGTCATCTTTGACTTCATTCCATTTCATGATCTTTCTCCCGACGCTTATATCGCCTTATCATCACAGTCGAAAGCACTATCAGTATCACTACCGCCAATATGGGCACCCATGCAATGCACATCACAAAAGCTATATCCGCCGCCAGCGCTTCTTTCCAGTTTTCCGCCATCGAACCCAGCATCGGCATAGGGTAATGATACCCCATACAGCGCCGCCCGTCAATGACCGCATATACAGCCAGTGCAGCAGCCCCCAGCAGTAGTATCACATAACATATCCGCCGCAGATTTATCCAGTCTTCCACGTTATGCACCTCACTCACATCGGCTTATGAAATTCCTGTTTACTATTTTATCATGTTATGAGCTTTATGTCAAGGCGATACGTGGTCGCCTCAGTATTCTGCGAGAGTCTGCTTTACTCTCGCTATGGCATCATCACTGACAGCATAGGGCTTTTTTCCTTTGCACCATATCGCCAGCATAGCCTTTATATCCTCATCGCTCAGGTAGTCCTCAACTTCAACAGCTTCGATCTCCCCGGGATAAAAGCTGTAGCTCTTATCCCCCACAATAAGCTCTTTCAGCGAGGCACATTCCATGAACATTGTATATCCGCAGTCATCGGTAGTGATAAATTTTACATTCTCGGGCAGACGTACTTTTTCAAGCTTATCACAGCCGACGATATTTACACTCGCATTTATCACCTCAACACTGTCGGGTATGTAAAGCTCACGCAGGCTTCTGCAATCCATAAACACGTTGTTTTCTATCTTTTTGACCGTATCGGGTATCGTCACCGTTTCAAGCGCAGAGCAGTACGAAAAGGTATACTCGCCTATCTCTGTCACGCCATGGGGTATATCTATGCATTTCAGAGAAGTGCATTCACTGAATATTTCTTTAAATCTGTCTTTCAGCGTTTTCGGGAGAATTACCTCCTCCAGATTTTCACACAGAAAGAAAGCTCTGTCTCCTATTACCTCAACGCTCTCGGGACATACGACTTTCGCTATGTTTTTGTCCTGATAAAAAGCTTCCTCATCTATCACAGTGACACCATCGGGTATCACAACTTCTTTAGGACACTGATCTATCTCGTAGCCTTTTTTGCACACCACGAGTTTTCCGTCATATACCTCGGCACATTTTTTCAGGAACCATGTGTTCGCAGTATCTAATACCTCCACATCAACACAGCCAAGCCCTTTGATGAACTCCTCAAAGCTGTCCGCCAGTAATGTAGTGCGGTAGTTTGCCTCCTGTTCGATGTATACGACTTTCGGCTCGCCGTTTCTGCCGCATTCGCTGTAATCAAGGAACACTGCATCGTGTCCTCGGGTCGCTGAATGGCAGATGACCACACCCGTATCGGGGTAGCCCCATTCCTTTATCATGAACCTGCTGCCGAATTTTCCGCTCAGCGCATATGGGTCAGTAAGGGACATACCGAGTATATGGCTTATATATACCGTATTAAAGTCTTTTGTAACGAAACAGTGGTTCTTGGGTTTGCCGCCGTTTCGGTTTTTCATGAGGTATATGTAGGAGTCGGGCAGCTTGTATCCAAGCTCTGCCTGTGTAAAGCGAATAAGCTCGTTCGTCAGAGGCTCGCATTTATCAGAGCCCTCGTCCCAGAAATTTTCAAGATCTATGCTTTCAAACATATCGGCGTGTTTTTCCTGTATAACTTTGTTCAGTAATGAGCCGAGCTTTTGTCTGTACTTGTCAAACATACTGAGCCGCCTTACTTGTAAAATCTCAGCAGTATCTCTCTCAGAAGTTTGCAGGCAAGGGCAGTGCTTCTGCCGCTGGGGTCGTAGGCAGGTGACAGCTCGTTCACATCAAAGCCCACAATGTTCAGCTTCGATACCTGCTCAATCGCCCATAACAGCGCCGTGAAGCGTACTCCGCCTGCCTCGGGCGTGCCCGTTCCGGGGAAATCAGATGGGTCGAGCACATCTAAGTCCAGCGTGAAATAAACAGGCGCATCGCCTATCTCCTTCACCGCATTTTTCAGTCCGCCGAAGTTGAAGCGCTGCATATGGGTGTGCGCCTTTGCAAACTCAAATTCATCTCTGTCGCCGCTGCGTATGCCGAACTGATAGATCTTGCCGTCGCCCACGATGTCGTGGCAGCGGTGCAGCACACAGGCGTGGGAAAGCTTTACTCCCAGATAATCGTCACGCAGATCTGCATGGGCATCAAAGTGGACGATGTGCAGGTCGCTGAACCTTTCAGCCGCAGCCCTCACCGCACCCAGCGTCACCAGATGTTCGCCGCCTATCATGCAGGGTATCTTGCCATCGTCCATGATGACCCCTGTGCGGTACTGTATATCCGCCAGCGCTCTTTCGGGCGAACCGAAAGGCAGCTCCAGATCGCCGCTGTCGAATACCTTTATATCCAGCATATCCTTGTCCTGATAAGCCGAAAAAGTCTCAATGCCGAAACTCTCGCTGCGCATAGCCTGGCTTGCGAATCTCGTACCGGGGCGGAAAGATGTGGTGCTGTCAAAGGGCGCACCGAACAAAACTATCTTCGCCTCATCGTACTCGCAGTCGCAGGCTATAAAGGTCTGTATATTTTTTTCTAACATGATAAAACTCCTTTTTGATCGTCAATGTTATCGGGGCTCCAATGTCATGGAACGATATAGGTCAGCCCCAGCCATAATAATAGTAAACAAATAAAAAGCTGTCTTCATTCACTGCCAGCCAGTCGGTGTACAAACCACAAAAATTCCCTTGGGCGTTCCCTAAACGGAAGTGCCTGCCGCCGCTGAAGCGTTCAAGCATTGCCTTAGCTTCATCGGGTATCTTAGACTCAATATAGCTCTTGTCCCAATTCTTGCAGCAGGTGAAGACATTTTCCTCAAACTCCTGCGGACTCATTTCTTCGTCCAATGCCCATACCTCGGGAGAGCCCACATAGCCCTCGTACAGATATCTTGCCTTCTCAAAGCTTTCCAGCCGTTCCTGTACTGTCATATTCTTCCAGCCGTCGTGAGGGGACCAGTCCTCCGCCACCGAGATGAACATTATCATCATCTGAACTATCGCTTCATCAAAATGCTTTTCGACAAAGCCCTTCTCAAAGTCCACCGCAATAAAGTTCAAATGGTGGTTTGAGTCAGGGTCAATAGGGGCATTTATGTATTTGTACCCCACATCTATCCAATCATTGTTCGATGCAAGATATGCGAAACTGTCGTAGCTGCCCAGTATCTCGCCCATTCGGCGCTTCTGCTCATCGGTCATGAATTCTCCAGTACCTCCAGCACATCGTTCGGCAGGGCAAAACAGCCCTTGTGCAGCTCGGTGTTGTAGTATCTCATCTTCAGCCCGAACTCTTTCCACCTGTCAGCTTTCAGGTCGTATACTGGGTGAAGATTTTTCGAGGCGAACCCGAAAAGCCAGTGTCCCGAGGGGTAGGTGGGTATATGCGCCTGATATACCATCGTCACAGGGAAGCTTGCGCCTATGCGCTTGTGGGTGCGTGTCACCATGTCCACATAGCTGTCATAATAGGTGCTCTCGTGCTGGTTTATCAGTATTCCGTCATCTTTCAGCGCCTTGAAGCAGTTGCCGTAAAACTCCTTGGTGAAAAGTCCCTCACCGGGTCCGAAGGGGTCTGTGGAGTCAACGATTATCAGGTCGTATTCGCCCGTTTTCCTGCGGACGTATTTCAGCCCGTCCTCGAAGAACAGGTGTACTCTCTCATCATCGAATTTGCAGGCTGTCTGCGGCAGAAATTCCTTGCATACCTTGACCACCTGCTCGTCTATCTCCACCATGTCGATGTTCTCGATGGTGGGGTACCTTGTCAGCTCCCTGACAGTTCCGCCGTCACCTGCACCGATGACCAGTACGTTCTTTATGTCGGGGTTCACCGCCATTGGTACAGCCGTCACCATCTCGTGATAGATGTACTCATCTTTCTCCGTCAGCATGATGAAGCCGTCAAGTACCAGCACCCTGCCGAATTCGTAGGTGTCGAAAACGTCTATCTGCTGATAATAGCTTTTTCCCGAATACAGCTGCTTTTTCACCTTGATGGTGAAATTAACATCATCCGTATGCTTTTCTGTAAACCAAAGGTCCATTTATCTCACTCCGTTCATGTTAACTGTCCGTTTATTTACTCTGTAGATCTTTAATGAAATGCTTTTGCATTTTGTCGTTTTTGTAGCCGAGTGTCTCGTAGAACTTGTGTGCGCCTGTGCGTTTCTCGCCCGAATCAAGGCGTACTGAGTGTATGCCCTTGTCAAGCGCCCATTCTTCGGCAGCTGCGATGATCGCACGCCCGACACCTTTGCGCCTGAACCGTGAGCTTACCGCAACACCGAGATAATTCATCATATCTTCCATATACAGTGTCCTGAATATCTCCGCATGGACGTACCCCACACAATCGCCGTCTGTCTCGGCGATAAAAACCTCTTCTCGCTCGTGGTCAAGACCTGCCAGACGCTCCCGTACAAAGGCTTCATCGCACGCATATCCCGGATCTTCACAGCTTATGCGGCATATCGACGCCGCATCATCCGGTGCCGCCGTCCTTATCATTATCTCACTCATACTGTATCTCCTGCTATCTGTCCCGAAAATTGTACATCAATCTCCCAACAGTATCATCGTTACTTTCACATCATATCCGCTGCGGCTCTCTTTGAAAGCCACATAATGCTCGCTTTTCCGAGGTTTGCCCTCATCAGTTATCTCGATCTTGTATATCAGATCGTTCTCGTCAAACTTGTCCTTGCTTCTACCGCCTTTGTATTGTACCATTTCCAGCGCATTCGCATAGTCTGCGTCATCGCTCTCAACGATACGGTATCCTGCATCTGCATAAGCCTTCTCCATGAAGTCTTCGGGAGCGCTTACTCCCTCCAGCCACAGTAAGTACCAGCCGTTTTCACCGTCACCCGGGGCGGAGATACGCTTGAACATTTCAAGCGTGTCCTCATCGGGTATATCCATTTTGAAGTGTTCTTCAAGATAGGCTACTCTCTGTGCATCGAAATCTTTCCATTCTGTTCTGCCCAGCTGACTGAACCCATATGCCCCGTAGATCATCAGTGCAAAGAACAGCACCGCAAAAATCATCAGCACTCTGATGATCTTTGAGCTTTTCTTCTTGGGTGACTGCTGTTCGCTTATTTCATTTACCATGCTATCATCCTTTCGTTTGTAAAGGTCATATCTTGCTGCCCACAGCTTTCAGCTTGTAGGTATCGCCGCTTTTGTAGAACGCAAAGCGGTATTTATCAAAGTGCTTTATATCCTCGCCGTCCACATTTATATAGTATTCGCAGTCGTAGACCTTGTCTGCCGCAGAGGGGTCGCCGCCGTCATCATAGGCAAGCACCGAATACTGTAAATCATTTGAGTTTAGCTCAGTTTCCTTGTAAGTCCCGTCAAAGCTTTCTTCCATGAACTTTTCGGGGTCTTCTATATCCTCTATCCAGATCTGGAATGAGAAATCTCCGCCTGCATGGCTGACAGTGAGCTTTCTTGCCGTCATCTGATTTGAAAGGGTGATACCCATATCGCTCTTGACGACCTCGGTCTCACGCTTGCCGAAGACCGTGTATTCACGTACTGCCTGACTCATCGTCCACCGCATTATGAACACGGGCACACATATCATCAGCGTGAAGAATATAACTACCGCTATAACTATCCCTTTGCCCGAGATAAGGCGGTTCTTGCTTGGCATCTGTTCCATTTTTACTCTCCTTGATGTATTTATTTTATACGGATGCGCCGTTGCCATCGTCCGTATTATCGGCAGCTTCCTTACCCTGCGCTTTGTTTATTTTCTTCTTTTTATTGTAGAGTATTATGTAGATGAGCGAGGCTATAATTAGCAGCGCAGGAATAATACACTCCGCCAAATATATATTATACAGCGTTAATCCCTCAATATGATTCAGCTTTCCGCCACGGTCGGAATTTATACCAAATACCGTACTGTATATTGCACCTATAAAATAGAATATCTGTATCAGCCAACTAAAATAGTAAAATAATACAGAGCGCTTTTTTATAAGATATACCAGCGATGCTATAACGAGCGGTATGGGTATAACCAAAAATAATGTATATAAATGATACACCATCAATCCATCAAATCCTCTGGCTTTGGTGAAATGATCTAAACCAAATACCATACTGTATATCGCACCGATAAAATATGCTATCTGTATCAGCCAGCTCAAATAGTATAAAAATCCGTATGAAGTCTTTTTTGTTGTCTTATTTTTCATTCTATGCTCCTTTCTGCTTACAGTCCAAAAAAACGGTCTTTTTACTCTACTACATTTATATAGTTTATCTCTAAGTCTTCCGTACCTGTCAGCAGGCAGCCCTTCTCCTTGCAGTAGTCGATGTAGCTTATTATCTCTTTGGTTATTCGCTCACCGGGGGCAAGTATGGGTATACCGGGAGGGTAGCACATGACGAACTCGCCGCAGATGTGCCCTGCGCTCTCCTTTATCCATACGGGGTGCTTGTCGCTGTAGAAAGCTTTCTGCGGAGTCATCTCCACATGGGGGTCGATGTATTCGTGGTCGAACAGTCCCGTGGGGTCCTTGGAGTAAAGGCGCTTTATCTCGCTGAGGGAGGATATGAAACGCTCTATCTCCAGTTCTCTGTCACCTGCGGAAACTATCGCCAGTATATTTCCGATGTCGCCGAATTCTATCTGTATATCGTAGTCATCACGGAGTATGTCATAGACCTCAACACCCGCAAGCCCTATATCACGGGTGTGTACGCTCAGCTTGGTGGAATCGAAGGCGTAAAAATCGCTGCCGTTTTCCAGTTCCTTGCCGAATGCGTAATATCCGCCTATCTTGTTGATCTCCTCACGGGCATAGTCCGAATAGGAGACTGACTTTGCAAAAAGCTCCTTGCCGTTGAGTGCCAGATTTTTCCTTGCCAGATCAAGGGAGACCATCAGAAGATAGGAGCCGCTGGTGGTCTGGGTCAGGTTGATTATCTGTCTGACATAGCCCTCCGACACCGTATCTCTGCACAAAAGCAGAGAGGACTGGGTAAGGCTGCCGCCTGTTTTGTGTATGGATACCGCCGCCATATCAGCCCCTGCCTCCATTGCAGAGCAAGGCAGACCCTCACCGAAATAAAGATGAGTGCCGTGGGCTTCGTCCGCCAGCACCAGCATACCGTGTTCGTGGGCAAGCTTGGTTATGGCACGTATATCCGAGCATATGCCGTAATAGGTGGGGTTGTTGACCAGCACCGCCTTGGCATCGGGGTTTTCCTTGATGGCACGCTCGACAGCTTCCACCGACATACCCAGCGGAATGCCCAGCTGTTTGTTAGTCCCCGGGTCAACGTAAACGGGCACAGCACCGCATACGACCAGCGCATTTATGGCGCTGCGGTGGACATTTCTCGGCATGATTATCTTCTCGCCTGCTTTACAGGCTGTGAAGACCATGGTCTGTACCGCCGAGGTAGTTCCGCCCACCATGAAGAATGCGTGGTCAGCCCCGAAAGCATCGGCAGCCAGCTGTTCGGACTCCTTTATCACCGAAACAGGGTGGCACAGGTTATCGAGGTTTTTCATGGAGTTCACATCGCAGCTCATGCACTGCTCTCCGAGAAAAGCCTTCAGCTCTTTATTCATCCTGCCGCCCTTGTGCCCGGGCACGTCAAGGCGGACGATACGGTTTTTCATGTGTTTTTTCAGCGCTTCGTACAGCGGCGCTCTTTGTTGTGATCCATAATTCATGATTCATGCTCAATAATTACTGACACGGCGAAAAATAAGCCTGCGTCAATAGTTATGAGGTCTATCCCTCCTTTGATGATCGTGTAATAGAGGTTTGTGGGAATTTTATCGTACAGTTAAAAATTCCGCCTTTATGCTTATCAAGCTCCTTTTCCTCTGTTTGTGGGAAAGGAGCTTGTTCATATCTATAAATTAGTAAATGTTCATTCCGCTGTATATCTCTATCATCTCACGGCGCAGACTGTCTGTTATGTCAAGACGCTGTTTGGGGTCAAGCTCGTAAACGTCTTTCTTGAACAGATAGTTTTGCAGGTCTATCTCCTTTATCAGGAGCTTAGTGTGAAAAATATTGGACTGATATACATTCACATCTATGGCATCGTACTTGGTCAGTGTCGCCTTGTCGATGTAGTCCTGTATAGATGTTATATCGTGGTCGATGAAATATTTTCTGCCCAGCACATCACGGGTGAAGCCCCTTACCCTGTAGTCGATGGTGATGATATCCGAGTCAAAGCTGGCTATCAGGTAATTCAGGGCATTCAGCGGCGAGATAGTACCGCAGGTAGAAACATCTATATCCACACGGAAAGTTGAAATGGAATTGTCGGGATGGTACTCGGGGAAGGTATGCACCGTTACATGGCTCTTATCAAGATGAGCGTGTATCATCTCGGGAGCATCGGGCAGCATACCCAGATTGCATGAGGGGTCGATGGAGTCCTTATCCAGTTCCTTCTCAGCGATGAGCACATTTACGGATGCGCCCTGCGGCTCATAATCCTGCTTGGAGATATTGAGTACCCTTGCACCTATCATTTCGGTGACATCGCAGAGTATCTTGGTAAGACGCTCGGAATTATATTGTTCATCAATATATTCGATATAATCCTTCTGCTCCTTTTGTCCTTTGGCATAACAGACATCGTAGATATTGAAGCTGAGGGTCTTAGTCAGGTTGTTGAAGCCGTAAAGGGTGATCTTTTTGTTTTCCAATTCCCATACATCCTTTCGGGGTGATCTATTGTCAAAAAGCACAGATTCAATAGGCTGTATATGTGCAGTTTGCTGTGCATTTTCAGTACACACATTTACAGAATACATTATAGCACAAAACTTCAAAAAAGTATATAGTTTTTGAAAAAATTTGCAATTTTTTCAGAGGGCTGTCACCCTACTTGAAAAACATAAGAAAATGTTGTATAATATGTTTTGATATGTTTGTAAGACGAAGGGCAGACTGACTTGGTTTGCCATATTCCGGGAGATGAGGAAGAATTATATGCTGGTAAAAATTGAGCATTTGTATAAATATTTTAACGGCGAACCGCTGCTGAAAGATATAAACCTGACCATCGAGGACCACGAGGCTGTGGGGCTTATCGGTGTGAACGGGTGCGGAAAATCGACACTTTTGAACATACTCATGGGCGATCTGGGTTTTGATAAAACGGCGGACGGACTTGGCTCGGTGGAGGTGTCATCAAACTGCACCATCGGTTTTCTGAGGCAGAACAGCGGTCTTGAAAGTACGGCGACTATCGATGAGGAGCTGCACAAGGCTTTTGACAAGCTTATTTCCGTAAGAAAGCGCATGGATGAGCTTGAACAGCAGATGACTGAGCTGGCAGGGGCTGAGCTGGAGATGGTCAGTGCCGAGTATGCGGAGCTTTCGGCTTATTTTGAGGCTAATGACGGCTACCGCATAGATGTGAACATCAGCCGTATATTAAATGGTATGGGCTTTGGTGATGTGCCGAGGGACAGGGTGATATCCTCGCTTTCGGGCGGCGAAAAGACCAGACTTGCGCTGGCGAAGCTGCTGCTGGAAAATCCCGACCTGCTTATACTGGATGAGCCCACCAACCATCTGGACTTTATGACCCTGATGTGGCTGGAGGATTACCTGAAGACCTATAAAGGCTCCATACTCATAGTTTCCCACGACAGGTATTTCCTGAACAAGGTCTGTTCCAGGATATGCGAGATAGAGCTGGGCAGGCTGACTTCGTACAAGGGCGGATATTCCGCATACCTTGTGCAGAAAAAGCATAACTCCGAAAGACAGCTGAAAGAATGGGAAGCTCAGCAGGAGGAGATCAAGAAGCTTGAAGAGTACATAGCCAAGAACAAGGTCAGGGCTTCGACGGCGAAGATGGCTAAGTCAAGGCAGCATATGCTTGACCGCATCGAGCTCATCGACAAGCCGCTGATGTTCACCCGTCCCCCGAAGATACAGCTGGAGTACGATATTGAGCCTACCAAGGATATATTGAAGGTCATCGACTGTCCGCTGACAGTGGGTGAGGGCGAGAGCAGGAAGACCCTGATAAACAGTCTTGATCTGCACATACGCAGGGGCGAACACGCCGCTATCATCGGCTCGAACGGCATCGGCAAGACCTCGGTGCTGAAAATGATACAGGGGCTTATCCCCCACGAGAGGGGAAACATCGTATGGGGCGGCAATATCAAGACCGCTTACTTTGAGCAGGAGCATAATATACTGCATAAGAACAAGACCGTCATCGACGAGCTGATGGACCGTTTCCCGTCCATGACCCCTGCGGAGGCAAGGAAGGCGCTGGGGGCGGTACTGCTGACGGGCGAGGACGTTTTCAAGCAGATATCTGTTCTTAGCGGCGGCGAGAGGGCGAAGCTG
The DNA here is from genome assembly GCA_902788785.1 of uncultured Ruminococcus sp. Classification (GTDB taxonomy): domain Bacteria; phylum Bacillota; class Clostridia; order Oscillospirales; family Ruminococcaceae; genus Hominimerdicola. The sequence goes on from CADALT010000002.1 coordinate 41,191, forward strand.
TGTTTTGCAATAATGGCAAACACTCGTGGCAACGTGCTGATACTGGACGAGCCCACGAACCATCTTGACCTGAACACCAAGGAAGTACTGGAGGATGTGCTGGCGGAATTCAAAGGGACGATAATACTGGTATCCCATGACAGATACCTGATAAACAAGGTGGCAGACCGCATCATCGAGCTTAAAGCGGACGAGGTGAACCTGTTCGAGGGCAACTTCGACAGCTACTCCGAAGCGGTAAGGGCTATGCAGCAGACTGCGGCGGAGGCGGAAGCTGTCCGCAGGCGGGCAGAAGCTGAAGCGGCACGCCGTGAGCAGAAGGAGATAAGCTACCGTTCCAAGGAACAGCGTGCGCTTGATGCAAAGCGCAGGGCAAGGGTCAAGGAACTGGAAGAGCTCATCGAAAAGGCTGAGGAGGATATAGCTGTGCTTGAGGGCGAGATAGCATCGCCCGAGGTCGGGGCGGACTACGAGCTGATGACAGAAAAATGCAGTCAGCTGGAGGCGCTGAGAAATTCGCTTGATGAGATGATGGAAGAATGGGCTGAACTTTCAGAATGATATAAGGCAAGGAAAAAGCAGGCACCTGTGCGTAAAGTGCCTGCTTTTTTTGACCCTCTCACATGGAAAACAAGAGGGCTTATTTAGGAGGTTCGGTATTATCGCCTTGTATGAGGGCGATAAAATCACGCTTTGATATGGGTTTCGAGAAGAGGAAACCCTGGACGTAGTCCACATTAAGCTCTTTGAGCATATCGAGCTGATGCTCGGTCTCAACGCCCTCGACCAGTATCTTGCGGCGCATCTGCTGGATCATCTTGACGCTGAATTCAAGTATGGTCTTGCCGAGGCTGTTCTTTTCGGCGCTCCAGAGAATGCTCCTGTCTATTTTGATGGTGTCGAAATCAAGTCGGAATATGGACTGCATATTTGAATAGCCCGTGCCGTAGTCGTCCATGGAGAACTTGAAGCCCTGCTTTTTCAGGGACCTTACCATACGGCTCAGCACGCTGTAGTCGTTGGCTGATATGGACTCGGTTATCTCGAAGTTTATGAAGTTCTTCGGGACATCGTATTCCTCGACTATCATGTTGATATGCTCGGCGAATGTGGGCTGCATACACTGTATCACCGAGAGGTTGACGTTTATGCAGTCCATGTTGCAGGACTGGGGTATGCCTGTTTTTATAAACTTGCAGACCTCACGCAGCACGAAATCGTCCACCTCGTCGATAAGGCCTATCTGCTCGGCTATGGGTATGAATTCCTCGGGGAAGAGGTTGCCCAGTTCATCGTCATGGAGCCTTATCAGCGCCTCTGCACCGTGGAGCTTATGGGGCTTGACGTAGTAGGTGGGCTGGTAGAATACCTCGAAGTTGCCCTCTTTAAGACCCTTGGTCAGGGCACTTTCGATTGCTGCACGCCTGAGCAGGTAGTCAAGGTCGGAGCCTGTAAGGATATTGGTCTCGGTCTTTTTGGGCACGGGACTGTCTGCCATATACATAGCGTCATTGACGGTCTTTATCCTGCCCGGTACATCTGCCGCCATCAGCATGACTTTCAGGGGGATATCGTTATCGGCTATTTTCCAGGGCTGTTCAAAGCGTTCGGCAATGGTGCCTGCCAGCCACACAGCCTTCTGTTCGTCGGCATCCATCATGGTTATCATGAAGGTGTCGGGGTTAGTGGAATAGATATAATATCTGGGCATCAGAGTTTTAAGATACTCCGACACCATGCGTGTGAGCTCATCGGTATTCTCAGAGCCTGTGGCACGCTTGATTATATCGGTGTTGACTATCTTGATGCACAGCAGATAGAGCTTTCTGCCGCTGCCGATATAGGTATGCACATCGGAGATCAGGGCACGTCGGTTATATATGCCCATGCCGCTGTCCATACGGTCATCTTCGATCTCGATGGAGATCATAACGCCCAGCAGGGCTACGGATTCAGCCATAAGTTCGCTCCTGATGCGGATATTCAACAGCTGTATCACCAGACCTGCGATGACGATGCAGAAGAAGTATATCATTGCCGCCTTGCGCTTTGAATTGAGGGTGCGCCAGGAGAACATCAGCATGAACACTGCCAGCGCCAGATAGAATGCGCCCGAAAGATAAATAAGCATTTCGCCCCAGTTGCGGCGGAACTCCATATTCTTATCATAATAGTATACCCAGTTGGTCAGGTGGTTAAGAAAAACTAAAAGCTCGGTGACCACGAAGGGTATCGTACTGAGGATATACCGTGTTTTATGGTTTTTGATGCTAAGACCGCAGACGACTATAACATAGAAGAAGAACACGGGGGCAAGCATATTATGGAAGATGAAATATGACCACTGCCCGAAGCGCATTATCGCCGCTGTGGTGGCAGAACTGAATTTAAGATCCTCAGCAAGTACGGTGATTATCTGTGAGAGACAGTTGAGGGTCATCAGTGTTAGAAGCCCCATATATATCTTATTCTGCAATTTATCTGTACGCTGCTGCAGCAATGTGAAGGTGATGCCTGTTACAGCGATCACGAGTGCAGCCAGGTAGAATTCACAATTGAACAGGGTCGTATATGACATGATATCCCTCCTATCCTGCGGTATTACCATATTACTTGAATAGATTATAACACATTTACAATAAAATTGCAACAAGTAAATCAAATTATTATGCATACCTTACAATTTCAGGGTGCGTTCTATGTGCGATTTGAAGAAAGGAAATGTCAATAATGGAAATATCGGGCAAAAACGGTGATGATAATACTATATAAAATATGCCCCGAGGTGATCGGACAATGATCGCTTCGGGGCTTGTGTTTTTTTATTTTGCTTCGGACTGCCATTCCTGGTTCCAGTTCTTTTTATCACGTTCAACGTCCAGTTTTGCACGCATCTGCACTATCTTATCATCGAGCTTATTGACGAGTTTAGTTACGTCCTCGACATTGAAGCCGCTGCTTCTGGCGGCACGCAGCCTGCGCTTTTTGTAGGGTTCGGGCTTATGATACTCTTTGCCCCAACCTTTGAGCTGCCAAGCCTCTTCGAGGGCTTTATACTCGGTCATCATAGATGACAGCAGAGTGAGTACATCTCTCATCTCATAGCCGCTGCCGAACTCCTCACGCAAAGTATGCACCTCGTCGGGGAGATTTTTTATACTGAACATTGCTTATGCCTCCTTTTTACATGGACGTAAACGTTTACTTCAAATACAATTATAACACGGGTACAGGCGATTTTCAAGGGGATAGGATTATTTTTGCTTTCTTTTTACATTTGGAAGATGTTGGAGATATTCCTTGTAGGAAACCACAGAAAACGGGTGCAGAGGCTGTACAAATTCACGATTTAAGATTTAATCAAGACATATTTTATTTAAAGTTGTACGTTTTCGTACAACTTTTGGGGGTATGGAGGGTGTAAGTGAAAGGGGTTTTCAAAACGAAGAAAAAAACGATGATGATTTAGGAAAGGGTGATGCTTATTGGAACTTAACAAGAGATTGTTCGCAAAGGTGTTCGTAAGGACACGAAACGGTTCGGAGACAGCGGTGAGGCTGGGGGCACAGCCCGAGAACGCAAAACTCATCGAGGCTGAACTGCTGGCGGATCCAAACGTCAAAAAAGCCATACGTAAACTCGACAAGGAGGACGTGCAGACACTGTGCTATGTAAAAACAGGTCTTTCACGGCTTGCCTTCGGCAGTATCAACGAGGCTGCGGCGCTGGTGTTCGCAGATGAGGTCAGCAGGGATGAGATACTGAAAGCGGACTTGTTCAATGTATCTGAACTAAAGAGGATCAAGGGCGGCGGTGTTGAGATGAAGTTCTTTGACAGGCAGAAAGCGCTGGAAAAGCTGGTGGAACTCGACCCCGATCTGAGGGAAGTCTCGGCGGCGCAGGAGTTTTTGAATGCGGTGTACGGGTCGGACGACGAAACGGGCGGTGATATGGAATGATGTTCTCGCAAAAGCAGAGGTTCTTGTTCAGATGGTGGAAAAGCAAGAAGTACAGGGGCTACGACGGCATAATCTGTGATGGTGCGGTGAGGTCGGGGAAGACCTCGTGCATGGGAATGAGTTTCATTTTATGGGCGATGCTGGGTTTCGATAAACAGAACTTCGGGCTTTGCGGCAAGACAATGATCTCACTTAGGAGAAATCTGGTGACGGACCTGAAACGGCGCTGTGCGGACATAGGTATCTCCGTCAGGGAGAACATGACGAAAAACTATCTTGATGTGACCCTGGGGCGAAAATCTAACAGATTTTATCTGTTCGGCGGAAAGGACGAGAGTTCGGCTTCGCTGATACAGGGTGTGACGCTGGCGGGGATACTGATGGACGAGGTGGCACTGATGCCACGGAGTTTTGTGGAACAGGCGGTGGCGAGGTGTTCGGTGACGGGGGCGAAGCTATGGTTCAACTGCAACCCCGATAATCCCTACCACTGGTTCAAGCGTGAGTGGATAAACAAGGCGGAGGAGAAAAAGCTGATATACCTGCATTTTGACCTGAAGGACAATCCATCGCTGGGCAAAGAGGTGATAAACAGGTATGCAAGGCTTTACTCGGGGGCGTTTTACGAGAGGTTCGTGCTGGGCAGATGGACGGCGGCAGAGGGGCTTATCTACCCGATGTTCAGCGAGAAGCGGCACGTCTGCAAAAATCTGCCGAGGGAGTTCGAGCGATACATCATCAGCTGTGACTACGGCACGGTGAACCCATCAAGCTTCGGGCTGTGGGGGCTTAGCGGCGGCAGGTGGTACAGGGTGAGGGAGTATTACTACGACTCGGTCAAGGAGGGCACACGCCGCACGGACGAGGAACACTATACGGGTCTGGAGGAACTGGCAGAGGGGGTGAATGTGGGATTTGTGGTATGTGACCCGTCGGCGGCATCGTTCATACAGTGCATCAGGCGGCACGGGAAGTTCAGGGTAAAACAGGCGAACAACGATGTTATCTCGGGGATAAGGCGGACGCAGGACTTCATAAGGGACGGCAGGCTGATGATACACGAAAGCTGCAAGGACATACTCAGGGAGTTTACGCTGTACCGCTGGGACGAAGGTGCAGGCAGAGACTGCCCCATAAAGGAATACGACCATGCCATGGACGACATGAGGTACTTTGTGGGTGCAGTGGACGATGACGAGTGCTTGGGGTTTGCGGCGATTAGTGTGTGACAAGAGGGAATGAGAACAGGAGGTATGTATGAGATTTTTCGGAAAAAGGAATGATGTGGAAAAGCACGTCAGGAGCGTATTTTCTGCAGAACGGGAGGAAAGCCCTTTCAGGCTGGCGGCTGATGACGGCATACTGGAAAGCGGTATCTACGACGGGCTGAGGGCTTGTGTACCCGTGATCGACGCTTGTTTCGGGAAGATAATCAGGCTGACGGGGGATTTCAAGGTATATGCCAATGATGAGGAATATCAGCAGGAGCTTGAAAATTTCTGCCGTGAGGTGACGGTGGGGATATCGGGCAAGTCGCTGAACACCTTTGCGGATATGTATCTGGACAGTCTGCTGACCTACGGGCGTGCGGTGGGCAGGGTCATAAAGGACAAGGAGACCATGACGGTCAGGGGAGTGGTCGTGGGGGACAGCAGTATGTTCCGTGTAAAACAGGGCAAGGGAGAGCTTGACAAGGAGTTCTGCTTTACGGGGAGGGGCAGCGAGATAGAGGTGCCCGAGCCCGAAAGTCTGCTGTATACCACGTTAAATCCCAGTCCCAGGCACCCCGACGGAGTTTCGATACTGCGTGGACTGCCTGCAATGAGTCAGATACTCATGAGGATATACCAGTGCATCGGGCAGAATTTCGACAGGGTGGGCAATGTGAGGTACGCTGTGACCTACAAGCCTGCGGAGGACGGCTCGGACAAGCGCTTCGCAAAGGAGAGGGCGCAGGAGATCGCCGAGGCATGGTCGGACGGAATGCAGAGCGCAAGGAACGGGATAGTCAAGGACTTTATCACGGTGGGAGATGTGGATATCAGGGTGATAGGTGCGGAAAACCAGCTGATAGACACTCAGGTGCCCGTAAGACAGCTGCTCGAACAGCTAATAGCCAAGTTATCCGTGCCGCCGTTTTTGCTGGGACTGAACTGGTCAACGACGGAGCGCATGAGCAGTCAGCAGGCGGACATACTGACCAGTGAGCTGGAGTATTACAGAAGGCTGCTGGAACCTGTACTGAGAGATGTGTGCTGCGAATTCCTGAAAAGCTGCGGTACGGACTGCGGAGTAAGGATAGAGTGGGCAAACATAAATCTACAGGACGAGGAAGCGCTGGCTAGGTCAAGGCTGTACAATGCGCAGGCGAGAGCGAAGGAGCTTGAAAATGCGCAGCTGGAAAGCCGCTTGGGTCTTAGAGAATAAGGAGGGATACGATGAGTGAGGTAAACATAGGCATCACTAAGGAGGTCATGGACAAGATAAATGTCCATAGCGTGAGTGAGCTGAAAGCCGAGCAGGTATACTGTTTCAGAGTGCTGCTTTGCGATAATGAGGTAGACAGGGACTTTGAGAAGTTCACGAGAAAGTCGCTGGAAAAGCTGGCGGAGCTGTTCGTGGGGCGCACGGGCATATTCGACCACAACAATCAGAGCGGCGGTCAGACGGCACGCATCTACGAGACAGAAGTGGTGGACTTTCCCGACAAGACCACTGCTGACGGCGAGGTGTATTCGGCGCTGATGGGCTATGCTTACATGGTCAGGACCGAGCAGAACAAGGCTCTGATAGCGGAGATAGAGGGCGGCATCAAGAAAGAGGTATCCGTGGGATGCTCGGTGAAAAAGCGCATTTGCAGCATATGCGGTGCTGACGGGGCAAAGGGCGGCTGTTCACACCTGCGTGGGAAGACCTACGGCGGCAGACTGTGTTTTGTGAAGCTTGAAGAACCTGTGGACGCTTACGAATGGAGCTTTGTGGCTGTGCCTGCACAGAGGGCTGCGGGGGTGACTAAGGTATATGCCGAGGGCGGCAGCGAAGATACCGAGAACCGCAGACTTATGGAAATGGCTGATGCTGCCTGCGATGAGCTGAGGGCGGATATAATAAGGCTCGGGTGTTTTCTGGGCGGTGAGGCTTATGATGCACAGGGAATGGATATTTACGGGCTGATACGTCTGAAGCGGCAGCTGGAGAAGGAGCTTAGAAGCAAAAACTCGGGCGGCAGCCGCAGGGTCAGTGTGAAAAAGGAAGCTGACTTATCATTCAAGGTATAGCGGAGAAACAGGGCGGCTGAGGATATTATCGGGACGGGAGCGATGCAGCACGAAATAACATAAATGTGGTGCGAGGGTGAGCCGCCTTGGCAGGGGACACTTATGCAGGGCTTTAAGGAAAGCAGGATAGCTGCGTTTAGCAGGAAAGAGAATGGGGCATTTCGGAAAAGGCTGATAAGTGTAGTAAAATTTGGATAGTACCGCATCTTTTGAGGTTCTGCCGTGGGGTGCGGTGAAAGATGGACGGCAGAAGAAAGAGAGGAAATATGTATAACGACGTAAGACTTGACAAGGGATTTTACAACATCACAGGCAAGACCTTCACACAGGTGCTCACAGAGCTTGACCCTGATGAGGGCTACAGAGACAGCGAGCTTGCAGGGCTGGACGCTTTTGAAAGACAGCTCAAGAGGTTCGATATAAAGGTCAGCGGTGAGAGATGCGACACGGTTGAGAAGTTCTTTGCGACTACGCAGTCGGCGGTGCTTTTCCCTGAGTACATCAGGAGAATGGTGAAGAAGGGCATAGATAGTGCGTGCATCGCTGACGGCATATTTGCGGCGGTGGGACACATAGACGGTATGGATTTCAGAAGCTTCTACATCACAGTAAACGGTTCTAACCCTATAGCACAGAATATTGAGCTGCCTACCACCGAGGTAAAGCTGGCAAACAGTTCGGAAGAACTTAAAAAGTTCGCAGGACAGATAAAGTGTTCTTACGAGGCCATCAGAAAGCAGCGCCTGGACGCATTCGGTGTTATCGTCAGAGAGATGGGCGCAAGGATTGGCAGAAGCATCAACATACAGATATGCAGCCAGCTTTCAGCAGGCATAACACCTACTACCACAGCAGATACTTCAATAACCTATGCAGATCTGGCAACATTCTGGGGCAGCATGACCAACAACAATATGGACGTTATGATCTGCCCTCCTGCGCTTATGGCAGAGATACTGGCGCTGCCCGAGATGAAGTACTGTGTCAGCGATTACATGGTGAGCGGCAGGGTGAAGACCCCTTACGGTGTCACCATCATCAAGTGCTCGCAGGCTGATGACGACACTATCATAGGTCTTGACAGCACTGCGGCGGCAGAGCTGATACTGGGCACCGACATCATCGTTGACCACAACAAGATCATCAACAAGCAGAGTGAGGATATCACAGCATCTATTCTTGCCAACGTAAGCAAGCTCACAACTGCGGCGATCAAGGTACTGAAAGTAAGGACAGCCTGATCTTATAGTTTAAATCATGTGGGTGGGCGGAGGGGATTTTTTATTTCATGATTCCGGGCGACCCGGGCTAGGGTACCTATGTAACACAGCTGTGTATAGCTACCGAGCGCCTGATTTATCTATTAAGCGAAAAGATGTGACGAGATGGCGACCCGGGCTAGGGTAGGCTACCTGCGATGACAGGCTATTGAATGCTACCGAGCGCCTGATTTATCTATTACACGAAAAGATGTGACGAGATGGCGACCCGGGCTAGGGCGATCCGGGCTAGGGTAGGCTACATTTAATGACAGGCTATTGAATGCTACCGAGCGCCTGATTTATCTATTAAGCGAAAAGATGTGACGAGATGGCGTCCCGGGCTAGGGGGGATTTTATGTTGGATAAGAATAATGTTAAGGCTTTTATGTTACAGCTGGCAGGGGGAGACCCCGAGCACAGTGACGAGAGTATGTTCATCATCGACTGGACGATACGTGATCTGGAGGACAGGCTGGATGCGGACAAGGTCGGGACGGAGTACATCAGAGACTGCGAATATGCGGCTGCCTGCATTGCGCTGTACGAATACATCTGCCGTGAAGCAGGCAGGGAGCAGGTGACTGTAACGGCTCAGGGTAAGGCGGACGAGAACGCCGACTTTACCCACCGCATACGCAGTGCAAAGGAGTTGAGGGACAGTGCACTGGAGCGCATTGGCAGGCTCATGAAAGGCGAAGATTTCCTGTTTAAGACGATGGGAGGCGAGAGCTGATGGAAGAATATGAGGTGCAGGACAAGCTGGATACCGCAGGGGTGATAAGCAGTATATCGGGAATGCTGGAGGAAGAGGGTTTCAGAGCGTTTGAAGAGTTCACGGCGGTGGACACAAGACAGATACGCAGCTGTGCGGCTTTCATCTCGGTGGAGAAGATAAGGCTGGAGGACATGGGCAGACGTTTTGGAGCAGGTGAGGCGAGGGTCAGTCTGGAGCTGACGGTGCGCATCAGGCTGATGGGCAGGATCTGCGGCTACGGGGACTACAGGGAGTTCAGCGACAGGTGTCAGGGATTTTGTGCGGCAGTGGTCGGCTGGGGGAGTAACAAGCGCATAGCTGCGGAGCTTGGCAAGACTACACGCTGCGAACAGCAGAAACGTCTTGAACGAGAGGTCGTGCTGAACATCGGGCTGTGCATGAAGGAGGCGGTGGAATGAGATTCATCATCTGCTCACAGAACAGGCATACGCTGGTCTGCGGACAGCTGACGCTGTACCCCGAAAGCGTCAGCTTAGTGCGAAGGGACACTTTCCATGAACTGGAAGAGGTCGGCGGAGGAACTTCGCTGTTTACAAACGGTCCTATCGGGCTGGATATAGTGGTGACAGGGCAGTTCTCGCCTGACGAGAAGGCGGCGCTGGATAATTTCATACTCTTCCATGCAACGAACGATGACGACATCATCATAGACGGGAAGAACTATGGCAAACTGGTACTGCGTGAGGCGAGTTTATCCGAACAGCAGGGCGATGTGACGGGCAAGTACCGTTTCAGGCTGGGCGGATACGAGCTGAATTATCTGGTATAAAGGGGGGAGGATATGAGTTTTGTACTTATACTTGATGTGGCATACGAGGAGGAGATAGTCAGGTACCGTTTCGAGAGCAGCCTGGGTTTTGTTTTCGAGAAGGCGCTGTACTTACCGTATACGCAGTTCAGCGGAACTTTCATCGGTCAGGTGGAAGCGCCCTTTGAGGCGGCGCAGGTACAGTGCGTTACAGCGGAATACAGGAGCAGAATAGTGCATTACGGTATGCCTGACAAGATAGTGGTAAAGCAGGAAAAGAGCCATTATAAGGTCACTGTGACATCACGCAGCTACACTATGCTGCTGGCGCAGAACGAGCCCTATCCACGGATAAACACGAATGTGACATTGCAGAGCCTGTGTCAGCGAAATCTTGTCTGCGACAGGATAAGCTACGAGGACCCGACACCGCAGGTGGGGAACATATATGTCAGGGAACATTCGACGGTATGGGACGCTGCGGTGGCTTACTGCATAAAGGCAAGCGGAAGATACCCATACATCAGCGGCTGCAACACGGTGATGATGACGGTGGGAGACAGGCGCAATGTGGATATTTCGGGGAAGGTGCTGCTGGAAAGGGGCAGCGAGGCACAGTCGGGCAGGATACTCTCGGACGTGTACATGAAGGAACTTGATGACGACTATCCCTTTGAAGCGCACGATACCTCGGCGGCATCTATGGGGATTGTCAGGACGAGGTATTATCCGCTGGATATGCAGTGGCTGTACGACCCGCAGGTGGGCTTACAGCACAAGCTGGATATAAGCAACCGTGCGGCAAAGGTGAAAAGCTGCTCGTATTTAGGATACCTGGGAGAGGATCTTATGGATACTGTTACGGGAGGAGGCATGAGCGGCAAAAGGATAAACAGCATAAGAGTAAAGGGAAGCTCGGAGGGCGTTATAACGACGCTCAAGGCTTACGATGACAGATACGGACAAAGGAGCTGAGGAAAGTATGATAGTTATTGCAGGCGATCATGTATCGCTGCCGGCAGGAAATCTGCTGGGGAACAAGGGCGATGATATGATATACGATCATAAGATCATACACCCGAAGATCGAGGGTGCGAGGTTTTTCTTCGGGCTGCAGAGGACGAATGAACTGGTGATCTTCGAGATAGAGGAGGACGGAACTTTTCATACGCCTGCGGTGATGATGGCTGAGTCAGGCGAATTCACGGCGCAGGTATGGGCGGAAAAGAGTATATCGGACAGGGTGACAAGGTACTGGACCTCGGAGAAATTCACGGTAAGGGTCGGTACGGTACTGCACCGGTAGAACAATGATGACCTTCTTTGAATAGAATAGTGCAAGCCCGGCTGTATGCGGTCGGGCTTGTTTTGGCAAAGGAGGAAAAAGCTATGGCAGTCAAGGGTATAGATGTATCAAAATGGCAGGGAGAAGTTGACTTTCGCAAGGTAAAGGCGGACGGGTACGACTTTGTCATAATAAGTGCGGGGTACGGTATGTACAGCTGGCAGAAGGACAGTTATTTCGAGACAAACTACAAAAACGCAAAGGCGGCAGGTCTGGGAGTGGGGGCATACTGGTACTCCTATGCGGTGAACAGACAGCAGGCAAGGGAAGAGGCGAGGGTCTTCCTGGAGGCGGTGGAGGGTAAGGTATTTGACTATCCGCTGTGTTTCGATATTGAGGACAGTTCGCAGGCAGGGCTTTCACGGGAGGTCATCGGGGAGATGATAGAGGAGTTCTGCACCTATCTGGAGGACAGGGGGTATTATGCGGCGCTGTACAGCTATGCATATTTTTTACAGAACAGGGTGCCCGAGTGGTGCAGGCAGAGGTATGATGTGTGGGTGGCGGCATTCGATGTGGATAAGCCGCCTTACAGCGGAAACTACGGTATGTGGCAGTACACTTCGTCGGGACGGGTATACGGGGTGAACGGCAGGTGCGACTGCGACTATGCCTACAATGATTATCCTGCGATAATGGCTGAATACGGGTTGAACGGCTATGGAGAGGTGAGCAAGCCCGTGCTTGACAGTGAGGGCTACCGTATCGGTGATGAGGGCATCGGGGTATATGGGATGAAAAGGCTGATAATGCTGGGGTACAGGCTGGGCATGGTGAGTGCGGAGCTTGGAGATCACGGATATTTCGGGGAAGGCACTGATACCGATGTGAACGAACTGCTGGAAAGCTGGGGATATAGACCTGACGGCACAGCAGGGGAGAACTTCATGAGAAGGCTCTGGCAGGAGCTGGAAAAGAAAATATGACCGCAAAAAGCCGTCCGTTCACATGAAGTGAGCGGACGGCTGTATCATACGTATATTTGCTTTTTACTGTATAGGTGCTGTCGGGTCGGCAGGCACGGGGGTTACGGGTTCGGTATATACGGGCTCTGTATAAGCAGGCTCGGTATAAACGGGTTCGGTATATGAAGGCTCGGTATAAGCGCCTGTATCCGTACTCAGTCCCGTATCTGTATTGAGGTCTGACCAGAATGTGCCGTTGGGATCGGCAGTGGTGGTGGTGATGGGGTTGCCGTTGACATCTGTAGCTACGGTGTATGCAGCCGAATCATCGGTCTGGCTGCTGTCATCAGTCCAGTAGGTCATGTATGTAGTGGTGGAGGAAGCCTGGGACGAAGAATCATCCTTGCGCCTTTCTTCCTCAACTATCTCGCCCATCTGGATAACGCCCCAGAACTCATTCTGCTTTACCCAAGCCCTGCCGTTATTGATGGGACGAGCCTGTGCAAATTCGCCTGCACGGACTACCTGTTCGCCCGAATAATCATAGAAGCTGTAATAGCCGTCCTTATAAACGGGGATATAGTCATCACAGAAAAGGTAGGGGTGGATAAGGAGCTGGTCATCTGTCACCATGCCGTTATATGCATTGGGGTCGCCGTCGGCAATGAAGTCGATTATCATATTGCCTTCGTCATCGAAGTAGCCCCATTTGCCGGAAGCGTTGCGGAAAGCTATGGCAGTGCTGCCTGCGCCCTTGTAAGCAGGGGCATAGTAAGCATCATACTGGGCATCGACGATGAGCTCGCCTTCCTTAGCCATGCCGCAGAGAGCATCATCGGGTACGCTTACGGTGAAGGCTGTGCCGTTATCTTCAAGGGTGATGTTCGCCTGAGTTACTGCAACGGCTTTTTTGCCCTTGTACTCAGCGACCTCGGCAGCGCCTCGGACACCCTCGAATATTTTGCCCGACTGGATATCCACATAATAGACATGGGAAGTATCCTCGGTATGTTTTGGGGTATCGGAGAGCAGTTTATCCTCGTCAACGGTGCAATACTCGTATTCCTTCTTGCGGTCGTCGATGACATTGAGAAGGACTATCTCACCGCAGCTGCACACATAGTAGTCGTCCCACTCGGGCTTGACTATTATATTGCCTGCGTAATCTATGAGCCCGTACTTTCCGCTCTGCCTGATGACGGAGTAGTTGATGAACGCACGGTTCTCGATATGGTCGGGGTCTATCCTGCTGGCATCGAAGGATATGATATTATCAGCCTGTATGGATGGCTTAATGAGCCAGGTGTAAGCCTGTTCACTGCGCTGTTCTTCCTCGGGGGTATAGCTGTAGGAATCAGACATCTCATGTCTTTTGCCGCCGTTATTATTCATGCCCGGCGCAGTACAGCCCGAGAGCATCACAGCTGCTGTAACGAAAGCTGCTGTGCTGCGTAGAAATCTATTCATTTTATCTCCTCCTGAATGGGTATCTGTTTACGCTGTATGGTCTGTATGATAATATTATATACAAACATACATAATATATTATATACCATTGCAGAGGTGATGTCAATATCTTTTGGCAAGTTTTTGCAGGTCGGGCGCAGCGGATAACAAAAAGACCGAGCGGATCGTGAACGCTCGGTCGTGAATGAAATTACATTTTTCTTCGTATCTCGCAGACTCTGCCTATGATGCGAAGCCCCAGCTCGGCAGCTTCTTTCCTGGGCTCGGAGAATTCACGGAAATACACCCTGTCTGCCATACCTTCCTTGACCACGGCATAAAGTCCCGTGGAACCTATCTCATCAACGCTTACCAGCAGATAATCACCGAACATAACGAACGGACGGTTCTTATCATCACGGCAGATATAGAAACGGTACGTACCAGCCTCAGCCCCTGTATACTCCTCGCCCCAGGGATTTTGCGGATCATCGGCACTGTACACGGGGACTTTGATAAGTCCGCTCAGCTGCACCGCAGCATTATCGCCGTTTGTGGGATTTTCATACCCCAAAAGTGCGCCCTTGGTGGTGCCCAGTGCTTGTGCAAGCATAGTCAGCTTATCCTCCCTGGGCTTGAACTTGCCCGAAAGATACTGGCTAATAAATGATTTTGAGATACCCGTGCGCTTACTAAGTTCAGCCTGGGTTATGGAACGTTCAGCCATAGCTGCACGCAGATTTTCAGCAAATGAACTCATATTTCTGTACCCCCTTAAAAACTGAATGTTCAGAAATTCTTATCATATTATACCACATTTTGCCGAAAAAATCAAGGGATTTTACCGCCTACGGAAGTATTCCGCAATAATTGTAGTTAAGATGATGCTGATGATGAAAATTTTTGTACATTGTTACAGAAATATTAAAAATATATTGATATTCATGAAGAAAAGGGGTATAATATTTTTATAAAAGAGGAGGTGGCAGACGTGAAGAGCGAAGACATAAAAAGGCTGGAGGACTGCGGTCTTGACTACAATGAGGGACTGGAGAGGTTCCTGGGCGAGGCTGAACTTTTTGACGGGCTGCTCATAAACTTTCTGACGGATAACGAGTTTGACGAGGCGAAGCACTGTGTGGACAAGGGTGACTTAAAAGGTGCCGAAAAAGCGGTACACGCCATGAAATCCACGACGGGGACACTTTCGATGAACGGGCTGTACAAGCTGTGCTGCGAAGCGATGGATGCCATACGTGAGGGCGATGCAGAGCGCACGAAGCTGATTTTTGGCAAGGCATATGAGGAATATAAGCGGATAGCGGAGTGTCTGCGGGAGATAAGATCATAAAAATAACGGCGGAGAGCTTTGTGTGAGCTTTCCGCCGTTTCTTCCTTTAGACAAAGTTCAGATATTCTTTTTATAGATGACATTGAGACCTTTCAGCAGCAGGTCGTCATCAAGGATGATATCACGTCTGCACAGGGGGATGACTGTGGAGGCAAGTCCGCCTGTGGCAATGACGGTGCATTTCTGTCCCAGCTCTTCCTCAATGCGGTCGCACATACCGTCGAGGGCGCAGGCGTTGGAATACATAAGTCCGCTTTTAAGGCAGTCAACGGTATTGGTGCCTATGACCTTCTGGGGTTTCTCGAAGGCGAATTTAGGCAGCTGGGCGGTACGTGATACGAGGGCATCGGTGGCAACAGCCATGCCTGTAACGATCATGCCGCCGATATAACGGCGCTTTTCGTCAACTACGGAGAGGGTGGTGGCTGTACCCATATCTATGATTATCATGGGGGGAGCGTACTCGCTGAGACCTGCCACTGCATCTACCACCAGATCGCTGCCAAGCTGGGCGGGGTTATCAATGACGATGGACAGTCCTGTTTTTATGCCGGGACCCACTACCATGGGCTTTACGCCTATAAGCTTTTTGATGGCGGCAGAGAATATGCCTGTCATGGTGGGCACAACAGAGGAGATTATAGCGCCGCTTATCTGTTTGGGAGTTATATCGTGCATCTCCATGGCGGTCTTTAAGTTTGCCGCATATTCAAGGTCGGTGGCGAGCTGGTTGGTATATATCCTTTCACGGAAAAGTATCTCGTTATCCTCGATGCAGCCGAGGACTATATTGGTATTTCCTACATCTACTGCAAGTATCATTGTTTTTCCTCCTTAGCCTTTGGAAAAGTCCAACATTATTCTAGCACAAAACAGCATCAAAGTCAACCACATCAAGGGGCTTTGGCAGTGTTTAGAGGGAATAAAAAAGACGGCAGATGGTCTGCCGTCATATATACGTATCAAGCCTCAGACTTTTTTGGGATATCTATGAGCTTGGCTGCACCGAGTGCTGCTGCAACGCCCGAGGTCAGTACAGTGGTGGAGATCCACTCGATCAGAACGTTGACCGTTACTACGGCGATTATGAAAAGCACAAGATTGTCGTGACCCTTCATACCCTGTACTGTATCAGAATTGCCGAACAGTAACAGAAGGCTGCTCATAAAGAACACGGTGTTCAGGAATGCTGCCGAAAAGCCTGTGACAGCGCCTGCTATCGCAGAAGGTATCCTCAGCTTTCTCAGGAAATAGCCGATAGAGCCCGAGCAGAGACCTACCAGAATTCTGGGGACGATGCAAAGAATTGCGACCTTTGCGGGGCTGATAGCGGTAAGAGCGACCATCAATGCGCTTGGGTTAACGAAAGCCATGATAACACTCGTGATGCCGAATGAAAGTCCTGCGAGAAGTCCGCCCTTTGGTCCGAGAGCGTAAGCTGCGATGCCCACGGGGATAGTGATGAGTGCGATGGACAGTGTACCTGTCTTGACATAGCCTATGGGCGTAAGTCCCATAACGAAAATGATCGCAGTCATGATACCCATGAGAACGAGATCCTTGGTCTTGGTGTTTCTAGTCATATTTAGTTCCTCCTTGTTAATATCCCGCTATGGCAGGCGGGTACATTACAAACGGGCAAAGGCGAATTCCTTTACCGAAGATATTATAGCATATTCTTATCATTTTTTAAAGTATTTTCCGATAGTCAGAATGACGATTTTTAAAAGCCCGTGGCAGGGGAGTTTGTAGACTTAGATGATTTTGTATGCTAAAACTCGACTTAGTCACAAAAACGAAAAAAGTTTCGGCATACATTATTATAAAGAAAACACCTCCGTGAGTACGAAGGTGTTTTTGTGGTGACTATATCAGACTATAGCTTTGATGCCCTTTATGTGTGCAGCTATGATGGCGATATCGGAAACTGTCATTTGACCATCGTTGTTTACGTCTGCTGCGGCGAACTGGGCTTCGCTCATTGCCTTGATGCCCTTGATATGGGAAGCGACCACAGCGATGTCGGAAACATTTATGCTGCCGTTCAGGTCGGCATCGCCCTTCATTACGCTTACGTTTATCTTGCCGTCAGCCTTTGAGGAAGTATCATCGGGTTTGCTGTCGATCTTGGAGTCAGCTTTGCTGTCTGATTTAGAGTCGGGTTTACTGCCGATCTTGGAATCAGCCTTGCTGTCTGTTTTGGACTCGGGTTTGCTGCCGGTCTTGGAATCAGCCTTGCTTTCTGTCTTAGACTCTGGTTTACTGCCGATCTTGGAATCAGCCTTGCTGTCTATCTTGGACTCTGGTTTGCTGCTTATCTTGGAGTCGGTCTTGCTGCTGGACTTAGAGTCAGCTTTGCTTTCTGTTTTGGACTCGGGTTTGCTGCTTATCTTAGAGTCGTTCTTGCTTTCGGACTTGGAGTCGGTCTTGCTGCTGGACTTAGAGTCAGCCTTGCTTTCTGTTTTGGACTCGGACTTGCTTTCTGTTTTGGACTCGGATTTGCTTTCGGAAGTGCTGTTGTTATTGCCGTTCAGCTTATCCTTTCTTACGGGCATGGAGCCTGCTTCCGTAGCATCTATGGTGAGCAGACCTCTATCGGTAGCAAAGTATGTGAAATCGTGCTTTGCCGCATAGTCGGCTGCCTTTTTCATTATGCTTTCATCATCGGTATATTCGAGCATATAAACGTCCTTGCCGACGCTGTCTACCTTTTCGCAGTACTCTTTGTAATACTTTGAATCTCCGCCTGTCTGAGCTTTGAATACTCTCAGGTCATCGGGATCGGCATCAAAGTCGATCTCTCCGAATACGGCTTCCTGATTTATGCCGTCGATGATACCGTCAAGCGTATCGTGACCTTCCAGTGCGAAGCCAAAAGGTTCATCATTGTCATCGGTATCCTCGGGATCAACACCGTCGATATAGTCGAATACAAAAGTGTCTCCTCCGTTTATGAGCACATAGGGACTGTTGCCCGTATTGGTCTTCAGGCTCTTATAGCCTTTCAGTATCCTCTCGACACCGCCGAAAATATTTTCGGGCTTTATCTCTGTATCAACATCTATAGAGTCTCTGACTTCCTTGGATACATAGTAAACATCGGTGTTGTCAACAAAGAAACCGTCTATGCCCTTATCGAGAAGTTCTTGCGCAAGATCGGTCTGGAAGTCGTACCATTTATCGGTGCTGACATCTACCCATCTTTCACGAGGCCAGTCCTCATAAGGCGCAAAGGTAAGTGCCTTGTATTCGTTGTAGTATGGGCGGTTGTCCTCGATAGAACCGAGGTTTATGTAGCTGTATACCGTATGGCCGTTATCTTTGAGACGCTTGATCTCTTCATCGGTATAGAACTGTGCATCGAGCACGATGATCCTGTAGCTCTCAAACTTTTTAAGTGATTCTTCACCATTCGCACTTAAAAACACACCGTATTCATACTTGATCTCATCCTCGGCATTTGCTATCATCGGGACAGCCGAAATACCCATTGCTGCCGCAACTGCTGCTGCGGTCAGTCTTGCTGCAATTTTATTAGTCATTGCAGTACCCTCCTTTTTCCAACTCTATAAGATCATTATAAAAATAACAATATCTAGTGTAGAGGTCAACTGTGATGATATGGTGATAGAAGTGTATTTATAATGTAAACTTGTTTTTAATTTGAACTAAAATTATAAAGTAATTGTGAAGTTATAAATAAACTTAACGAAAAGTAGAAAGTGCCAGTTAACTATAAGGTTAATAACTTGAAATTAACTGCATAAATCTACTGCAAAAAAGACAAAAATAAAAAGCGTATAATGGGGATATGCTCCGCCATTATACGCTGTGGGTCTGTTATAATTATTCGCTCAGGTCGATCTCCATGATGGGCTGGCTTACGTCTGCGCCTGCGGGTACCATGGGGAGAACATTGATATCCTTATTGATAACAACATCGACAAGTACGGGTCTGCCCTGTGCGGCAAAATCCAGTGCCTTTTTGAGCATTGGTGCGATCTCGTCCTTTTTGGTGATGCGCACGCCCTCGATGCCGAAAGCTTCTGCAAGCTTCATGAAATCGGTGCCTCTCTCGATATTGGTCTGGGAGAAACGCTTGCCGTAGAAAAGGCGCTGCCACTGGCGCACCATACCCAGCACATCGTTCTCGAACACCAGTTCTATCAGGGGGATCTTATGCTTTGCAAGGCTGGAAAGCTCGTTGCAGTTCATGAAGAAGCTGCCGTCGCCTGCGATATTTACAACTGTTCTGTCGGGGTTGCCGATCTTGCAGCCTATAGCTGCGCCGAGACCGTAGCCCATCGTACCCAGTCCGCCGCTGGATGCGAAGCTTCTGGGGCACTTGAAGTCATAGTACTGTGCTGCCCACATCTGGTGCTGACCTACCTCGGTGGAGATGATAGCCTTGCCGTCTGTCAGCTTATCGAGCTCGTTGATGACCTGGTCGGGGAGAACTTCGTCCTCACTCTCGATGGGCACCATGCGCAGCGCATACTTCTTCTTCCACTCCATGACCTGTGAGAACCACTCGGGGTGCTGCATATCGGGCAGGAGTTCATTGAGTCTGGCGATGGCGTGCTTGACATCGCCTGTAACATGATGATATACCTCGATATTCTTGCCGATCTCGGCAGGGTCTATCTCGATATGGATAATATGTGCGTTCTTAGCGAAAGTATTGGGGTTGCAGAGAACTCTGTCGGAGAATCTCGAACCCAGCACTATCATCAGGTCGCAGCCTGTGAGCGCCTTTGCAGCGGTCTTTGTGCCGTGCATACCCAGCATACCTATATAATTCTCGGCAGAATTATCGTATGCGCACTGACCCATCAGAGAAAGTGCCACGGGAGCGTTGCACTTGCGTACAAGCTCTGCCATCTCGGGGACAGCGTCAGCCGAAACGACACCGCCGCCTGCATAGATGAAGGGGCGCTCGCACTTCTTGATGAGCTCGGCAGCCTCGGCTATCTCAGCCTCAAAGGTATCGGGATCATGGTAGCAGGGCTTCAGGGGCTCAGCCTTTTCATATTCGATCATAGCGGCTGTGATATCCTTGGGGATATCTATCAGTACGGGACCCTTTCTGCCTTCGTTGGCGATGCGGAAAGCTTCACGGATTATCTCGGGGAGCTTCTCGGGGTCTTTTACGATATAGTTATGTTTTGTTATGGGCATTGTGATACCGCAGATATCAACTTCCTGGAAAGAGTCAAGACCCAGAAGATTTCTGGTGACGTTGCCTGTGATGGCTACCATGGGTACTGAGTCCATATAAGCGGTAGCGATACCTGTTACGAGGTTTGTCGCACCGGGACCTGAGGTGGCGAGGACTACGCCTGTCTTGCCTGTGGTACGTGAATAGCCGTCAGCCGCATGGCAGGCAGCCTGCTCATGAGCGGTGATGATATGCCTTATCTTATCGGAATATTTATACAGTGCATCGTAAATGTTCAGCACAGCGCCTCCCGGATAGCCGAAAATAGTATCTACACCCTGTTCCAGCAGACATTCAACGATAACGTCCGAACCATTAAGCTGCATAAACGATCTCTCCTTACAACATAAAAAATTTTTTCAAACATATTTTGATGACTAATTATAAATTATACTATATAATGCTAAAAAAGTCAAGGGGGAGAAATGAGCGGAGTATGTATAAAAATTTAATATTCATTCACTGAATGTTCATAAAAATCCTTTACATTTACGCTGTAATGTGCTAAAATATAATCATGATTTAACACTTTACAATATGAAAACCGAGAGGTTTTTATCTGCGGACAAGGGGGAGCTCGGCTTCTTTATTTGTCTGCAAAAAGTGAGACCATGAAAAAGGAGTGTTTTTGATATGCGTGATAAACTGGAGATAGCTAATCTGGATGAACTTTATGAGGCTATACTTTGTCTGGAGGATCTGGAGGAGTGCAGGCTGTTCTTTAAGGACCTGTGCACTGTGCCCGAGCTGAAAAGCTTTTCGCAGAGATTTCAGGTTGCCAGGATGCTTACAGACAAGCACGTATACAGCGATATAGTCAAGGAGACGGGCGCTTCGACGGCGACTATAAGCCGTGTGAATAGGTCGCTTTCCTACGATGGCAGCGGCGGATACAATATAGTATTCGAGAGGCTCGACAAAAAGAAGGCTGAGGAATGAGCGGCTACAGCGCTTTTGCTGAATATTACGATGTATTGCAGCGTGATGTGCCCTATGGAGAGATAGCCGAGCGGATAGCGGCTCTGGGGCGGCAGTACAGCAGTGAGAATGAGGTCATCGTGGAGCTGGGCTGCGGCACGGGCAGGCTTTGCAGGGAACTGGTGAAGCTGGGCTATGATGTGATAGGTGTGGATATTTCGGCAGAGATGCTGGATATTGCGGAGCAGTACAGCGAAGAGGGCGAGGCCACATATCTTTTGCAGGACATGACCGAGCTTGACCTGTGGGGTGCGGCGGACATTATAGTATGTGTGCTGGACGGCATGAACCATCTTAAAGATGAGCAGGCTTTTTGCAAGGCGATAGAGAGGGCTGCGATGTTCACCTGTGACGGGGGACTGCTGATATTCGATGTGAATACGGAGTACAAGCACAGGCAGATACTGGGTGACAACGCTTTCGTCTACGATGTGGAGGACGAGGGGCTGTTCTGTGCGTGGAGAAATTCCTGCAATGAGGACGGCAGTGTTGATATTGCGCTGGACTTTTTTCAGAACGAGGGCGGCATTTATCACCGCAGCAGCGAATATTTCACGGAGATACTCATAAGCCGTCGGGTGATAGAGGATGCGCTGGAAAAATCGGGTTTTGAGCTTGTGGGCGTGTTCGACGGGCTGAGCGAAGCTGAGCCCTGTGAGACTACTCAGAGGGAGCTTTATGTTTGCAGGAGAAGACCTAGGAGGTCGATGGAGCAATGAAACGTGTACCGAGAGGCATTGGTCTGGCAATGGGGCTTTATGGCATAATTGCAGCAGCCTTTCTGTCAGCCCGTGACAGCGGCATAAGCGGCGTGACTGCTGTCGTGGTATTCGCAGTATTATCCATAGTGCCTGTGATAGCAGGCATAATATGGAACAAGTATGGCAAGCACTTTCTATTGAAACTTTCAAGGGGCGATGATGAGCTTGCAGGAAAGTTGGCGGACACGGTGGAGATAGTATTTTTCATCGGTGTCGTGGTGACGCTGGTGGTGCTGTATAATATGGATCTGTTTATATAATGATGGACGGACGAGAGAAAAGTAAAAGAACAGCTTGAAAGCTATGGTACATCCGAACTCGGAACGGCAAGGCAAGTGCTTGCACGTAAGAGAAAAGCAGGTGCGGCTCGGGCGGTATGATGCATTTTTATATTCACTTATGATAGGAGTAATTTAAGTTGGGTAGGATCGTTAGAGCAATTTCAAAAGATGCGTCGGTGGTATGCTCTGCCATTGACGGCAAGGATATTGTGGAAGAGATAGAGCGTGTACATCAGTCGTCGGCGGTGATAACTGCGGCACTGGGAAGACTTGCTATGGGCACATCACTGTTGGGATTCGGCATGAAAGGCGAGGACGACAGGGTGACGGTCAAGCTTGACGGCGGCGGACCTGCGGGGCAGCTGTTGGCGGTGGCTGACAGCTACGGAAATGTAAAGGCTGATGTTATGCAGCCTGTAGTCGAACTTCCGCCAAATGCCATAGGCAAGCTGGACGTTGCCGGGGCTGTGGGAACGGACGGCACTATCACAGTCATCAAGGACCTGGGTCTTAAAGAGCCTTATGTGGGACAGGTGCCGCTGGTAAGCGGTGAGATAGCCGAGGACATAACCTCATATCTGGCACAGAGCGAGCAGGTGCCCAGCGTATGTGCACTGGGGGTGCTGGTGAATGCCGACCTGAGCGTTAAGAATGCAGGAGGCTTCCTGATACAGGTACTGCCTTTTGCGAGCGACGAGATAATCACGCAGATAGAGAAGAACATCACGGTGATGCAGAGCGTCACCAAGCTGATGGAGGACGGAAAGACTTGCGAGGAGATAGCGCTGATGGCTCTGGACGGTCTGGAGCCCAATGTGCTGGACGATTTCAAGGTGGACTACGTCTGCGACTGTTCGAGGGAACGCACAGAGAAGGTGCTTATCTCGCTGGGCAGGGAAGAGCTTGAAAAGATAGCTGCGGAGGGCGATGTGGACATCAAGTGCCACTTCTGCGGCAAGCACTACAACTTCACACCCGATGAGGTAAGAAAACTCATCGAGGAGAGCACACAGGAATAAAATGAACGGTCTGTACTCATTAGTGCAGACCGTTGGTTTTTTACAGATAAAAAAAGAGATGCTCAAAATGAACATCTCTGAGAGGCGCCACCCAGATTTGAACTGGGGATCAGGGTGTTGCAGACCCACGCCTTACCACTTGGCTATAGCGCCATATATCGTATAAACGATATAAAAAGAGCGGATTACGAGGCTCGAACTCGCTACCTCCACCTTGGCAAGGTGGCGCTCTACCAGATGAGCTAAATCCGCAAGTGCTGAACTTTTATTTGTCAGACTATCAGCTTTTGTCTGAAGCGACCCGGATGAGACTCGAACTCACGACCTCCGCCGTGACAGGGCGGCGTTCTAACCAACTGAACTACCGGGCCGTAAGAGTTGAATATTCAACTCTTGTGGTGGGGACTACAGGGCTCGAACCTGTGACCCTCTGCTTGTAAGGCAGATGCTCTCCCAGCTGAGCTAAACCCCCGTTTTTACGCTGTTTTGTGAGGTTTATTTTGTTTCGTACCCCTCAGCGACGAATATTATTATACACCATTTTTTCTCGTTTGTCAAGCACTTTTTTCAAAAAAATAAAAAGTTTTTTATTTAACAAATTATTTTAGGGGACGATGGACTGTCTATCCTATTTATTTCGGGGAAAGAGGGGAAATAAAAAATTTTTATCCGAGAAAAATTTTTTCGCATAAACTTGCAGAGTGGTTTGCGAATGTTGCCCTATGACGGGGAAATGTCAGCGTAAAGCGGCGGTTTTTGGGGATATTGTGCGTTGACAAAGGATGTGGTCGGGAGTATAATAATCAAGGACTAAAAATATTTGGTATAAGGAGTAGTTATGAAAACTTTAAAAGTCATTTCTTTGACGATGTTTCTGGTCGTGGAGATCATATTGGCGATAGTGATGATAGGTGCAACGGTCGCACCTGTGGGCGATAGCGAGCCTTTGGGTGAGCTGCCTATCATGGCTGCGATCTCTGGGCTGTTTGCACTGGAGGGCATAGTCGGGTTTGGCGGTCTGTACAGGATAACCCAAAAAAGACGGCTGCCATATCTGACGGCATGGATGATGAAGATAAGTGTGGGGATTGCTATCATCGGTCTGTTTGTGTTGCAGTTCGAGCTTGATGATAAGAGCCTTGATGGAGTACCTGTGTTATTCTGGGCAGCGGCGGCTGTATCGCTGCTGATAACTGTGATAGTCTGCAAAAAGATAAGAAAGGGCGATACTTCATATCAAACAGATGTACAGCAGAAGGTGACCTCGTTTGTGGGCACGAATGCTCAGATGAATTATGATGCGGCGGCGAAGGAATACTTTGACGGAGCAGTACCCGAGTACATAAGCGACATAGATAATATCCGATTATGGGAATATGCAGCGATGCCCATTGCGCTGTGGCTGGGCTGGCTGATAAGGCATGGACTGGAAAGCGATATTTTCAGGCAGAAGTTTCCCGAGGGAGATATTGATGCGGTTCGTGAGGGAATGGTGAGCCCTGTGGAACTGCTGGGCAGGAACGATTATAAGCTGATGCCCGAAGACATATCCGAAGAGGGCAGCAAGTTCAACTGGTATTTCAATGAGAGGACTTATCAGGTATATACGCCCTACATACACAGCTTTCAGTTTGACTACTATGATATTTACTGCGAGAACGGGAAATACTACTGCAATGGATATGATGCGGCTAAGGCGGAAAAGCTTTATAAGGTGATAGATAAGGAATATGAGCGCATATCTTTAAGGGGAGCTATGAGCTGCGAGGACAGGAAGTGCGAGAGCGTATGGTCTGATTATTTCGGGTGCGAGCTTGATGTTTATACGGACTCGCAGACGGATGACAGCTATGTAAAAGCCTGCACGGACGAGGTCTCTCATCCGTCGGGAGAACTGGCTAGGGCTATCCGCAGGGAAATGCAGATGTATGCCGACCTTTATAATGAGCGCAATGCGGCATACAGGACGGACGCTGTGACAGCAAACACGGAGATGTTCAAGCCTGAGTGCATAATGGTACCTTATCCTTTTGACGGAAGACTGGCGTACAGCGTGAGCGGAAGCTTTGCACCGGACGATATGGGCTTTGAGTTTTCGGTGCTGGACGGTGTTGTGCTGGGGATAAGCGCTGAGTATGATGCGCCCGACCCGTGGAGCGAAGATTCGATGCAGATGTGGGCGATATATAAGAGCGACTTATCAAAAGTAAGGAAGGTGCTGAGGACACCCGAGTTCATGGGCGGTGAGGATATAGAAGAAAACACCATATCACTGCCGACGGTGCTGGCAGACTTTAAGGAAAAATGTGACAGGCGCATAGAGTGCATGATAAAGCAGGGCTTGCTGATGGATTACGAGTTCGTGCCCGAGTATAGCGGAGATTATGGCAGGATCTCGGGGATAAGAGTGAAAGCTAAAGCTAATGTGGACTGGATAAGTGCGTTTTCGGGCGAACTGAAAATCCCGGTCGGCAGAATGTAAAAAAGTAAAATGAATTTTTGATAAGAAGGTAGTAAAATGTTTAAGGGTAAGAGAGTGATATGGTTCAATCACTGGTTCAGTCAGGCATATAATTTTATCGAGCTTTTGCACCGTGACGGGAGAAATCACGTTATTGCCAGTGCAAAGACCGAGCTTTTCGCATTCGGGGCGATGGCAGATGAGAGGTACACCGAGCCTGTGGGCATAAGCGGCGAGGAGTACGTGGGCTGGTGCCTGGAGTTTTGTGAGGAGCACGGGGTAGATGTGTTCTTCCCGAAAAGGTTCAGGCAGGAGATAGGCGCACACATGGCTGAGTTTGAGAAGCTGGGCATTCACATCATAATGGACGGCAACACCGAACAGAACAGAATGCTCGACAGCAAGTATGATTCGTGCAGATACATGGAGGAGCACGCTCTGTGCGCTGTGCCGTACATGGAGAGGATAACTGATGCGGAGGGCTTTGAGGCGGCGTACAGAGCCGTTAAGGAGCGCTACGGGAAGTCTCACAAGGTCTGCATCAAGGCGGACAGGGACGAGGGCGGCATCACCTACAGGCGGCTTTATGATGAGGATGCGCCGAGGACTTCTTCGGGGGAGATAAGCTATAAAAGCTTTCTTGAAGACTTAAAAAGCCGTGGAAAGGCAGTACCTATGGTGGTCATGCCCTACCTGGACGAACCCGAGATAAGCATAGACTGCATGAGGACGGAAAGCGGACTGATTGCTGTGCCCAGATGCAAGCTCGATGCGCACATAACACAGCTGATGTTCGATGAAGAGCTTATAAAGACTGCCGAGCGCATAAGTGAAAACGTCAGGATAGAGTACCCTTACAACATACAGCTCAGACCGTTGTGCGGCGAAAATGTGTTCATGGAGATAAACACCCGTATGGCAGGGGGCTGTTACAAGGCGGCGGTGCTGGGGTGCAATTTCCCGCAGCTGGCGGTCAGCTATGCACTGGGTGACAGGATAGACACAGAGCGCATCAGGAGCGGTTTCCATAATGTGCTGGTGGGTGAGGTCGCAGCAGCAGTGGTGGTACAGCCTGCGATAAGCAATAATATAGTACACTTCAACGCAGGTTAAGACAAATGTGACAGTAAATGGTTGAATGAGATAGTTTTTGACGTTTTTGTGACAAATACTTTCAAAGTCTTTCATCTTGTTTTCATCAACGTTTAAATTAGTTTTAAACTTCGGGGAATATACTTTAGTCATAGAAAACAAAGAGCGGCGATAAAGCGGCTCGGAAAGCAAAGGAGTATGTCTTATGAATAACAGTAATTTCGATGGTTACAATGGATATAACAGCTACAGCATGGAGAACGACACTGCAAAAGAGTCCGCTAAAAAGGACAGGAGCAGCAAGCTTAAAATAGCGGCACTGGCAATGAGTTTCAGCCTGCTGGGCGGTGCGCTTGGCACAGGCGGAACACTTGCGGCTATGAAGGCTTTTAATAAGGATACAGCCAATACAAACGCTGCGGAGGAGACCAACAAGACCGCTGTCATCAGGACGGCTGACTCCGAGGGCAACAAGGTGGTATCCACACAGACTGTCAAGAATGACGGTAAAAAGCTGACAGCTGCGGAGGTCTATGCGGCAAACGTAAATTCCACGGTTGGTATCACCACCGAGATAACCACGAATTATTTCGGATACAAGACCACAGCGGCGGCTTCGGGCTCGGGCTTCATCATCACAGATGACGGCTACATAGTTACGAACTACCACGTTATCGAGGGCGCAAACAAGGTCAAGGTAACGACTTACGATAATACTTCCTACGATGCGGAAGTTGTGGGAACTGATGAGAACAATGATATCGCTGTACTGAAAATAGACGGCAAAGACCTGACACCTGTTACGCTGGGCAGTTCGGAGAGCCTTGCGGTCGGTGATGATGTGGTAGCGATAGGCAATCCTCTGGGCGAGCTGACATTCACGCTGACCTCTGGCGTTGTAAGTGCGATGGACAGACAGATCACCACAGGCACATCACTGATGATGGATCTTATCCAGACTGACTGCGCAATTAACGCAGGCAACTCGGGTGGCGCACTGTTCAATATGTACGGCGAGGTAGTCGGTGTGACTAACGCTAAGTATTCAAGCAATTCTTCTACAGAAGCTTCCATAGACAACATCGGCTTTGCTATACCGATAGACACGGTAAAGGACATCGTGACCAGCATCATCGAGAAAGGCTATGTTGAAAAGCCCTACATCGGTGTGGGTGCAGATACAGTCGATCCCGACATGGTCGATTACGGTCTGCCCGAGGGCGCAGTGATAAGGACTATCACCGAGGGCTCGCCTGCGGAAAAAGCAGGTCTTCAGGAGAAAGACATCATCACAAAGGTTAACGACACCGAGATCAAGGAAGCGAACGATCTGGTGAAGGTAGTGAGAAAGTCCTCAAAGGGCGACGAGCTGACCCTGAGCGTATACAGACAGGGCGAAGAAATGACGATCAAAGTTATAGTTGACGAGTCAAAGCCCGAGGAAAAGGACGAGAACGAAGCTGAACAGCAGGACGAAGCTATTCAGGAATACAGAGGCGGACAGGGCATGGAAGGC
This sequence comes from uncultured Ruminococcus sp., assembly GCA_902788785.1. Taxonomy (GTDB): domain Bacteria; phylum Bacillota; class Clostridia; order Oscillospirales; family Ruminococcaceae; genus Hominimerdicola. Next base: position 69,586 of record CADALT010000002.1, read on the forward strand.
TTTGATCCCTTCGAGTTCTTCGGCATGGGCTAACGACACATATCTTCTATCAAACACCTCCCTCAATATGCTATATAAAATGACATCCGCAGGGCACAGCGCTCTGCGGATGTTGTTGTTTTTATGGCATAAAAAAGGAGCGCTCTTTCACGCTCCTTTAAAATATCTAAATATCAGTCGTAGAACATTACAACAGGTGTGCCCAGCTCAACGTTCTCGTAAACATACTCAGCATCGTAGTAAGACATATTTATGCAGCCGTGAGAACCGTTCCACTGATAGATGGTGCCGCCGAACTCACCTCTCCAGGTGGAGTCGTGCAGACCTATACCGCATACGGAAACGTTGTTCCAGTAATTACAGGTGGTATCCCACTCATCGCCATCGGCATTTCTGTCCTTCATACGCTTGTTGGTCTCTTTCGACCACAGCTTGTATACGCCCTCGCAGGTAGTTCTTGCTGCGGAAGTTGTCTGACCTGAAACGATGTAGCAGTTATATTCCTCTTTACCGTCAACATAGTACCAGAGTTCCTGTGCACTAAGGTCGATCTCGATGTAGGTATCACCGATATCGTCATCAGCAGATCTTGCGGATTCAACACCTGTGTACTCCAGAGGACCATCTGACCAGTAAATAGGATCAACAGTAACATTCTCGCCGTCTTCCAGCAGACCCACCAGCATATCGCAGGTCTCCTGCTGGTCTATCCACCAGCCGTAGATACCGTCGCCGCCGTCTTCTACAGTGACCACGCCCTGAAGCGTGGACTTGAACTTTCTGTCCTTCTTATAGGTATCATACTTTTCTGCCAGTTCCTCAACGTAGTCCATAACAGCATCATCATCGACCACATAGTTGCCCATGTCGTCCATCTCGAGCATCTCCAGCAGACGGTTGCCTGTCAGGACTTCCTGAGTGTAATCGAAATCAATGGTGATGGCCATATTGAAAACTTTATTGAGGGCGGCTTCCTGATCCTTAAAGGTATCGGACTTGATCTGGGGCAGCTCATAGCAGCCTGTGGTCTCGTCCAGTGTGACCTCAAAATCGCCCATGCTCAGCGCATATTCGACAGCCTCATTGAGCTTGGTCATATCGGTTATCTTATTGCCCTGCACTTCGGGAGTGATTACATAGCCCTCGTCGGTCAGGTCAAGGGAAGCATCGCTGGTAGCTGTATCGCCCCAGTCCTGTGAAGCCAGAAGATTTTCCAGCATATCCACATCATAGGTAGCTTCGTCGTTATAGCTAAGGTCTGTTCTGCCTGCAAAGCCCGTGAACCATGTGCTGTGGTTGACTTCGCCGTAGAGCTTTTCTATCTCAGCCTTGGCGTTGCGGTGATAACCGAACTCCTGCGGGACGAGGTCGAACTCCTTGCCGTCGATGGCGGTGATAACGAAATGCCCGGGATCTTTATCAGCACCCAGAGCCTTTATAGCCTGGTCAAGGGTCTTGCCGCTGACATTTGTGCCGTTTATATATGTGTCGGCAAGAAAACGCTTGCCGTAGTAGATCCTGCCAACTCCGTAAGAGATGCCGATAACACCTATCAAAGCACCCAATGCGGTGGCACAGATAAGACCGGTCTGATTTTTTACTTTTCTTCTCTTTTTTTTGCGAGTCCCCTCAGCGGAGACTTTTTTGCCGTAATCGGCTGCACCTGCACCCATTTGAATTATCCTTCCTTACGATCTATTCTTACAAAAAATACACTTATATACTATGTATTATACCACAAACCGACTTGATTTGTCCATAGTTTACTTTTCATTTTCGTGAAAAATCTTTAACAAATTTATCCGCTAATTTTACCGCCATACTGTACACTTTTCAGAAATGATAAAACAAGTACGTTTTTGTGTACTTTTAGACATGGCGAACATATTTGAAAGCATATGGCTGAGCAAGCTGATAAGGGCTTTAAAGTAGGTTCTCATATATTAGTCGGTTTTGGGAGACATTTGGTTATTGTTTTAAATGTAAAAATTATGTGAATAGCGCAAATGCGTACAAAAGTGCCTTCGATATCAAAGAAAACGTTTAAGTAAAAGCAGTGTTTGGATGGTATGACGGTTGACTTGTTCATAATTTTGTGATATAATATCTACGAAGAGTATAAATTTTGTGCTATATCTTGCGGAACGGAGGTGAGATCATGCATACGGAAGCAGAATATCAGGCGGCTCTTGACAGGATAAAGGAGCTGGAAGAACAGCTGGAAGAGTCCAAAAAAAAGTACAAAACAGTGACAGAATTCATGTCACGGACAAGTCACGAGATAAGGACGCCGATGAACTCCATAATAGGTCTGGCGGCACTTGGCGAGGCTGAAAGCTACGGCAGATCGGCAGGGGAATATTTCAGGCAGATCAAGGAATCGGGTATGTATCAGCTGGAGATACTGGGCGACATACTTGATATGGCGAAGATAGAAAGCGGCGGTGTTACGCTGTTTTATGAGGCATACGATCTGGAAGACCTGGCGGACAACGTTGGTGCGGTGATCGCTCCGCTCATGAAGCAGAAGGAGATAGAGTTCAATTTTGAGCTGCACGACCTGACCGCAAAGGTGCTTATGACGGACAGGCTGAGGCTCAAGCAGATACTGATGAACCTGCTTTCAAATGCGGCAAAGTTCACACCCGAGAGGGGCAGGGTGGATTTTGTGATCTCACAGAGCGAGGGCAGCGGCAGCAAGGTAAAGACTGTTTTTGTGGTCAGGGATAACGGAATAGGCATGAGCGAAGAGTTCATGGAGCGCATATTTACGCCCTTTGAGCAGGACAGAAATGCGGGCAACTCCGAGATACAGGGCACAGGACTGGGGCTTTCTATCACAAAGAGCCTGACCGACCTGATGGGCGGCACGATGAGTGTGAAGTCGAAGCTGGGCGAGGGTACGGAGTTCACGGTGGAGATAGAGTTTGAACCTGCAAAGGACACTGTGGGCAGGCAGCGTACCTCCGACCCTGAGAGCATTGATTTCAGCGGCAAAAAGGCGCTGATAGCTGACGACCATTCCATAAACAGGCTGCTCGAAGTCAAGCTGCTCAAACGTGGGCATTTTGAGACAGATGTGGTGGTGAACGGCTTTGAGTGCGTAAAGAGGTTCATGGCATCTGAGGTCGGCGAATTTGATGTGATACTGATGGACATAAAAATGCCTGTGATGGACGGTCTTGAGGCGGCACGAAAGATACGTGAGCTGAACAGGGCTGATGCAAAGACGGTGAAGATAATCGCAATGAGTGCGAGCTCGTACCCCGAGGATATTGCGAAATGCTTTGCGGCAGGCATGGACGGTCATGTGAGCAAGCCCGTGATACCTGCGGTATTGTATACAAAACTGGAAGAATTATTCAAGCTTTGATATCTCCATGGGGACAGCCTGTGGGGATATTTTTTTTGCTGGCTGACGATAATGGGCTTTTCTTGGGAAAACGGGGTAGTCATTATATACAGAAAAGTACACTTTATTTGTGTGAGATAGCTATTGACGGTGTGCTTTTAATATGGTATAATCATAAGAGTAAGATAAGGGTAACAATGTGTGACCGCCGGCTGGCTTTTTTGCCGCTGTGAGATCTTACGGAAAATTTACATGGTGACTGTCACCGACAGAAAGGATGAACGGGATGCAGAGCAGAGTTGCTGTCATTTCCATCATCATCTCCGATAACAGTTCCGTGGAAAACATAAACGCACTGCTGCACGATTACGGCGAGTACATAATCGGCAGGATGGGCGTGCCGTACCGCACTAAGCAGGTCAACATCATCAGTATCGCTATCGACGCTCCGCAGGACAAGATAAACACTCTTGCAGGCAGGATAGGCAGACTGAGCGGAGTTACTGCGAAGACGGTATATTCGGCTGTTTGAAAATCTGATAACAGACTTCTCCTGACGCTGAACAATATCTTATGATCTGTGAGGCGAAAGCAGAAAGCACATACAGAGTCCGTGGGGGAAAGTGTACCTATGGGCTTGGTTCGGCATACGTGGATAATTGCCTGTGTTCTCTGTATAAGGGGGACACAGGCATTTTGTTTTTTTACGGAAAATTGGAGATGTATTTATGGGACTTAACGATACGCCTTCGGGCGAAAGAGTGCATATAGGCTTCTTTGGAAGAAGAAATGCAGGAAAATCCAGCGTGGTGAACGCTTTTACAAATCAGGAGCTGGCGATAGTTTCGGACACACCGGGAACTACCACGGACCCCGTATACAAGGCTATGGAGCTTTTGCCCATGGGACCTGTGATGATAATAGACACCCCAGGCTACGACGATGTGGGTGAGCTGGGCGAGATGAGGGTCAGAAAGACCATGGAGGTGCTGGCTAAGACCGACTGTGCGGTGCTGGTAACGGACTGCACAAGGGCACTCGATGACAGCGAAAAACAGCTCATCGGTATGTTTGAAAGGCGGCACATACCCTATGTTATCGCAAAGAACAAGTGCGACCTGCTCGGTGAGGTACCCGAGGCGGAGGAGCATGAGATTTATGTGAGTGCACTGGAAAAGCGTGGGATAAACGAGCTGCGTGAGATGACTGCAAGGCTGACTGTATCGTCGCAGGAGCAAAGACAGCTGGTGGGCGACCTGCTCAAAGCGGGGGACATGGCGGTGCTGTGCATACCCATAGACAAGGCAGCACCCAAGGGCAGGCTGATACTTCCGCAGCAGCAGGTGATACGTGACCTGCTCGAACACGGCTGCGGCGCACTCACTTGCAGGGATACGGAGCTGAAAGATTTTTTGGAAAAGGTCTGTCCGAAGCCTGCCTGTGTAATAACTGACAGCCAGGTGTTTAAGAGGGCGGACGAAGATACGCCAAAGGATATAAAGCTTACATCTTTTTCCATACTGATGGCGAGGTACAAGGGATTTTTAGAGCCTGCTGTCAGGGGAGCAAGAATGATAGACAAGCTCAAAGACGGGGACAGGATACTCATATCCGAGGGCTGTACCCATCACAGACAGTGCGAGGACATCGGCACGGTGAAACTGCCAAAGCTTTTGAAAAAGTACACGGGCAAGGAATTTGAGCTGAACTTCACATCGGGCAGAGAATTTCCCGATGACCTGAAAGACTATGCGCTGGTCATACACTGCGGAGGCTGTATGCTCAATGCAAAAGAGATGAGCAGCAGGATGATGACCGTGGAGGAATCGGGCGTGCCTGTGACGAATTACGGCATAGCAATAGCCTATATGAACGGCATACTGGAAAGAAGTCTGGAGATACTGCCGAAGATCTGACTTTGTGGGACTAAACGCAGGGGGGACGTAAGATGGCTGAAAATAAAAAGACCTATCATTACGACCTGCGTGGCAGGAACGGACAGATGTATCTGGTACTGGACAAGTATCTGGGACTGCTGATACGGTCGGACAAATACAGGAACATTGCGCAGAGCTCGGCGATAGCAGGCTTTTGCATATTCCTGACGGCGATCTTGTTCCGTGACCGTGGCAACAGCGGAAGGCTGCCGCCCATAGAGACTGCGATGCTGCTGTTTCTTTCGCCCGTGCTGATAGTGATATGCATAAAGCAGCTGATATACGTTATCGTGGCGCTGGATATGCCCGATTATGACGGCAAGACGCAAAAGGCACAGCGTGCGGACAGCATAATCTCGCAGGACGGACTTGAAGCGGTGTATGACGATTTCATGGAGGCTGAGCCTGTGGCGGATACCGAACTGATGGCAGGCAAGAGGTACATCTTTGTAAAGGACATAGGCATGGCGAGGAAGGACGATATCGAGGACTGCATAATGCAGGAGAATGAGAGCGAGAGCCTTGTCGTGCTGACTGTGAGAGATGAGAACGGCGAGGAGAGTTTCAGGATAAAAGAGATACAGAAAGGGCTCTCATACGAGGAAAGACGGGCAGAGTTCGCTCAAGCGAGAGACGAGGTCTTTCGTGGACTGGGCAAAAAATAACAGAATGGAGACATGAAAAATGAGCAGCAAAAAAAGCTATTACGAGATCGGCGGAGAAGCGGCAAGGATGTACAGCACCATCGACGACTATCTGGAACTGACCTTGACAAGGGACGCAGACAAGATAGCAAAGACCCGAAAATACGGGGCTGTCATCGGGTTCGGTGCGGCGGCGGTACTCATCATCATAGCGGTGGTGATACATACACTGCTCGCAAGCTTGCTGCTGGTGGCTTTTGCGGTGGCGGCTGCGTTGGCAGGCGTATACATCACGAGATATGATGGGCAGTATACCCATGCAAAATGGGTAAATGCCATCATCGACAAGGACGGCATAGACAAGGTATACAAGGACTTTATTAGTGCTAAGCCTGCCGGTATGACACTGGTCGGGGCGAGATACCTGTTCGTCAGGGGAACTGACATGGCGAGGATAGACGATGTGGAGAAATTTTACATCAGAAAAGACATAGAAACAGATCAAGTCAGGGGCTGCTACATAAGCGCCGAGGTCAGGGAAAATGGCAGGAAAAGGTCATTCGACATAATGCCTGTGACGAGCAGAGGAAACGAACCCCGAGAGGCGCTCAGGAATTTCGAGAAAACGGTAAAAGAGCTCAACAGAAATGCCAAAAAAGATATTTGATACGGGCAGCAGATAAGAGGGCGAAAATAGCATAATTAAAGTTAAACATTTGAATGAAACGAAAAGGAAATCAAAATGTACAATAAAAAAGAACTGATAAACTATAACGACATGGGCGGCGAGATCAAGGAAAACTATGAGACATTGGATGGTTTTTTGAAGCTGACGGAGAGGTTTGACCGAACTGGCAAAAGAAAAGCAAAGACCAGATCTATGGTGGTGTTTACGGCGCTGGCTGCGGCAATGGCAGGGCTTGCGGTCATATCGGGAAATATACTGCTGTGGCCGATCGCATTGCTGTTTTTGGCGGCAGGCGTGGGGCTGACTGTCAGGATAAGCAGAGTACCTTTTCCCGATGAGGTGAGGTCGAAGGGCATCATTGAAAAGGACGGACTTGATGCGGTGTATGGTGACCTGGTCGAGGCTGAGCCTGTGGAGGGAACTAACATCTATGTGGGCAGAAAGTACCTTTTCCTCAAAGGACAATGGGTCATGAGACTGGCAGATATAAAAGCGCTGGAGCTTCATGAATACAGAGCGAGGGAGGACAGATTCATCACTGCACGGGCGGAATTCGGGGACGAATTCGGCAGCGGCAGTATAGAGCTTATGAGACTGCCCGAGAATGAATATAAAAAGCAGGCAATGTTCAAGAAGATAAGCGACAGCATCGGCTCGGCATGGCTGGAGCTTACGGGGGAAGAGCTGAAGCTTTTGAACTGTGCAGGCGAAGACAAGTCTCTGATCGAAATCGAATAGCCGATAGGGAGAAGCGATATGGGCATAGAAGATGTTGAGAAATATGAGCTGATATACGATTTTTTGAAGCTTGACAGCAGAGAATGTCCTGTGGATATGAAAAAGAGGCGGCGGCTGACGGCGGCAGGGCTCGCTGTTTTGGCAGGGGCGACGGTGCTGTGCATCAGGCGGAGCTATGACCTGCTGATCGCTGCGGGGCTTATGTTATCGGCGCTGATCTTCAAGGCTGACGATGAAGCCGATACGGAGGGTATCGAAAGTTCAAAGGCGCTTATAAAAAGCGACGGGCTCGATGTGGTATATGATGATCTTATTGAAACAAAGCGTATAGAGGACACGAGCATTTATGTGGGAAACCGCTATCTGTTCCTGAGAGAAAGATGGGCAGTAAGGCTTGGAGACATAGATGAGATAGTTATGCATACGGTAGAGACACGCAGTATTAAACTGTATTTTGCCGAGATCGCTGTGAATGACGGATACGGCAGAAAAGAACTTATGAAACTGCCTGCAAACGAAAAAGAACGCAAGCGGATATTTACAAATATCAGATCATCTATCAGGGATGCAAGGCTGAGACTCGGCATGAGCGAACCCGATATGAAGTTTATGAGAAACTGAAATGAAGTTTATGAGAAGGTAAGACAGGATATGAAGAAAACGAAGAAAGAGATCGTCTCGTATTACGATATGGGCGGCGATGTCGAGAAGATGTACAAAGCACTGGACGATTTTCTGGTCATCACAAAAAAAGTCGATGAGAACCATATCAAAAACGTCAAGAAGTGGGGGTCGCTGATCGCTTTCGGGGCGGCGGCTCTGCTGATAGCGGCGGCTGTCTATGACGGGTCGCTGGAGGTGGTGATACTGTGTGCGTCACTGGCGTTTTTATCCGCAGGGCTGGGAGTATATCTGCTTACAGGCTACGGCGCAAAGGAATACCCAAATGCAAAGAGGGTAAATGCGCTGATAGATGCAGACGGTATGCAGGAACTCTACGATGATCTGCAAAGGTCACAGCCTATCCCGGGGACATCGGCTTACACGGGGGGAAAGTACCTTTTCCTGCGTGGTGATGCGGTCATGAGGATAGACGATATAAAGCGCTTTTTCATATACGAGAAGGAGGGCGATGACCGCCATGCGGAATACCATGTGGCGGTGGAGATAGAAGATGAAGCAGGCAAGTCGCATTTTCTTCTGAAAGAGGTGTTCGGCACTAAGGAAGAGCGCAAGGCACAGATGATACCCATAAGAGAAAGCATAATGACCGAGCGCAACAGATACCTGAAACTTGAGGACAAAGTAGAGATCTGATACATGAAAGGAAAAACAAAACGATGGAAGACAATGGCAGCATTATAGACTTTTTTAACAGGAACGATGCGGACGCAGATAAATACAGGGTAATAGATGAATTTTTGAAGCTGTCGAAGCGTTTCTCGAAAAAAGCGATAAGAAGAAAAACGATCATCACATATTCGATCGGTGCGTTCATGATAGTATTGGGCGCTGCGGCATGGATAATGAGCAGGGAGTTCAACACCTTTGAAGGCTTCATGATATTATTCGGATTTATCCTGATCGCTTTTTGCAAGCTGTTGAACGGTTCGGGATACATACCCGAGGTAGAGCGTGCAAAGCTCATAATCTCGCAGGACGGGATAGATACGGTCTATGGGGATCTTCTCAAAGCCAAGTACATAAGGGAGAGTGAACTTATGGTGGGAAAAAGGTATCTTTTCGGCGAGGGAAATATGATGGTAAGGCTCAAAGATATAAAGGGCATATACAAGCACACCACAGGCGGAAGACATCCCAGGAGATATGCGATGGCTGAGGTCATAGATGAAAGCGGAACAGAGCCGATGAAGCTGGAGAGATTACCGAGTTTCGGCATGGAAAGGCGTATGCATTATATCACAGAGGAGATAATGCGTGCGGCCATGATGGCGGAAAACTGAGAAGGTCGGCTTATTAAAGCTAAAGGGAATGATGATATGGCAAGTGTGAGAGAGCTTATTGATAAGCTTGAAAAAAACAGGCACCTTGACAGAGAAGAATGGCAGGAGGTGCTGACGGGATATACAGAGGACGACCGCAGATATGCGGCAGACAAGGCAAGGGCGGTAAGCCTTGGGATATACGGGAACAAGGTGTTCATCAGGGGCATCGTGGAGTTTTCTAATATCTGTAAGAACGACTGCTATTACTGCGGCATAAGGCGATCGAACAGCGAGGCGCAGCGCTATCGGCTGACGGCGGATGAGATACTCGAATGCTGTGAAGAGGGCTATGGACTGGGGTTCAGGACCTTTGTACTGCAAAGCGGTGAGGACAGAGGATTCTCAACACAGCTGCTGTGCGAAACTGTGCGCAGGATAAAGGCGGAGTACCCCGACTGTGCGGTGACGCTTTCGGTGGGGGAGCTTGAAACCGATGAATACAGGGCGCTTAGGGCGGCAGGTGCTGACAGGTATCTGCTGCGGCACGAGACTGCTGACAAGGCGCACTACGGAAAGCTGCACCCCGTGGAAATGTCCTGGGACAACAGGATGAGGTGCCTTGGCGACCTGAAAAAACTGGGCTACCAGACGGGTGCAGGGATAATGGTAGGTTCGCCCTATCAGACGGCGGAGTGCATAGCTGAGGATATGCTGTTTTTTGAAAGGTTCAGACCCGAGATGATAGGCATAGGACCATTTCTGCCGCACAAGGATACGCCTTTCAGAGACAGGGAAAAGGGTTCATACGAGCTTACGCTGTTTTTGCTGAGTCTGTGCAGGCTGCTGCTGCCGAACGTGCTGCTGCCTGCGACAACTGCGCTGGGGACTATCCGTCCCGACGGCAGGGAACAGGGCATACTTTCAGGGGCAAATGTCATAATGCCCAACCTTTCGCCCGAGGCGGTAAGGCGCAAGTATATGCTATATGACAACAAGGTGGGTACGGACACCGAAGCTAAAAAGAGCGTTGATGAAATAAGAAAACGAATGGCGGCTATCGGATATGAGGTCGTTGTGACGAGAGGTGACTATAATGATAAAGCTTGCGATATACGGTAAGGGCGGCATAGGAAAGTCCACCATAGCCTGCAATATCTCGGCGGCACTGGCGGCAAAGGGGCTGACGGTCATGCAGATAGGCTGTGACCCGAAAGCGGATTCTACCTCACTGCTGCACGGCGGCGAGAGGATAGAGACCGTGCTTGACCTTACAAGAAAAAAGGGCGGCGCACTGACTCTGGAGGACATAGTCTGTCCTACCGAAAGCGGAGTATTATGTGTTGAGGCAGGCGGTCCGATACCGGGGCTCGGCTGTGCGGGACGAGGGATAATCAATGCGCTGGAAACTCTGGAAAAGCTGGGCGCATACGAAGTCTACAAGCCCGATGCTGTAATATACGATGTGTTGGGAGATGTGGTCTGCGGAGGATTTTCGATGCCCATGCGCAAGGGCTATGCGGACAAGATATTCGTGGTATGTTCGGGCGAGAAGATGGCGAGATATGCTGCGGCGAACATCTGCATGGCGGTGGAAAATTTCAAGGGCAGGGGCTACGCAAGTCTCGGCGGACTGATACTCAACCGCAGGGGCGTACCTGATGAGGACAAGGCTGCGGCTGAACTGGCGGCAGATTTTGAGACTGAGGTGATAGCGTCAATAGACCGCAGCGAGCTTATACCGCAGGCTGAGGAAAAGGGCGAGTGCATATTCACCTTTGCCCCCGAGAGCGAGACAGCTGCACAGCTGGCAGCTGCGTCGGACAGTATATACAGTATCTGCGGAGGTGAGTGAGATGCTTAAAACAGCAGGTCTCGACCGTGCGCCCATGGTAAGGCTGGGGGATGCGAACAAAGGTGAATTTTTCACTTCGGGACTGGAATACAATCCGCCTGCAAGGGGTGTTTGGAACATCGTACACACAGGTATGCTGGTGCCTGAGACCCACGAGATATTCGCCTGTGCGCAGGGGTGTCTCAGGGGCGTTATACTGACGGCTGCGGAGATGAATGCGCTGGACAGGATGAGCTGGATAAGCGTATCGGAGCAGGATATGTTCGACGGCACGCTGGAAAGCGACGTGGTGGACGGAGTCAGCGAGATAATCCAAAAGCTGCCGTACCGTCCGAGAGCTGTGCTTTTGTACCTCAGCTGCATACACCTTTTTGCGGGGTGCGATTTCGACATCATCATAGATCAGCTGAAAGAAAAGTTTAACGATATACGTTTTTCGGACTGCTATATGACACCGACCATGCGCAAGACCATCTCGCCCGATGCGAAGATGAGGATGCAGCTTTACGATGCCCTTGAACCAACGGACATCGATAAAAAGTCGGTGAACATACTGGGCAATGACAGGGCGACGGACGAGAACAGCGAGCTTGTTAAGCTCATAAAGGAAAACGGTTTTACTTTGCGTGATATAACGGCGTGCAGGACCTATGACGAGTACCTTGAAATGGCAAAGTCGGCGGTGAATATAGCTTATCTTCCCACGGCTGCCATAGGCTGTGAGGAAGTTTCAAAGCGGTTGGGTACAAAGGGGCTGTATCTGCCGAATGCTTTTGAGGCTGACAAGATAAGGGCGAATATGGCAAGGCTGGCAGAGGTGCTGGGTGTGGATACACCCGACCTAAGTAAGCAGGAAGAGGAAGCACATAACGCTCTTGAAAAAGCGAGAGCCGTGGTGGGCGATACAGCAATAGCCATAGACTTCACAGCGGTGACACAGCCATTTGGTCTGGCGGAACTTTTATGCAGCCACGGGTTCAATGTAAGATACATCATAAACGACGCTTTGGGTGAGGACGGTGACGCTTTCGACAGGCTGAAAGAAAGTCACCCCGACATCGAGATATATTCGGCTGTGAATGTGAATATGCTGCATTTTCCCGAGCAGGAGCATGAGAAGGTGCTTGCCATCGGGCAGAAAGCGGCGCACTATTTCTCCACGGACTATTTCGTGAATATTGTACAGAACGGCGGATATTACGGCTTTACTGGCATAAGCGCCATTGCAGAGCTAATAAGTGAAGCGGCAGTTTCCAAAAAGGACAGACGCAGGCTCATCTCACACAAGGGCATTGGCTGTGAGAGCTGTATCTGAATGATTTGTCGGTCTTGAAAAATAATAAGAGGTTTTTTATGAAGAATGTCAGTACAATAATACCCTGTTATGCGGCGGACACTTCGGGCGTCTGTTCGGCTTTGTATGAGCTGGGCGGAATGACTGTGGTGCATGACGCTTCGGGGTGCAATTCGACTTATTCGACCCATGATGAACCCAGGTGGTACGATCGGCGGTCGATGATATACATTTCAGCCCTGACAGAGCTGGATGCGGTCATGGGCAACGATGAAAAGCTCATAGTGGACATAGTTTCGGCGGCAAAAGATCAGCAGCCTGCGTTCATAGCGCTGTGCGGTTCGCCGATGCCGATGATGACGGGCTTTGACTACAGGGCGGTGGCGGAGGATATCGGACACCGCACGGGCATACCGTGTTTCGGGCTGGAGACCAACGGCACGAGGTCGTATGTATCGGGGGCTTCAATGGCACTGGAAGCGCTGGTGAGAGAATTTGTGCATGATATGCAAAAGGACAGCTTCGACGGTATCGGCGTGAACATAGTCGGTGCCACACCGCTAGACTTCGGGCTTACGGGCACGGTGGAGTCTGTCAGGAAATGGCTGGAAGATTGCGGCATGAAATTTATTTCGAGCATAGGCATGGGCAGCAGCCTTGAGGATATTCGCAGGGCTGCGTCCGCAAAGGTGAACCTTGTGGTGTCCTACAGCGGACTGGGGTCGGCAAGGTATATGGAAAAGGAATTTGGCATACCCTACGTCTGCGGAGTGCCGCTGGGAAACGTGCAGAAAGATGCTTGCGCAGCCGAGCTCAAAAAGGCAGCTTGTGAGGGCGGCAGCAGCTATGCGCCCATAAAGCGTGGCAGGGATATAGACAAGCGTGCAGACATGGTCGTTATCGGCGAGGCTGTTTTGGCAGGGTCGATAGCTTACGAATGGTCGGTATTGACAGAAAGTGCGGTGGACGTTATATGTCCGCCCGATACGGATGCCGAGCTTAGTCCCGACAGGAAAGATATTGCGCTGTATGCTGAGGAAGATATAAAGGCATATCTCGAAGAAAACGGGATAAAGACGGTCATCGCAGATCCGCTTTACAAATATGTTCTCCCGAAGGGATGCAGGCTGATAGAGCTGCCGCATTTCGCATTCTCGGGCAGATGTTTCGCAAGGGACATGAAAGATATGGTCTGCAAGGATCTGAGAGAAATGTGGGATATATAAAGGTGGGTCGGTGCGACCTAAGTGAAATGAATGAGGAGTTTTTTTGAATGATAAAACTGGCGATATACGGTAAGGGCGGCATAGGAAAATCCACCTGTACCGCAAATCTGGCGGCTGCTTTTGCAAGCCTTGGCAAGAGGGTCATACAGATAGGCTGTGACCCAAAGGCGGATTCGACCATAAATCTGCTGGGAGGCACACCTGTGACTCCCGTGATGGATTATATGCGTGAGCACGATGATGAGCCTGACAGGATAGAGGATATTTCGCAGATAGGCTACGGCGGCATACTCTGCATTGAAACAGGCGGACCTACCCCCGGGCTTGGCTGTGCAGGACGAGGAATAATCACGACCTTTGCACTGCTGGAGGAACTGGAGCTGTTTGAGAAGTTCAAGCCTGATGTGGTGCTGTACGACGTGCTGGGCGATGTGGTCTGCGGAGGTTTTGCAGCTCCCATCAGAGAGGGCTATGCGGACAAGGTGCTGATAGTGACTTCGGGCGAAAAGATGGCGCTGTATGCGGCAAACAACATCAACAAGGCGGTGAAGAACTTCGAGGACAGGAGCTATGCTAAGGTTTACGGGGTGATAATGAACCGCCGCAGCGTCGAGAACGAGGAAGAAAAGGTAAGGGCTTTTGCTGAGAGCGCCGGACTTGATATTGCGGCAGATATACCACGTTCTGCGGACATAATAAAGTACGAGGACATGGGAAAGACCGTCATCGAGGGCGACCCCGAGTGCGAAACAGCACAGCGTTTCTTCGGGCTGGCGAAAAAACTCATTGCGGAGGACGAGGGTAATGACTGAGGCTTTTTATATAACGGCTGCCGAACTGGCGGCAGGGGGCTTTGAGAATACGCCCGATGAACTTATGAGTTCAAGACATATGATATATTCTTCCCCTGCGACGCTGGATTTCAACTCGCCCGGTGCAAAGGGCTTCGGTGTAAAGAGGGCAGGGCTGGCGATACCCGGCTCGGTGATGCTGCTGGTAGCCCCGGGGTGCTGCGGAAGAAATACGGCACTCCTAAACGAGCTGGGCTACAACGAGAGATTTTTCTACCTTTTGCTGGACGACACCGACATCGTCACGGGCAGACACCTGACCAAAATACCCAAAGCCTGCAAGGAAGTCTGTGACAGCCTTGACTACACGCCCACGGCGGTGATGATATGCATAACCTGCGTTGATGCACTGCTGGGTACGGATATGGAGAGAGTCTGTCGAAAATGTGAGGAGGTGACGAACGTCCCCACACTGCCCGCATATATGTATGCCCTGACCAGAGAAAAGCGTCTGCCGCCTATGGCAGGTGTGCGTAAGTCGGTATACGGGCTGTTGAAGCCGCAGAAAAGGCGAGGCGACCTTTGCAATATACTTGGCTACTTTTCGCCGCTGCATGATGACTGTGAGCTTTATGAGCTGATGAAATCGGTGGGAGTAAGCACGCAGGAGCTTGCAAGATGCGATACCATCGAGCGTTACCACAAGCTTTCGCAGGCAAATTTCAACCTGGTCATCAACCCCGAGGCGAGGTATGCCGCACAGGATATGGAAAAGCGCCTGGGTATACCATACATCGAGATAAACAGGTTTTACCGCATCGACAAGATACGCAACCAGTACCGTTTGCTGGGTCAGGCGCTGGGAGTGGAGTTCGATGACGGAAGATACTATGATAAGGCAAAACAGAGCATAGAGAAGTTCCGTGAAAGGTTCGGGCAGCTGAGATTTGCTGTGGGCGAATGTGTCAATGCGGACAGTTTTGAACTGGCACTGGCGCTGACAGAGTACGGATCCAAAGTCAGTGAGATATACGGCACGGTGGGCGAGCGCAATTTCTTCTATATAAAGAAGCTGGCTGAGCTTTCGCCTGATACCAGGATATTTACAAATCTTTCGCCCACGATGCTCAACTATGAGCGCAGGACGCAGATAGATGTGACCATTGGCGTGGATGCAGGCTACTATCATCCCGACCTGCCGAATGTTATGTTCAATGATGAAGAACAGCCCTTCGGCTATGAGGGCGTGACGCTTTTGATGGAACAGCTTTCAGCGGCAGCGGAAAAGGAGGGTAAGTGATGAAAAAACTGCTTAAATTCATATCCCCCCTTGCTCCCGATGATTCAGGTGCCTGCTCGGTGCTTTATGAGATGGGCGGGATAACGGTCATCTGCGATGCAGGCGGCTGTGCAGGAAATGTCTGCGGATTTGATGAGCCAAGATGGTTTACAAAAAAATCAGCACTTTTAAGTGCGGGACTCAGGGATATGGACGCTATACTCGGTCGTGATGACCGCCTTGTGGCAAAGCTCACAAGGGCGCAGGAACAGCTGGAGAGAGAGTTTACGGCTGTGGTGGGCACACCTGTACCTGCGGTCATCGCCACGGACTACAAGGCGCTGGAGCGCATGGCTGAAAAGCGCACGGGCGTGCCCTGCGTGACGGTGGCGACGGACGGCACAAAACTCTACGACAAGGGCGAGACAGAGGCTTACCTGAAGCTTTTCAAGAAGTTTGCCAAGGAAAAGCTCGAAACCGTAAAGGGCAGCGCTGCGGTCATAGGCGCAACACCGCTGAACACGGGCTTTACAACAGCCGATGAGATAAAGGCGGCATTCTTAAAAGAGGGCTTTACGCAGGTCGTATGCATAGGGCTTGACAGCGGACTGGATGAGGTGCGCAGGATAAGCCGTTTCGAGAAGATATTTGTTATTGCGCCCTCGGGCATAAGGGCAGGCAGGTGGCTGTCAGAGGAGTTCGGGCTTGATGTGGAGATACACAGCTGCCCCGTTCCCGAAAGCTATGTGGCTGAACTTAAAAAGCTGTGCGGCACTTTTAAGAAAGCGCTGGTGATACATCAGCAGATGACGGCGAACGGTGTGCGTGAGATACTGGGCGGCGATACGGCGGTGGGAACGTTCTTTGAACTGGAGAAGTCCGCCGCAGAGAAGAATGACTTCCATATAGCCGATGAAGAGGACTTCGCTGAAAAGGCGCAGGGGTATGATCTGATAGTAGGCGATATAAGTCTTAAACGTGCCCTTGGCGGCTATGAGGGCAGGTGGGTGGATCTGCCGCATTTTGCGGTGTCGGGCAGGACATTCACGGCGGCAAAAATCTAAGAGGATATGGGGTGAGTACCATTATCAAGACCATAAATATCCGTGTTTTCGGGATAGTTCAGGGCGTGGGCTTCCGACCGTTCACGGCGGTGACTGCGCAGAAGCTGGGCATCACGGGCACGGTGGCAAACAAGGGCTCGTATGTGGATATATACGCTTCGGGCGAGGAAGCTGCGCTTTGCAGTTTCATAGATGCCATAAGGCACAGTCCCCCCGAGAGGGCTATGGTGCTGGACGTGGAAGAACGTGAATGTGACAGGCATGACTATGACGGCTTTGAGATAATAGAGAGCGAAAAGGAGTACGGAGCTATCTTCGTATCTCCCGACATCGCCACCTGTGACAAGTGCAGGGAGGAGCTCTTTGACAAGCAGAACAGGCGGTATCTCCACCCGTTCATAAACTGTACGCAGTGCGGTCCCAGGCTGACTATACTGGAAACGATGCCCTATGACAGGGAGCGCACTACCATGAAGGAACATCCCATGTGCGAAAAATGCGCTGCGGAATACACCGACCCCGAAACAAGGCGCTACGATGCGCAGCCCGTATGTTGCAATGACTGCGGCCCCGAGGTATACATCGTGGACAGCGACCTCAAAGGCGGTGCAGCTATATCCCATGTGCGCCGTGCAATAATGAACGGCAGCATAGTGGCGATAAAGGGCATAGGAGGCTTTCACCTGTGCTGTGATGCTGGCAACGAGCAGAGCGTCAAGCGGCTGAGGGAGCTGAAAAGCCGTCCTGCAAAGCCCTTTGCGGTGATGATGAGGGATATGGAGACTGTGCGGCGTGAGTGTGTGGTCGATGAGGGGCAGGAAGAATATCTGACAGGCTGGCAGAAGCCCATAATGCTCCTTAAAAAGCGCAGGGGCGGCGACCTCAGCGATCTTATCGCCCCCGATAACACCACGGTCGGAGTGATGCTGCCATATGCACCTGTGCAGATGCTGTTGTTTGATTATCCCGACGGAGTGGAGATGACGGACTGTCTGGTGATGACCAGCGGAAATGTCAGGGGCGCACCCATATGCCGAAACGACGAGGATGCCAAGCAGGAGATAGGCGGTTTCTGCGACCTGATACTTTCCCACAACAGGAAGATACTGCTGAGGGCTGACGACAGCGTGACGGATTGGCTGTATGGCAAGCCCTACATGATAAGGCGTTCGAGAGGTTTCGCACCGCTGCCTGTCATGTTTGCAAACCCCACGGGCAGGACGGTGCTTGCCATCGGCGGCGAGCTTAAAAACTGCTTTGCCGTGGCAAGGGGCGATCTGATATATCCTTCGCCCTACGTGGGTGATATGGCGGATATACGCACTGTCAAGGCGCTGGAAGAATCGGTGCAGAGAATGTGTGCATTGCTCGAAGCCAAGCCCGAGGTCATCGTCTGCGACACGCACCCCAAGTACAACACTGTGCGTGTAGCCGAAGAAATGGCGCAGAAAATGGGTATACCGCTGATAAAAGTTCAGCACCATTATGCGCACATACTCTCATGCATGGCTGAGAACAGTCATGAGGGCAAGGTCATTGGTGTCAGCTTCGACGGCACGGGCTACGGTGACGACAGCACCATCTGGGGCGGCGAGCTTATGGTCTGTGACTATAAAGGCTATGAGAGGGTCGGCAGCATAAGACCTTTCATACAGACAGGCGGCGACCTTTCTTCAAAAGAGGGGCGCAGGATAGCCTCTGCGATACTCAGGGACGCTTACGGCGACGGTGCAGAGGTGCTGTGTCAGCGCTTAGGAGTCTGTGACAGCAGGGAATACAGGCTGCAAAAGACCATGGCTGAGAGAGGGCTCAACAGTGTGCGCTCGACCAGCTGCGGCAGGCTGTTCGATGCAGTATCTGCCATACTGGGCATAAGGCTGGTCTCGACTTTTGAGGGCGAGGCTTCCACAGCGCTGATGTGTGCGGCGGAAAAATGTCTGGCAAAGCACCCCGAGGTCGAAGAGAACTACAGGACGCTGGACAAGCTGATAAAAGTCAAAGACGGCAAAGTTACCCTGTGTACCACGGCGCTGGCAGCCGAGATAGCCCAGGGCAGGCTATCGGGCGGACGAGAGGGCGTGCTGGCGTACCGTTTCCATGCGGTGCTGGCGGACATGGTGTGCGCAGCCTGTGTACAGATAAGCGAGGACACGGGCATAAATGATGTGGCACTGAGCGGCGGAGTTTTCCAGAACAGGCTGCTCACAAGATTGTGCAGGACACGTCTTGAAAAAGCAGGTCTGAATGTGCTGCTGCACTCGCTGATACCGCCCAATGACGGAGGTATAGCTTTGGGTCAGGCGGCTTTCGGGATCCATAATTTTTGATACGGTTTATTAAGATAAGGTTTGATATATAGTTAGGAGGATAATTATGTGTGTTGGTTTATCTGCAAAGGTAGTAAGTGTTAAGGACGGCACAGCGCTGATAGATGCGCAGGGTGCAAAGCGTGAGGTAAGTGCCGATCTGCTGGAAGAACTCGAGCCCGGCGATTATGTGATGGTACACGCAGGCGTGGCTATCGCAAAGATAACCCAGTCAGACGAGGACGAAACTGTTGATATAATGGAGAATCTCATATGAACGAAAAAATAAAAGCTGCACGAGATATCATAACCAATTACAGCGGCAGACCGCTGCGCATAATGGAGGTCTGCGGCACACACACTCATGAGATATTCAAGATAGGGCTGAGAAAGCTGCTGCCTGAGAATGTGGAGCTTATCTCGGGACCGGGCTGTCCTGTTTGCGTGACACCTGTGGGCTTTATCGACGAGGCTTGCTGGCTCGCACTTGAAAAGGGCTGTGTGATAACCACCTTTGGTGACCTTATAAGAGTCCCCGGCACAGAGATGAGCCTTGCGGGGGCAAGGGCGAAGGGTGCGCAGGTAAGGCCTGTATATTCGCCGATGGACGCTGTCGAGATGGCAAGGCAGAACCCCGATGAGCAGATAGTATTCCTGGCGGTGGGCTTTGAGACCACAACGCCCTCGGCTTGTCTGGCGGCGGAGACTGCTAAGAAAGAGGGGCTTGAAAACTTCTCACTGCTGACGGCTAACAAGACCATGCCCAATGCCTATGCGGCGCTGGAGGGCAGTGCGGACGCTTTCCTGTATCCCGGACACGTTAATGCCATCACAGGCACAGGCATATGCGAGGAGCTGAAAGCGAAAGGTGTATCGGGTGTAGTAGCAGGCTTTACAGCAAGTGAGCTGTTGACGGCTATGGCGGTGATACTGAAAAATGCCGAAAGCGGCGAGCCTTTCTTTGTGAACTGCTACCCGAGAGTAGTAAAGGCTGAGGGCAATCCTGCGGCGCAGAAGCTGGTCGCAAAGGTAATGGAGCCCTGCGACAGCGAGTGGAGAGGTCTGGGCGTTATACCCATGTCGGGCATGAAGCTCAAGGACGAGTATGCTGAATATGATGCAAGGAAGAAATACGCTATGCCCAAGATAACGGGCAAGCCCAATCCTGCCTGCCGCTGCGGTGACGTATTGCAGGGCAAGTGCAAGCCATCGGACTGCAAGGTGTTCGGCAGAGGCTGTACACCCGAGCATCCTGTGGGAGCGTGCATGGTCTCGGACGAGGGAGCGTGCTCGGCATACTACCAGTACGGTATGGAATGATACAATGACAAATCTTTAGGAACGGAGTAAAATAAAAATGGCAGAAAATACAGTAACACTTGCACACGGTGCAGGCGGAAAGCAGACATCGGAGCTTATATCAAAGGTATTCAAGGCGCACTTCTCGAACCCCGAGTTCACAGCGGACGATGCGGCGGTGCTGAACATTCCGCAGGACAGGATAGCATTCACGACAGACGGATTCATCGTATCGCCTTTTGAGTTCAACGGCGGAAACATCGGCAAGCTGAGCATTTGCGGCACGGTCAACGACCTTAGCTGTATGGGTGCGAAGCCCATGTACATGACCTGTGCATTCGTCATCGAGGAAGGATTCCCCATGGACAAGCTGGAGGAGATAGCAGCGGCTATGGAAAAGACTGCCAAGGAAGCAGGCGTGAAGATAGTTGCAGGTGATACAAAGGTCGCAGGCAAGGGTCAGGTGGACAAGGTATTCATCACGACCACAGGCATAGGCTGCATAATGGACAATGCACACACATCGGGCACCTATGCAAAGCCCGGTGATGCAGTTATCGTGACGGGTGATGTGGGAAGACACGGTTGCACGATACTGCTTGCAAGAGACGAATACGGCATAGATGCTGATGTTGACAGTGACTGCGCACCTCTTTGGGGCACAGTGGAGAGTTTATACACGGTGACAGATGACATACACGTTATCAGGGACGCTACCCGTGGCGGTGTAGGCACTGTACTTTACGAGATAGCAGAGCAGAGCAAGGTAGGCATACGGCTCAATGCGGCAGACATACCTGTTGATCCTGCTGTAAAGGGAGTATGCGGAATGCTGGGCTTGGAGCCTTTATATCTTGCCTGCGAGGGAAGGCTTGTTATTTTCGCACCTCAGGACAAGGCACAGGCGATAGTGGACAAGCTGCATGAGGGCAAGTATTCAAAGAATGCGGCTATCATAGGCACAGTCACCGAGGACAATGTAGGCAGGGTAGTCATGGAGACCGAGATCGGAGCACAGACTTTGCTGCCCCAGCCGGGCGGTGAGCTTCTGCCTCGTATCTGCTGATCTTTAGAGGCGTTTTTTTGATATAAAAGCAAGGAGCTGTTTTGTTATGAACAGCTCCTTTTTATGTTTATTTTGCTTTGCTCTCCTTGTTTGTGGAGAACGCTCTTTTTGTGCCTTGAGTTGGAGGGCTCTGCGCTCTCGCAAGACTTTTAGTCTTTAGGCTTCGTTTTGGCGAAAAATATGTTTTATCTTTTTCCTGTTGAGCCAAAGCCGCCTTCGCCTCTTACTGTATCCGAAAGCTCGTCAACCTCGCATATCTCGGGGGTGAGTATCGGTGTGATGACAAGCTGTGCTATTCGGTCGCCGTCGGCTATGGTATATGCTTTATCCGAGGAATTATGCAGCGCTACTATCAGCTCGCCACGGTAATCCCAGTCTACCACGCCCACGCAGTTTGCAGGTGCTATGCCGAATTTAGTTGCCAGTGAACTGCGTGCGTAGATGAGCAGCACAGCGTTCTTCTCGCCCTCCAGTTCTGCTGCAAGTCCTGTGGGTATTTTGACGGTGGTCTGCGGTTCAACGGTCACGGGGTTTTCAAGGCAGGCGCAAAGGTCACAGCCTGCGCTGAATTCGGTTTGGCGTTTTGGTATTATTGCTCCGTCACGGAGTTTTTTGAAAAGTAATCTCATGGTATTCTCCTAATGTTAAAGTATTCCTCTGTAATAAAGTCCACGGGTGAGTTTTTCGGGTTTGCCGTTGATGCCGTGGCTTTTATATTCTTCAATTATCCTGCGGACTGCGCCGTGTTTTTCCTCGGTGAAGTACAAAAGCAGGAAATCCGCTTTTCTGAAGTCGTCAAGCTTATCTGCAAGGTAGAGCACCTCGCTGTTGAGTATCTCCACATAGCCCTCACGTTTTGAGCATTTCACGGGGAAATCTCTGCCTGTGCGGTCGGTGATATGGTGGGTGCAGTTTTTACAGCCCACGGACTGTGATACAGGACAGTTCACCGTCAGCATAAGCGGCAGTCTTCCATAGGCGAAAACTCCCACAGGCATAGGCTTTTTTAGCCTTGCTATCTGTGATGCTTTAAGCTCGAAGGATGCGGTTGCGTCCGCACAGCCGAGGTCCTGTGCTGTTTTAAGGGCGCAGGAATTTGTCAGGTTCAGCCCGTAGCCGCCGTGTATGGTAAAGCCCAGCGCTCTGCCCATGGGGATATGGGCGAGGTTAGTTGCCAGCATATGGGCAATGCCTGCGTTTTTGGCGGCTTTCAGTCTTTCGGTCTGGCTGTTCTCGTCAAAGGTGAACCTTGGCATTGCGATGCCGATCTTTTCCTTGGGCAGAACTTTCAGCGCTTTTTCCGCCAGTGCAAAGGGCACGAAGCAAAGCTCGATACTTTCGGGGTCTACACCTATCAGCTGTTCTTCATTTTCAAGACAGACACGTATGGTCTGTGCATTTGCGTGGTATTCCTCGAAGTCTGTAAGGGGTGCAGGCGTAAAGGCTGTGCGGCGTGAATTATGTTCTGCACGTTCGTCGTCCAGTGCCTGACAAGCCCTGCGGCGCAGGTCATTGAGTTCTTTGGGGCTTACGAAAAGTCCATCGTCAATATTCGCCACGACTTCACCCAAGGAATAAATTGTGTCGCCCAGTTTTGAAAGCTGTCTGGTAACGCTTTCCTCGTCCGCCGCCTTATTTTGTGCAGGTTGGGGCACACCGCCTGTGACCGTTACGGATATATCCTTGCTGTCCGATGCGGTGAGGGTCATTTCCTTGCCGTTTTTGATGGTTACGGCGAAGTTTACGGTATCACGCTTTTCCTCGCTGCGGTAGAGTTCATGTATCTTAGGCAGAGCCTTTGCGGCAGCGGCAGCGTCCTCACCTGTGCGCATACCGAACATATCCCTGCCCAGCCTATGGTCAAGATAACCGTCGGTAAAACCTCCACGGGAGAAAACGTCCTCCAGCGTTTTTTTGTCATAGGGCTGACCAGCGAGGGCTTTTTTGCAGCTGTCCACAGCCATTGCCACATATTCGGGACGTTTCATCCTACCCTCGATCTTTAGGGAAGCCACGCCTGCCCGAACTATCTCACCCAGCCTGTCGCAGTACGATAGGTCTTTGAGTGAAAGATCGTAGCGCTCCTTACCCTTGCCGCCGCCCGAACAGGGAAGTCTGCAAGCCTGTGCGCAAAGACCTCGGTTAGCGCTGCGAGAACCTATTACCGCACTCATGAAGCACTGACCCGAAACTGACATACAAAGCGCCCCATGAACAAAGGCTTCTATCTCGATGCCCTGTTCACAGAGCTTGCGTATGATGTCCAGCGGCAGCTCACGGGAGACCACTGTGCGGCGAAATCCCAGTTCTTTGGTAAGCTCCACTCCAAGGGGAGTATGTATAGTCATTTGGGTAGATGCATGGATATGCAGCCCCGGACAGCAGCGGCGCACCATTTCGGTCAGGGCTAAGTCCTGAGTGATGATACCGTCCACGCCCACCTCGGCACAGTGTTTTACAGCAGCCAGACATTCGTCCAGCTGTTCATCGAATATAACTGTATTTATGGTGCGGTAGAGCTTCACTCCACGCTTATGACATTCGTACACCGCACGGCTTATCTCCTCATCGGAGAAATTAACTGCATTTTGTCTCGCAGAAAAACCTTGACCCCCAAGGTAGACTGCATCACAGCCTGCCCTGAGGGCTGCTTCGAGAGTTTCATATGAGCCGCAGGGAGCAAGTATCTCTGCCAATTATCTGTTTCCTCCTTTATTGCCGTACCAGACGCTGCCCACTACTCCGTCAACGGGACGGTTGTCCTGCTGCATAGCATTCTTTACAGCCTCGGCAGCTTCTTCGGGCGACTCGGAAACAGCAGCTGATGTTTCATCTTCCGTATCACCGAGAGCCTCTTTTATATCACGGCTGAGCATAGCTTCGGCACTTATGGACTCGCCTACGTTATCGGTGCTGCTGAAATTAGTGCGTTCACGCAGTTCACGTTCAAGCTGCTCAACACGTTCTCTGAGCATTTTATTTTCACGCTGAACAGAATTAGCCTGTGTCCTTGCTCTGCCTGCGTCGTCAACATAATCCTTGATCTGGGTGCGTATATTATCTATATTGCGGTTAGACTGACCCAGTTCATCCATACAGTCCAGGGCGATGAGCACAGCGCAGTCTGTGATAGAGAGGCTTGTGAACTTATTGCGCATATCTCTTATACGCTTATCGAGATTAGCGGCGAGTTTTTCGGTATATTCTTTATTATCCTCACTGGTGAGGACATACTCCTTACCCATTATCATCACCTTATACGTATTAGCCATGTTCTGATCCTCCTTAATATCTGATGAGTTCATCAGGTAATATATAATATAAATACATTATACTACATATTCTCGGAAAAATAAAGACCTTTTGCAAAATTTTTTATTGGTATTTCCAAATAAAAAAGACGGAGCCGTAACTCCGTCTTTGATCTATTATCAGATCTCTGTTTCGGTATCAGCGGGACGGCTGTTCTCATCGCCGATGAGGAAGAGCTCGTTCGAGTAGAAACCGCAGCTCAGCAGTTCCTCGCTGCCCGAATATGCCTTTATCCTTATGCTTGCGTAGGGAGCATCTGCGATGCCGCCTATCATAGCCATATTGCCCTTTACTGTGGTGTAAAGCTCATAACCTTCGCCCTTATCGAGGTAAACCATGTACTCTTCGCAGCCGTTTACCTCGTCCCAGCTTACGACTGCTGCGGCATCGGTCAGGCTTTCAAGCTTAGCCTTTGTTACGACGGGCAGTGAGATCCTCAGATGGTTGGAGTCTTCCGAATAGAACTCCTCACCGTTTTTGGCATTGAATGCTCTTACGAAATAAACAGCGCCCTTGAGGTCGGGAGCATCGTAGCGGCATTCCCTGGTTCTTGCGATCTCCTGTGCTTCGCCATTGGCATCGAGCTTGAAGATTATATAGCCTGCGGCATCGCTCAGTCTGTTCCATACAAGACCTGCGTCGTCCGCATCGAGTATTATCTCGCCCTCTGGAGGATAGCGCACGCCCTTGACAGTCACCTTAGCGGAGCTGTCGCCGTAATACTTCTTATTTCCGTCGGTAACGTATGCAGCCACATGATAAGTGCCTTTTTCGCTGCCGTCAACATCATAGTAAATATCGGTGGTATCAGCTGCAAAGCCGTTGTCGCCGAAGATGGTATAGCCTTGTGCACCATCTATCTTACCCCAGCAGATACGTGAGCCGTAGACGCTGAGCTCGGGCACATCATAGGGGGCATTCTGCACCAGATCGAGTGCATCGGACATAACGCCCTCATAGCCTTCCTTGCTGTAAGCTTTTACCTTGATATGGCAGCCCTTCAGGTCGTCCTTGCCCGATACCTTATAGGTGGTGTCGGTCTGGGTGGATACCAGCTTGTAAGAGCCCGAGAGGTCACTGTAGACCTCATATTTCACAGCACCGGGGACTTTCGCCCAGGTAACCGTATTCTTGCCCAGTGCGGTCAGTTCAGCAGTAAGCTCGCTGATTATGCCCTTGAAAGAATTTATCAGGGGCGTTCTCTTGCCGAAATATCTGTCGCCGCCTATATCCTTATAGGGGGTCAGGCAGACCTTGACGGGAGGAGGTGTGGGCAGCTTGAACTCTGTGCCCTTTACATCTGCCACCTCATAAAGGTCCTTATCGTTATCGCAGCCGTAAACTATATAGCCGTCCGCACCATCGACCTTGTTCCAGAACATTTTGTCGTGGTCATTATCCACGTCAGCCGAAGGAGTATCCTTTGGTGCGAAATCCATATCGTATCTTACGTTTGTATCGACTGTGCCTTTGATGCCGGGTATCTCTGCCAGACTTGTGTACTGCCAGGTATCATATGTATTGGTATAAGAGGTTATATCGCTCATATATGCAGCTATCCAGATATGATATTTCTGTCCCAGCGAGTAGCCGTTTATCATATAGGTCAGCCAGTTCTTGTTGGCATAAACGCCCGAGCTGTAGCCATAGCTCTGTATCCTGTCGCAGAAAGCCTCACAGAGAGCTGTCTTTTCATCAAAACTAAGATCAGCGCTGTCAAGTCTGCCCGTATCGTAGTCAACGCTCTCTATATCGTAGTAAACGGGGAGGTCAATGTTATAGGGTTTCAATTCCCTTGCGCAAAGGTCAGCCTCAGCCCTTGCCTCTTCCGCATTTACTGCCTGAGTATAGAAATATGCGCCGACTTTGAGTCCGTGGGCGATGGCGTTGGTGATATTCTCATGGAAACATGGGTCAACTCTGAGTTCACCTGTCGAACCGTAGCAGCGGTAGCCCACACGCAGTATAACGTACTCGACACCGTCCTCTTTAACGGCGTCCCAGTCTATATCCGTGGTCTGCCACTGTGAGATATCTATGCCGTAATGCCTGCCCATGCCGTTGAAGCGTACATCGTGAGTAAGATAAGAGCCGTATTCGCTCTTGCACATATCCAGATCATTGCGCATTCTGCCTACGGGAGTTTTATCCAGCAGCATTTTCCTCATCATGTTGTTTTTGTATTTCAGATAACCTCCGTCCTCGGAAGCATCTGCATCTGCTGCGATGAGCGCAGTGCTATCGGTCTGTTCGTCCGTTGTCTGCGCATAGGCGGGTATCATCATGCCGATGCACATAAGACCTGCGATAGAAGCCGCTGCCGCAGCTTTCAGAAATTTCATTTATATAGTCCTCCTAAAATGTATCATATAGTAAAAGACGCAGGATCTCGTGTATCCCGATAACTTTTACCATACATCTGTTTGCAGCCATCAATTATTACACAATGGTTACACTCTATCTTGAATATTATACAAGAAAATTACAAAAATGTCAATGTGCATTTTATACCAAATAAAACAAAAGACCCCCGAAAAACCGTCAGTTCACAGTTTTTCGGAGGTTTTGATGTGCATTACTCACAATTCTGCCAAAAATGACAGACCGAATTTCTATAGCCGCAGATCTTTCTCAGCCTTCTATAGCGTGTATCTTATCGACTCTGCGCTGATGTCTGCCGCCCTCAAAGGGGGTATCTATGAACACCTTGATGAGTTCGCAGGCAAGACCTGCACCCACAACTCTTGCGCCGATGCACAGCACATTTGCGTCGTTATGCGCTCTTGTAAACTTAGCTGAGAAGTAGTCCGAGCAGCAGGCAGCCCTGATGCCCTTGACCTTATTAGCCGCCATGGACATACCTATGCCCGTGCCGCATATGAGCACAGCAAGCTCACATTCACCGCTCGTTACCTTGGTACAGACTTCCTGCGCCTTGTCGGGGTAGTCGCATTTTTCGCCTTTCTGTACGCCGAGATCAACGTACTCTACACCGATGCTGTCAAGATATTCCAGCACCTCTTCTTTCAGTTCGGGACCTGCGTGGTCGCAGCCTATTGCGATCTTCATGGGAAAATACCTCCTTATTATTATAGCTTTATCATAATGTTATGTTTTTGATCTTTCAAGAAATCCGTCCGCTTCTTCGCGGCTTTTGAAGATATATATATCCTTGTCTTTACATTCTTCGAGCAGCGCCATGATGCGCGGTCTGCTCTCGGTATCATACTCGTTAACAAAACGTATGAACTCTTCGTCCTCCTCGGCTTCGACCCACGGCATATCGCTTCGCGCCTTACCGCGTCTTGCCCTTATCCCCTCGAGGCAGACCTCTGTGGGATAGTCGAGGAATATCACCGTATCGCAAGCCTTTAGTCTCAGCCCGATGGTAGAATTATAGTTCCCGTCGATGAGCCATTCATCCTGCACGATGACGTCATTCAGCTGCTTTCTGAACACTTCTTTCGGCACTTTCGTCTTGTCGCTGTTCCAGTACATCATGTCCAGATGATAAAGCGGCAGCCCCGTTATCTTGCCGAGTTTTTTTGAAAAAGTGCTCTTGCCGCTGCCCGGGCAGCCTATGACCATCACCCTTTTCATGGTATATCCCTATGAGCCTTATCCTTTTCGGCTTTTGTAGCCTGAAGGTAGGAAACTTCCAGCACATCGGCTTCGCAGAGAAGTTCCGTGTTGTCATTCACCGCCATGCACAGTGATGATGCACGCTGCAATACTGCATTTGCCGGGGCTGTGATGACCTCATCGTTATCAGCGAAGCGTGCCGCCTTGATCTCATATGCGCAGTCGCCCACAAGCATTATCCTGCCTGTGAAAAAGTCCTGCGAGAAAAACTCCTCCTCACCGCAGACCTTGTCTTCGGTTACTCTCGTTATCCTGCCGCCCTTGCACTCGAACACCGCACCGTAGATTATCTTCGGTCTTGCACGCATGACAGCGGCTATTTTTCCCTCATAGGCAGAAACATTGTAAGCCAGCGCCATCAGAGTGGAAACGCCTGCCGCTTTTATGTGTGGCGCACCCATGCATATGCCCTTGACAGCGCCCACGCCTATCCTGAGCCCTGTATAGGAGCCCGGACCCTTTGCGGCGGCAATGCAGTCGATGTCGGGGTAGTCGAGCCCTGTTTCTTCCAGCGCTTTACTTACCATAGGCAGTATCACCTGCGAATGGGTGAGCTTTGTGAACACTGTTTTTTCCCAGAGCAGTTTGTCTGCGTCGGTTATCGCCACAGAGGCTATTTTGCCGCTGGTATCAATAGCTAATATCTTCAAATCGGTCATCTCCATCGGCAGTCTCCAGGATAAGCTCACGCTCGTCCTCGGAGAGCCTGTTTATCGTAAGTCTTATGCAGTTTTCGGGGAGCTCATCATCGATGTTCTCCGACCACTCCACCGCAAGCACCGCATCTTCGTCCATATGGTCATAGAAGCCTGTGGTCTCCAGATCTTCGGCGGAGGTTATGCGGTACATATCAAAATGAATGAGACTGATATTACAGTCCCGTTTTCTGTACTCGTTCACCAGAGCAAAGGTCGGTGAGGTCACTTCGTCACCAAGTCCCAGACCTGTGGAAATGCCCCTGGTTATGGTAGTCTTGCCCACGCCCAGACCTCCACGGTAGGCAATGACATCGCCGCCGTGCAGCCTTTTTCCTATCTCCTCGCCCAGCCTGATAGTCTGTTCGGGTGAGGCAGTTTTGTATGTATGCTTCAATCTATCACGTTCCTGTCAGTTTTCGCCTTCAAATTTATGTGTGCCGTAGTAATTAAGCATCAGATCCACCATCCTGCCGTAGGAAAGCTTGCCGTCGGCAACGCCGTTCATGTGCAGGGAAGCTTCCATGGCTTTATCGGATACCTCGCTGACTGTTTCGCTGTCAAAGACCGTATCTTCCGCCGCTTTTACACTGTCCCAGTAATCACGGTTAGCCTCGATGTCCGTCCAGACTTCATCGCAGATAAGGCTGTCAAGCTCGTACTTTGTCTCATCATCGGCGTACTCGAACACCTTGTTGCGTACATAAGAAAGTGCAGAAAGATAGCCCGAGTAGCGCAGGTCGGCATCACCCGATCTGTCGCAGGCAACGAAAGCTATGAAGTTCGCTTCTTCCTCACGCATGAAACCTTTTGTGTGCGCCAGTTCATGGCAGGCAGTATTCGGGACCTTCGCCTTGTACATATCGTTATTGTAATTGGCTTCCATAGAAAACGGGAAGTATATGCCCATAAGATCCATCTGACTCATGAAAAACGAGCAGTATATGGGCTTTGGATGAACATAATATCCGCCGAAGCAGACAAACTCATCCCCGAGGGCTTCCACGGCTTTGCGTGGGGCTTTTGTGACATCGCTCGTTGGTACGAACCTGCCGTCGGCATCACGGCTAACCTCGGAGGCGGCATCATTTACCTGATAAGCTATGCGGAAAGCCAGGTCTTCCAGCTCAGCCACCGTATGCTTGCCTGAGGGCAGACCATTGAGCTGTTCAAAGGTCGAGGTATGGTACAGCACGAAGCAGTTGAGCGTTTCAGTACCCAGTATGAACACGATGATCCATGCATAGATAAAGCCGAACACCTTGCCGACCTTTTTGCGCCTGCCTTTTTTCACGATGAGAAGTATCACCATGACTATCAGCGAAAGCGGTATGCCGAATACCGCAACGGCTATCAGCAGTTCTCCGAAGGAGAAGGGCAGCAGGGAAGTCAGCCGCCCGTAGGTATGTCCCCATATGGGGAAAACATACCGCTGGTAGGCATCGCAGAAAGCTGTGCTTATCTGCGATATGCCGTTTAACAGCAGAAAGACCGCTGTCAGTATGAGCAGGGCTTTGAGCTGTATATGTTTGTGCTTTTTTGTGTTAGTGTCCGATATAACGGACTCGTTTGCGTCAGTTTCCTCAGCTGTCACCTTTTGGGGCTTCACCTTGGTTTTCATTATTTAACTCCTCAGAACAATCCGTAGATATTGCCTTCGTTATCGCAGTCGATATTGTTTGCGGCAGGTACCTTGGGCAGTCCGGGCATGGTCATAATATCGCCTGTGTATGCCACAACGAAGCCTGCGCCTGCGGAAACTCTCAGGTCACGGACGGTGATCTCGAAATTCTCGGGCTTGCCGAGCTTTGTGGGATCGTCAGACAGAGAATACTGGGTCTTAGCTACGCAAACGGGGATATTATCGTAGCCAAGCTCGTTTATCTCTTTGAGCGCCTTTTCAGCCTGTGCGGTGTAGATAACGCCGTCTGCACGGTATATCTCCTTTGCGATAATGCCGAGCTTCTCCTTGATGGGGAGCTTTTCATCGTACAGGGGCTTGAAATCGCTCTTGTTATTTTCGATGGTGGAAACCACCTTATTAGCCAGGTCTGTGCCGCCTTCGCCGCCCTTGGCGAATATCTCGGCAAGTGATACCTCAACGCCCATTTCGGCGCAGAAGTCCTTTATCACCTGTATCTCAGCCTCGGTATCGGTGTGGAAACGGTTTATAGCCACTACTACGGGCACGCCGAATTTACGCATATTCTCGATATGTGTCCTGAGATTGACTATACCGTTTTTCAGCGCATCTACGTTCTCGGTGGTCAGCTCTGCACGGGGCACGCCGCCGTTGTATTTCAGCGCCCTGATGGTAGCCACGAGAACTACGCAGGCAGGTTTAAGACCTGCGAAACGGCACTTGATATCGAAGAATTTCTCAGCACCCAGGTCAGAGCCGAAGCCTGCCTCGGTGATGGTATAATCAGCCAGCTTCAGTGCCAGCTTTGTAGCTCTTACAGAGTTGCAGCCGTGGGCGATATTCGCAAAAGGACCGCCGTGTATCAGTGCAGGGTTGTTTTCCAGCGTCTGCACCAGGTTAGGCTTCAGAGCGTCCTTCAGCAGTGCTACCATAGCGCCGCAGCCGCCTATATCCTTAGCGAAAACGGGCTTGCCGTCGGTGGTGTAAGCCACAAGTATACGCTCGATACGCTTCTTGAGGTCTTCAAGGTCAGCCGCAAGGCAGAGTATAGCCATTATCTCGGATGCAACGGTTATCTGGAAAGAGTCCTCTCTTGGGATACCGTTTACCTTGGAGCCCAGACCGATGATGATATCTCTGAGGGCTCTGTCGTTCATATCGAGACATCTCTTGAAGAGTATCCTTCTCTGGTCGATGTGCAGAGGGTTGCCCTGCTGCATACTGTTATCTATCAGGGCGCACAGCAGGTTATTTGCCGCAGTTATAGCGTGCATATCACCTGTAAAGTGGAGATTTATATCCTCCATAGGTACGACCTGAGCATATCCGCCGCCTGCAGCGCCGCCCTTGATGCCGAAAACGGGACCGAGGGAAGGTTCTCTCAAAGCGAGGATAGACTTTTTGCCTATCTTATTCATAGCTTCGTTAAGACCCACCGAGATAGTGGTCTTGCCCTCACCTGCGGGGGTGGGGTTTATAGCGGTGACGAGTATAAGCTTGCCATCGGGCTTATCCTTGGTCTTTGTGTAGAGCGACTCTGAGAGTTTAGCCTTATAGTGGCCATAGGGTTCAAATTCATCCTCGGAGATGCCGAGCTTTTCGGCGATCTTGGAGATCTTCAGCATTTTAGCCTGTTTAGCGATCTCGATATCTGACAGCATTGGATCAAATCCTTTCCGTAATAAAAATACACATTCATTATAGCACAGTTGCTCACGTTTTGCAAGAGGAAAGTAAGCGGTAATATTTAAAAATATAGTTAGGAAAGAACAACTGACGTTCACAGAAAATTAACATATGACTTTTTCAAAACCTATTGACAAACTCCGGAAAATGTAATATACTAGCAACAGAAAATTTCATATGAGAAATCCTGTGAGCAAAAGTAAGTAGCTGTATGAGGGCGTTTCAGAGAGCTGTCGGTCGGTGTGAGACAGTACAAGGGCATATGGTGAATGGGTTTGTGAGGAGCGGAGCGAAAAGTCATAAGGTATGGCTGAGTATCTCTCGCCGTGTTCCCTACGTTAGTGCGGAGGGGTATTGATCCTGAGGGTTGTCCCAAGGGTGCGTACCTTGTCGAGCCGACTTTTTATGTCGGGAATATGGGTGGCACCACGGTCTATCGTCCCATAACCAGTAGGTTATGTGATGATGGGCTTTTTTTATTGCTAAAATCGAGTCGAATGTATTCAGGAGGTCGAATGCTATGCTGTATCCTAAAATCGAGGAAGTTAAAAAATATCTGGAAAGCTATAAGACAGTTCCCGTGTTCTACGAACTGCTGATGGATAATTATACACCCATTCAGCTTTTCAACTGCCTGCATGAACTTTATGAGGACTGCTTTATACTGGAATCTGTTGATAACAAAGATAAGTGGGGCAGGTATTCATATGTCGGCATCGACCCCAAGGCTGAATATGAACTGCGTGACCATGTGATGACCATACGCCGTCCGGGTAAAGCCCCTGTGGAGGAAAGGGTCGATGATCCCATCGCTTTTCTTTCGGAGATAGTCGAGGCGCACAAGTCACCAAGATTTAATAACTACCCTAAACTTACAGGCGGACTTATGGGCTATTTTGCTTACGATATGGTGAGATATTTCGAGAAGACCCTGACAAATGTGCCTGCGGACGATCTTGATATGCCCGATGCCGATCTGTTCATGTTCGAGAAGCTGGTGGCTTACGACCACCTGAGCAATAAGGCGGTCATAATCCTCAATATCAACAGCGATGATGATGTGGCAGAAAAGTACGCTGCCTGCGAGCAGACTGCACTTGATATAGTGGTGGCTCTCAAAAGCTACCAGCCCGAGCAGAAGCGCCGCAAGCCCATGCCCGAGGATTTCGAGGTAAGGTCGAATATCTCAAAGGCACAGTACCTTGCAAATGTGGAGAAAGCCAAGGAGTATATCATGGACGGCGATATCTTCCAGATAGTACCTTCACAAAGGTTCGAGATAGATAGTCCTCCCGACAGCTTTGATGTGTACAGGATGCTGCGTTCGACAAATCCCTCGCCTTACCTGTTCTATTTCAAGCATAAGGATTATGCTTTTGCAGGTGCGTCTCCCGAGATGCTGGTGAGCGTGGAGAACGGTACCGTGGTAACAAGACCTATAGCAGGTACTATCCGCCGTGGAGAGACTCATGACGAGGATATCGCCAATGAACAGCAGCTGTTGAGTGACCCCAAGGAAAGGGCTGAACACACTATGCTCGTTGACCTGGGCAGGAACGATATCGGCAAGGTGTCTGAGTTCGGTACGGTGGAAGTCACCGACCTTATGGTCATCGAAAGATATTCGAGAGTAATGCACATCGTCTCAAACGTAAAAGGAAAACTCAAAGAAGACAAAAAGCCGCTGGACGCACTGATGGCTGTACTGCCCGCAGGTACTCTCTCGGGTGCGCCGAAGGTAAGGGCTATGGAGATAATCGACGAGCTGGAGACTACCAAAAGATGTCTTTACGGCGGAACAGTGGGTTATCTTGCATTCGATGGTTCGCTGGATACCTGCATAGCCATCAGGACAGTGCTTTTCCGCAACGGCAAGGCTTATATACAGGCAGGCGGCGGAGTGGTCGCTGACTCGGTCCCCGAAAAGGAATACGAGGAAAGCTGCACCAAGGCTTCTGCGGTGATAAATGCCGTCAAGGAAGCCGCTAGACTTTGATTTAGGGAGGGCTTGAAAAATGATACTTCTCATAGATAATTACGACAGCTTCACCTACAACCTCTATCAGGCGATAGGTGTACTATATAAAGATATAAAAGTAGTCAGGAACGATGAGATAACTCCTGACGAGATAGAAAAGCTCGCACCAAGGGCGATAATTGTTTCTCCCGGTCCCTGCTATCCTAAGGACGCAGGCATCTCGGTGGAAGCAGTAAAGCGTTTCAGCGGCAAGATACCGATATTGGGCGTTTGTCTGGGTCATCAGTCCATTGCCGAGGCTTTCGGCGGAAAGGTAGTCCATGCAGCTGAACCTCTCCACGGCAGACAGACCGAGATATGCATAGATAATCAGGTACCGCTGTTCAAGGGCTTGCGTGACAAGCTGGAGGCTGCACGCTATCATTCGCTGATAGTTGAAAAGGAGAGCCTGCCCGATTGTCTGGAAGTTATAGGTACTGATGACAAGGGTCAGATAATGGCGCTCAGACACAAGGAGCACAATACCTACGGCGTACAGTTCCATCCCGAGAGCATACTCACAGAGGCAGGCGATATGATAATAGCAAACTTCCTGAGAAATGCAGGCATCGAGGTGGCTTCCGCACCTGTAAATCTTCTGCCCGATGCGGAGAGGACAGAGCTGAAACCCTATATCTCAAAGGCTGTTGATGGTAAGCACCTGACCCGTGAGGAAGCAAGACAGGCGATAGACATTATCATGGGCGACAGAGCTACCAATGCACAGACCGCAGCACTGCTCACCGCCATGAGGATGAATGTGGAGACCATCGACGAGATAACAGGCTGTGCTGAGGGTATGAGAGATAAGATGGCTACTGTACCCCATAACAGCGAGGTGCTGGAGATAGTCGGCACAGGCGGAGACATGGCGCAGAGCTTCAATATATCCACCACATCATCTTTCGTTATCTCAGCCTGCGGTCAGGCGGTGGCAAAGCACGGCAACAGGAGCGTGTCCTCACGCAGCGGTGCGGCGGACGTTCTGGAAGCGCTGGGCGTTAAGATAGCTTCCACCCCCGAAAAGGCAGCTGCCTGCATAGATGAGGTCGGCGTATGCTTCCTGTTTGCTCAGAGCTATCACAAGGCTATGCGTTTTGTGGGACCCGTCAGAGCACAGAGCGGTATACGCACAGTGTTCAACATCCTAGGACCCCTTGCAAACCCTGCAAATGCTGAGTATAACGTCATAGGCGTGTACGAGGAAAGGCTTATAGATATTGTGGCAAATGTGCTGAAAAATCTGGGAGTAAAACATTCGCTGGTAGTTTATGGCAGTGACGGGCTGGACGAGATATCCATATCCGCACCGACCCATATCGCAGAGATAATAGACGGCAGGATAAACCGCTTTACTCTTACACCCGAAGATGTGGGACTTACCACCGCAAAGAAAAAGGATATAGTTGGCGGCGATGCGCTGGAAAATGCAGCCATTACCCTCGGCATACTGAAAGGCGAGATACACGGTGCAAAGCGTGATATAGTGCTGTTCAACTCGGGTGCGGCACTTTATGTCAGCGGCAAGGCTGATAATATCGAAGCAGGTGTAAGACTTGCAAGAGAGGCAATAGACAGCGGTGCAGCCCTCGAACAGCTCAACAAGCTGATCGAGTACACCAACAGAGGATAATTATTATGATACTTGATGATATAGTAGCACAGCGCAGGATACAGCTGCTAAACGAGATGAAGCGCACATCACTTAAAGAAATGCAGCGCAAAGCTGAGATACAGCTTTGTCAGCGTGCGCCGCTCTCACTGGAAAAGGCACTGAAAAAGGATACGCTTTCCTGTATTTGCGAGGTCAAGAAAGCCTCACCCTCAAAGGGACTGATCTGTGAGGATTTCCGCCCTGTGGACTTTGCGAAAGAGTACGAGGCAGCAGGTGCGAATGCCATAAGCTGCCTGACGGAGGAGCATTATTTTCAGGGCAGCTCGCAGTTCCTGGCAGACATTCGCAAGGCGGTGAATATCCCGATACTGCGCAAGGATTTTATTTTCGATGAGTATCAGATATTCGAGGCTGCGGCACTGGGAGCTGATGCGGTGCTGCTGATAGCGGCGGTGCTGGAGCTTACTGATTTTGATAGGCTGTACAAATTAGCGGACAGTTTGGGACTGAGCGTCCTCGGTGAGATGCACACCGTCGAGGAGATGCAGGAATACGCTCTCGACCGTGAAGGCATGGTCATAGGGGTGAACAACCGTAATTTAAAGACCTTTGAGGTCAGCCTTGATACGGTGCAGAAGTTAAGACCCTATGCTCCCGAGGGTGCGGTGTTCGTATCCGAAAGCGGTATAAAGACCAATGATGATATGAAAATGGTCAGAAGCCTTGGGGCTGATGCGGTGCTCATCGGTGAGACGCTGATGAGAAGCGGTAATATCACCGATACGCTGCACAGCCTGAGAGAGGGCGTTTGAGATGGGTGCGAAGATATGCCGTGACTTGCAGGAGGTAAGGGACGAGATCGACCGTATCGACAGCGGCATGATAAGGCTGCCGGATGAACGTGGCGAATATGTCAGACAGGCGGCAGCTTTCAAGAAAAATATGAGCGATGTAAAAGCCCCGACAGAGTGGCGCAGGTGATAGAAAAAGTCAGGCAGAAGGCTGATGAGATCGGTGCAGATGCAGGCATCGCAGAGGCTGTTTACCGCACGATGACAGAATGTTTTATAAATGCAGAAATGAATGAATTTAACGGAAAGAAGGAAATAGAATGAGTAAGATCGGACGTTTCGGTGAATTCGGCGGACAGTATGTTCCCGAGACCGTTATGACGGCTGTGCATGAGCTGGAGGCAGCTTATGATAAATATAAGGACGATGCTCAGTTCAAGGAGGAGCTGAAAGCCCTCTACAGAGATTATGCAAACAGACCGTCCATGCTTTATTACGCAGAAAAAATGACCAAGGACTTAGGCGGCGCTAAGGTATATATCAAGCGTGAGGACTTGAACCACACGGGCGCTCATAAGATAAACAACGTGCTGGGTCAGCTGCTGCTTGCCAAGAAAATGGGCAAAAAGCGCATAATCGCCGAAACGGGCGCAGGTCAGCACGGTGTGGCTACGGCTACGGTATGTGCGCTGATGGGACTGGAGTGCGAGGTCTACATGGGCTCGACCGATATGAAAAGGCAGTCACTCAACGTATACAGAATGAACCTGTTAGGCGCAAAGGTAACAGGTGTAGACAGCGGCACAGCTACCCTTAAAGACGCTATAAACGAGGCTTTCCGTGACTGGTGCTCAAATATAGATACCACATTCTACTGCATAGGCTCTGTTATGGGACCTCACCCCTATCCCACCATGGTAAGGGATTTCCAGAAGATCATCAGTGAGGAGATCAGGGAACAGCTGATGGAGAAAGAGGGCAGACTGCCCGATGCGGTCATAGCTTGTGTCGGCGGCGGCTCGAATGCCATGGGCGCATTTTATGATTTCATAGGCGAGAAGGACGTTCGCCTTATCGGTGCGGAAGCCGCAGGACGTGGTGTTGATACCAACGAGCACGCTGCTACTGTTGCCAAGGGCGATATGGGTATATTCCACGGTATGAAATCGCTGTTCTTGCAGAATGAATATGGTCAGATAGATGAGGTGTATTCCATTTCCGCAGGTCTTGACTACCCGGGCATAGGTCCCGAGCACGCTTATCTTCATTCCACGGGAAGAGCCGAGTATCTCAGCATCACAGATGAAGAGGCAGTACAGGCTTTTGAGTATCTCTCAAAGACCGAGGGCGTTATACCTGCCATAGAGTCAGCCCATGCGGTGGCTGCGGCTATGAAGATAATACCCACCATGGGCAAGGATAAGATAGTTGTGATAAATCTCTCGGGCAGAGGCGACAAGGACGTTTATTCAATAGCGTCATACAGAGGAGTGAAGTTAAATGAAGAATAGGATAGATATCTGCTTTGAACAGCTGAAAGCCCAGGGTAAGAAGGCTCTCGTGACCTTTGTTACCGCAGGCGACCCCGACTTGACACTGACGGAGGAACTTGTACCCGAGATGTTCGCACATGGCTCGGATATCGTTGAGATAGGCGTGCCTTTCTCCGACCCAATCGCAGAGGGCGGCACCATACAGCGTGCATCGCTCAGGTCGCTCAAAAACAATACCAACCTCGATCAGATATTCGATATGGTCAGCAGGATAAGGGACGTTACCGATAAGCCGATACTGCTGATGATGTACGTAAATACGCTGTTCCGCTATGGTACGGAGCGTTTCTTCAAGAAGTGCAGAGCCACACAGATAGATGGTGTTATCATCCCCGACCTGCCCTTTGAGGAACGTGATGAGGTCAAGGAACAGGCTGATGCAGAGGGCATATACACCGTTTATCTTGCAGCACCCACCTCGGGCGAGAGGGTAAGGATGATAGCCGAGGAGTCAAAGGGCTTTCTGTACGTGGTATCATCTCTTGGCGTAACAGGTACACGCAAAGAGATAAGCACCGATTTCGATAAGCTGTTAGCCCCCCTCAAAGAGTGCGGCCATGTGCCTGCCTGCATAGGTTTCGGTATCTCAAACGGCGCACAGGCAAAGAAGATGGCATCATACTGCGACGGCTGTATAATAGGTTCGGCGATAGTAAACCTGGTCGAGCAGTACGACCAGGACTGCATACCATATGTCAGCGAGTTCATACAAAACGTTAGAACAGCGCTGGACAGTTAGAGTCTGCTTATGAAAGATATTCCCGGGAGCGTTTTTGTTCCCGGGATTTTTTGCCCTTGCAAAGTGGGAGAAAATGGTGTATAATATATAACGAAACTTTCATGAACGACAAACAAGGGTGATAACATGAAAAAGAAAAAGCTTTTGGTCATTGGTTCGTTGGTTTTGCTGGCAGCAGTGTTCTGTATTATCTGCAAGCCGATATTCTATCGTTTTTATCCCTTTGACAGGATAAAGGGAACAGTCAGCCTGAACGTGGACGGAGAGAAGATCGTACTGACGCAGGATGATATAGTTTTTTATGATAAAAAGTACGATAAGTATGAGGACGGCAGTGCAAAAGATATTTCAGATGGCAGGGTCAAGATATACATGGATGGCACAGGATATGGCGGACATTGTTTTCAGATAGATACAGATAAACTCGAAGAGCCCATAACGGTATGTTGCTATCAACATAACTGGTGGAACGTAATGGATTTTGATATTGATATATCTGTGAACGGAGGATATATGAACTGCTCAGGCAAATATTCATTTATTGTGGATAACGGCAGCAAACATTACGATGAGATAGGTGATCCGCCATCGACTGCGCCGACGAAGAAGGACAGATATATATCTTTTGGAATTTAAACAGTAAAGTAAAGGAATGATATAATGAAAAAGATAGAGATCTTTACGGACGGCGCTTGCTCGGGCAACCCGGGACCGGGCGGCTACGGCACTATACTGCGCTATGGGAAGACACAGAAGGAACTCTTCGGCGGCGACCCCTCGACTACTAACAACCGCATGGAGATGACAGCGGTGATACGTGGTTTGCAGGCACTTAAAGAACCCTGCGAGGTGACATTGTACAGCGATTCGCAGTACGTCATAAACGCCATAACCAAGGGCTGGGCTGTGGGCTGGAAGAAGCGTGGCTGGGTCAAGGCGGACAAAAAGCCTGCACTCAACAGCGATCTGTGGGAGATAATTTTGCAGCTGCTGGAAGTCCACAAGGTAAGCTTAATCTGGGTGAAGGGTCACGCAGGACATCCCGAGAACGAGCGCTGTGACGAACTGGCGGTAAGCGGTTCGCAGAAGGCTAAAGCACTGGGCAAATGCTTTGATGAGGTGGTCTGATGGAAAAGCGTTTCGTTTATGCGGATAATGCAGCGACCACTAAGGTCTCTGATAAAGCCTTTGAAGCTATGCTGCCCTATTTAAAGGAAAGCTACGGCAATCCTTCGGGGGTGTATTCGCTGGGTATGGAGGCTTCCCGTGGGGTGCTGGGTGCAAGACAGCAGGTGCAGAAAGCCATAGGTGCGGCAAAGGTCGGTGAGATATTTTTCACTTCCTGCGGTTCTGAGGCGGATAACTGGGCGATAAGAGGTGCGGCGAAACTGGGCGAACGCTCGGGCAAGCGCCATATCATAACCACTGCCATCGAACACCATGCGGTGATAAACACCTGTAAAGACCTTGAAAAAAACGGCTTTGAGGTAACTTATTTAAAGCCCGATGAGCAGGGCTTTATAACTGCCCGTCAGGTGGAGGACGCTATCCGTGAGGACACTGCACTGGTCAGCGTTATGGCGGTCAATAATGAGATAGGCACGATACAGCCCATTGCGGAGATAGGTAAGGTCTGCCGTGAGAAAAAGGTGCTGTTCCACACTGATGCTGTACAAGCAATCGGACACATCCCCGTGGACGTTAAAGCTATGAATGTTGATATGCTGTCGCTTTCGGGACATAAGTTCCATGCGCCAAAGGGCGTAGGTGCGCTGTATATTAAGGGCGGCACTGATATTGCGCCGCTGATATTCGGAGGTTCTCAGGAGCGTGGCAGGCGTGCGGGCACGGAGAATGTCCCTGCGATCGCAGCAATGGGTGAAGCCATCACAGAAGCGGTCAGCGGTATCGAGGAGAAAAACGCAGCGGTAAAGGCGCTGTGTGAGCCTATCATCGACGGCATTCTTTCGCAGATACCCTGTTCAAGGCTGAACGGCAGCCGTGAGAACAGGGTCAGTGGAAATCTCAATTTTTCGTTCCGTGGCATAGAGGGCGAGAGCCTGCTATTGCTGCTGGATATGCACGGTATCTGCGCATCTTCGGGGTCTGCCTGTGCTGTGGGCTCCAGCGAGCCGTCCCATGTGCTGACGGCTATCGGGCTTGAAAAAGCAACTGCCCACGGTTCGGTGCGGCTTACTCTTAACGAAGAGAATACCGCCGATGATGCGGAGTACATACTGAAAGTTCTGCCCGAAGCGGTCAAAGAACTGCGCAGACGTTCGCCGTTGTGGCAGCGCATCTGCGAGAATGAGGGCATTGAGGATTATACTAAGGAATAGTACATAAAATTGTACAGGAGGAAAGATGAGCAAGGGAAGAGTTCTGGCTGCCATGAGCGGCGGCGTTGACAGTTCGGTGGCGGTGAAGCTGCTGCTGGATATGGGCTATGAGGTCTCGGGTGCGACGATGCACCTTTATAATAATGAGGATATAGGGCTTGAACGCACAAAGACCTGCTGTTCGCTGAGCGATGTGGAGGATGCCAGACTTGTGGCGCTGAAGCTTGGGATAGATTTCCATGTGTTCGGCTTTGTAGACGAGTTCCGTGAGTGGGTCATCGACGATTTCGTGAACACCTACCTGAACGGCGGCACGCCTAACCCCTGTATCGAATGCAATAAGCATCTGAAATTCGGAAGTTTCCTTGAAAGGGCGGAGCTGCTGGGCTTTGACTATATCGCCACGGGGCATTATGTCACCAAGGAATATAATGAGGAAACAGGCAGGTGGCTGCTGAAACGTTCGGGCGACAGGGCTAAAGACCAGAGCTATGTGCTGTACGGGCTGACTCAGCACCAGCTGGCGCACACGCTTTTCCCGGTGGGTGATATGAACAAGAACGAGATACGTGCCATTGCCGAGGAAAATTCTCTGGTGAATGCCGAAAAGCCCGATTCGCAGGACATCTGTTTTATTCCCGACGGGGACTATGCGCACTTTATCACCGAGCGCTGCGGCAAACAGCCCGAGGGCGATATAATCCTCTCGGACGGAACGGTCCTCGGCAGACATAAGGGCTTGATACACTATACCATCGGTCAGCGCAGGGGAGTGGGCGTTTCTTACAGCGAGCCGCTTTTCGTTACGGGCAAAGACCTTGGGCGCAACTGCCTTATCATGGGTACGGCGCAGGAGGTCTGCCGCACCTCTCTGACTGCGGATAACGTCAACTTCATATCCTTTGACGAATTGACCGAGCCTCTCAGATGTACCTGCCAGACCAGGTATCATCAGAAAGACGCAGCGTGTACGGTCTATCCGCTGACTGACGGTAAAGTCAGGGTGGAATTTGATGAGCCCCACAAAGCCATTTCAAAGGGACAGGCAGTGGTGTTCTACGACGGCGAATATGTTCTCGGCGGAGGAGTCATCGCAGATTGATGCTCGCCTGAAAGCCGATGCGGGAAAAATTACATACATAAAAGCGGTGCTGCATGATGTTCGTGCATCACCGCTTTAACATTTGCACCGATATATCAAAAAAATAGCCCAAGACCCTTGCATTTGTAAACAAAATGAGGTATAATATATTTTGTATACTTAATATTTGTGAAAGGAAATGCTATGAAATTTTATTCAAATAAAAAATACCAGACTGCTGCTGTATATGCAGCTGTGGTCATAGCAGTTAATGTGCTGCTGGTGCTGGCGCTGAATAATGTCGGTGAGATATTCAAGTGGTTCGGTAATATATTCAAGGTCATGCAGCCCATAACCTGGGGACTGGTCGTTGCTTTCCTGACTAATCCCATCATGGAGAAAACTGCGTCGTTCATGCGCAAACGCATATACAAGACCGACGAAGCACGTCAGAAAGCCTCGGGCTTTATCAAGGTGATCTCGGTGCTGATAACGGAGATAATCTTCCTGGGCATCGTGGTGGGCTTGGTCGCCATAGTAGTCCCTGAGCT
The DNA here is from genome assembly GCA_902788785.1 of uncultured Ruminococcus sp. GTDB lineage: Bacteria > Bacillota > Clostridia > Oscillospirales > Ruminococcaceae > Hominimerdicola. The sequence goes on from CADALT010000002.1 coordinate 112,731, forward strand.
GATACGCTCGGTGATGGACATTTTCAATAATGCCTCGCTCATCATAAATAATGTGCAAAGCTGGATAAATAAGGTCTTCCGCAACTATCCGTCGGTGGAACAAGCGGCTACGAATATGCTGAGCGATTTCAATACCGATTTTTCCACTATTATCCAGAAGATACAGCCCATGCTCGAAAACGTGCTGTCGGGCGCATGGGGAATAGTTACAGTGGTCAAGAACTTCCTGCTGGGCTTTATCGTGTCGGTATATATGCTGTGCTGCAAGGAGACTTTGCTGGCGCAGATAAAGAAGATCATCATCGCCCTCACAAGAAAGCGTACCTGCGAGCGCATAATGAACGTTTGCTCACAGGCGAACACAGTGTTCTCGGGGTTTGTTACGGGCAAGATAGTTGACTCGATAATCATTGGTCTTATCTGCTTTATAGGACTCAAAATAATGGGCGTGCCCTACAGCATCATGATAAGCGTGCTTATCGGTGTTACGAATATAATCCCGTTCTTCGGTCCTATCATCGGTGCGATACCCTCGGCACTGCTGATACTGTTGATAGAGCCTAGCAAATGCCTTATCTTCGTGATATTCGTGGTAGTGCTCCAGCAGTTCGACGGAAATATCCTGGGACCCAAGATACTGGGCGATTCCACAGGTCTTCCCGGATTCTGGGTGCTTATCTCACTGCTTGTGTTCGGCGGACTTTTCGGCTTCCCCGGAATGGTGCTGGCTGTGCCGACCTCGGCGCTTATCTACAGCTTTTTCAGGTCATCGGTGGAAGGAAAGCTCAAAAGGAAAAATCTGCCTACGGCTACTGATTATTACAAGGATGATGTGACACACCTCTACACAAAGCCACCCGAGCGTACTCCGCTTACCAAGGAGGAACTGCTGAAGCTGGATATCCCACCCATCGACGAGGTCAATGAGGTGAAGTTTAACGGCGAAAGTCTGGAGAGCTTGTCGGAGGAGAGATCGGAGAAGAGTAAATAAATATGTATATTATAAGTTATAGTATTCCTGATGTGCTGTCGGGAATACTATAACTTTATCTATTGACGATAGGAGAACAAAATGAAAATATTATATGGTCTGATATATTTAATGGATCCGGTCATGCATTTTTGGTATATATTTTTGCCATGCTGCCTGATAGCGGCTGTGGTATCGCATCATTTCATGAAAAAGCATGAGAAGCTGTGGTCGCTGCTGTGTGGTGTGCCAATGCTCGTATATGCGGTTTTTCTGATAAGAGGGCATTATTCGGGCGATATCGGACGAACGGTCTATCGGTATGCAGCATTCGGGATAGTCGCTTTGCTGATAATGCTTTTGGGGCTTGCTGTTTATATGAAGCGCTCATTTAAAGCATATACAGTTATGACATCATTGTTTTCTGTGGTAATTCTTTTGCTGAATATCGTTTCCATATGGGCGATATATCTCGAACCGAATGTTACCGACTGCTCGCACCTCGGCTGGACAGAGTCTTTTGAAGGGGCTGTGGATGCTCTTGAAAAATACTATGTACTGAATGATTGGAAAGAGATAGATCATGAAAAGATCAGGGAAGAACTGATCCCGAAAGTCAGGGAAGCCGAGAAAAACAATGATGAAGATGCTTATATCTATGCATTATATGAACTGAAATATGAGTTTGCAGACGGTCACGTTGCAGTGCGTGGCGATATCCCTGCCAGACAAAGAGCTTTGGCAAAATATGCAGGAAATGACTACGGCTTTTCTATGTTCAGGACAAAGGACGGGGAGATAATAGCGATACTTGTAGATGATAACAGTGACTGCTATGCGCAGGGTATCCGCAATGGTACTGTTATCACAGGCTGGAATGGTGTCCCGATCGAGGAGGCTGCTGCAGAAGTTAAATGTATTGATTGGCAGTATGAATTTCAGACCATCGAGAATATCCGCATTGCACAGCCGATATTCCTTGCAGGGCTTGGCGGTGATAAGGTGTCTGTGACTTGCATAGACGCATCGGGAAAAGAAAAGACCGCAGAGCTTTCATCTGAGGGAGATTATATCCACAGACGCACCAAGGCGCTCAGCATACTGTTCGCAACAGATGTGACAGGAACACAAAACTATTCTACATCTATGCTGACCGATAATGTCGGCTATCTCAGGATAACGGAAGAAGAATATTCCCAGGACCAGTTTTTCATAACAAAGTGTACTCTCAGCGGATATTCCGAGGAAATATACAATGATCTGAACACAAGACTCGGTGAGATGAAAGCACAGGGTATGGACAGGCTAATTATCGACGTAAGAAACAACGACGGCGGAAACGGATATGAGTCGAGAACAGTTGCATCTATGTTCACGGATGATCCTGTACCGTATTATCTGGCACTTCCCGTGAACGGAGAATACAAGGTAGTGACGGGATCAAAAGCGATAGAAACGCAGGGAACATGGAAAGATCTTCCTGTGGTCGTTCTTATAAACGGACAAACTTGCAGCGCAGGTGAGGAGATACCCAATTATCTTAAAAACAGTGAAAATGTGACTATCATGGGAAATACCACCACATGGGGAGATGTGCAGGGCACAGGCGGAGTAGCTGTGCTAACTGACAGCAAATACGAGATACATTTTCCGATCACGCCGACCGTGGGAGAAGACGGCTTGCCCACCGTCGATACCAAGGCAGACAGAAAGTCACGTCTTGCCCCCGATTATATGATCGAATACTCCAAAGAAGAGGTGGTAAAACTCTTTGATGACCCAAAAGCTGATATGGTTTTGGAAGAAACGATCGATCATATAAACAAGCAGTAAAAAATTTCCATAATATCTCACATCATACTGTAACATGATGCCCCCAAGCAGGTTTTTATAATGCTCGGGGGTATCATCGTATATGAGTTTTTTTGGGTGCTTTTCGGTGAATTGTAGGCTTTGGCGCAAAATAAGAGAGGATTTTTTGACAATTGTCTGAAATTTAGCAGAGGTCACTTGTAATTTGCAGTACGGTGTGGTATAATGTAATTTGATTTGTTATCTATTATGAATAATCGGAGGCGTTTTGATGAGCAGGATATTCGATCTTGGCATAGATGTCGGTTCGACAACGGTCAAGACAGTTATCGCCGAGGACGGCGGTATTTTATATAATAAGTATGAAAGACATTTTTCCAGAGTGCGTGAGACTGTGGCTGAACAGTTAAGGCTTATCCGTGAACAGTATCCGGAGGATAAGTTCAGGCTGGCTATAACGGGTTCGGCAGGACTGGGCATTGCCGAGGCTTGCGGCATACCCTTCGTGCAGGAAGTGTTCTCGGCTTTTGTGGCTGTCAACAAGACATATCCCGATGCGGATGTGGTCATCGAACTGGGCGGTGAGGACGCAAAGATAATCTTCCTCACAGGCGGTGTCGAGCAGAGAATGAACGGTTCCTGCGCAGGCGGTACAGGCGCTTTCATTGACCAGATGGCAGGACTGCTGGGCGTATCTCCCGATGAGATGAACGACCTGGCGCTCAAGGCAGAAAAGACATATCCGATAGCTTCCAGATGCGGCGTTTTCGCTAAGTCCGATATACAGCCGCTGCTCAATCAGGGCGCTAAGAAAGAGGATATCTCCGCTTCGATCTTCCAGGCTGTGGTGGATCAGACCATATCGGGTCTGGCACAGGGCAGGAAGATAGCAGGCAAGGTGCTGTTCCTGGGCGGACCTCTCACATACCTGAGCGCTTTGAGGGAAACTTTCAAGAAGACCCTCGAGCTGGCAGACGACAAGGCGATACTCCCCGAGAAGTCCTCGTGCTATATCGCTTACGGTGCAGCTCTCCATGCGCATGACCTCTCCGAGGAAATGACCATAGATGAGGCGCTTTGCAAGATCGAGAACGCTAAGACAAGCGACAATATCGTGGTGGGCAGAAGGCTCTTTGAAGATCAGGACGAGTATGCGAAATTCATCGACCGCCACAAGAAGTCCGACCTGAAATACGAGGATATAGTGACATATAAAGGCGACGCATATCTGGGTATAGATGCAGGCTCGACCACCACAAAGCTGGTGCTCATAACCCCCGAGGGCAGACTGCTGTATCAGCACTACTGCTCAAATCAGGGACAGCCGCTGGATATAATCGCTTCAAAGCTGAAAGACATCTACAGGCTTTCGGGCGGCAAGATAAATATCAAGGCTTCTGCGGTAACAGGCTATGGCGAGGAACTTATAAAAGCAGGTCTCGGCGTGGACTACGGTATAGTTGAGACTGTGGCGCATTATAAGGCTGCGGCTTATTTCTGCCCCGAGGTCGATTTCATCATAGATATAGGCGGACAGGATATCAAGTGCTTTAAGATAAAGAACAATGCCATCGACAGCATAATGCTCAACGAGGCTTGTTCTTCGGGCTGCGGCTCGTTCATACAGACATTCGCACAGGCTATGGGCTATGATATTGCAAGCTTTGCACAGCTGGGACTTTTCGCTAAAGCCCCTGTTGAACTGGGTTCAAGATGTACGGTGTTCATGAATTCCTCCGTCAAGCAGGCTCAGAAGGACGGTGCGACAGTTGAGGATATTTCCGCAGGACTTTCAGCCTCCATCATCAAAAATGCGGTGTATAAGGTAATAAGAGCAAAGTCTGTTGATGAACTGGGTACCAACATCGTGGTACAGGGCGGTACTTTCCTGAACGATGCGGTGCTGCGTTCATTCGAGCAGGAACTTGGCAGAAATGTTATCAGACCCGCCATAGCAGGACTTATGGGTGCGCTGGGCTGTGCGCTGTTTGCCAAGGAAAAGTGCGCAGGTACAGCAAAGACATCTTCACTCATATCTGCCGAGGCGCTGGAAGAATTCAGCTATACCTCAAAGGCGATACAGTGCGGCGGCTGCGGCGCACACTGCAACCTTACCGTTATACGTTTCGGTGACGGACACCGTTTTATCTCGGGCAACCGCTGTGAGAAAGGCGCAGGTATCAAGATAACCGACCGCACCGAGAATATGATAGAGTATAAGTATGATTACATAAAGGGGCTGGGTGATAAGCGTCCCAAGACCACGCCTATAGCTAAGGTGGGGCTGCCGCTGGCACTTTCTTACTATGACCTGATGCCTTTCTTTACACAGCTTTTCACCGACCTGGGATTTGATGTGGTGCTGTCGGAAGAGTCCACAAGGGAGACCTACTATAAGGGTCAGCAGACCATACCTTCGGATACTGTCTGCTATCCTGCAAAGCTCACACACGGTCATATCGAGAGTTTGCTTGAAAAGGGCGCAGACTTCATATTCTACCCCTGCATGAGCTATAATATAGACGAGGGCGGTTCTGATAACCATTATAACTGTCCCGTGGTGGCTTATTATCCCGAGCTTCTTAAAGCCAACAATGATAAGCTCAACGAGAAGAATTTCATTGCACCTTATATCGACCTGAATAACAAGACCCACGTTGCAAAGGCAATGGCAAGGGCACTGGGTGATTATAATATCACCGCCAAGCAGGTGCTGGCTCTTCTGAACCGTGCTTACTCCGCACAGATGAATTACCGCCGTGATATAAAGGCAAAGGCGCAGGAGATAATCAGGGAGGCAAGGCGCAAGGGTCAGAAGATAATCGTAGTGGCAGGCAGACCCTATCACATCGACCCCGAGATAAACCACGGCATACATAAGCTCATAGCATCGCTGGGCTTTGCGGTCATCACCGAGGACAGCGTGGCAGGACTGGTGGAAACACCTGCGCTTGACGTGCTCAATCAGTGGACCTACCATTCAAGGCTTTACCGTGCGGCAAGATATGTCTGCGAGAACGATGATATGCAGCTTGTACAGCTGGTAAGCTTCGGCTGCGGTATCGACGCTGTTACCACAGATGAGGTCAGGGCGATACTGGAGGAGCAGGGTAAGCTCTATACACAGCTTAAAATTGACGAGATAACCAACCTGGGTGCTGCCAAGATAAGACTGCGTTCGCTGGCTGCGGCACTGGAGGAGAAGGACGCACAGCGTGAGGCAAAACGCTTACACGCCTGATTTTCGGGATAGTTTCGGAGGAATATAAATGTCACAGACTAATAAAAGCAGTATACCGCATTCGGGGTCTGACAGGGTACACAAGTCCTATTTCGATAAGTCTAAAAAGGATCAGTACACTGTGCTCATACCCGATATGCTGCCTATACATTTCAAGCTGATAATGGCGATATATGAACAGTACGGCTACAAGATGGAGCTGTTGGAGACTTCCACAAGAAGCGTTATCGACGAGGGACTCAAAAACGTCCACAATGATACCTGTTATCCTGCGCTGCTGGTAATAGGTCAGTTCATGGACGCACTCAACAGCGGCAAGTATGATCCCGACCACACCGCACTGCTCATCTCACAGACGGGCGGCGGATGCAGAGCATCGAACTATATCCATCTGCTGAGAAAGGCGCTGTCGAACACCTATCCGCAGGTGCCCGTGCTTTCGCTGAACTTCAGCGGACTGGAGAAGGACGCTTCCATCGAGGTAAGCCCCGCCATTGCACTGAAGCTCATCTATGCGGTGCTTTACGGCGATATGCTGATGCTTTTGTACAACCAGTGCAAGCCCTATGAGATAGAGGAAAATTCCACTGATGAGCTGCTTGCAAGGTGGCAGGCAAAGCTTGGCAAGATCTTCCATACTAAGAGGGACTTCATGGCGACGGGCAAATACTATAAGGCTATGCTCAACGATTTTGCGGCACTTCCCAGAACCAAGGAGAAAAAGCCCAAGGTCGGCATAGTGGGCGAGATATACGTTAAGTATTCGCCGCTGGCTAACAACCACCTGAACGAATTTCTGCTCAGTGAGGGTTGTGAGCCTAATGTGCCGGGACTGCTGGATTTCGTAATGTACTGCGCATCCGATGCGATAAACGATAAGAAACTCTACGATACGACCACCAAGAAGACCATGCTTTTCGGCATAGGCTACGATGTGCTGTATAAGTTCCAGAAACAGCAGATCAAGCTGATAAAAGAACATGGCGTGTTCCAGCCGCCCCACGATTTCGAGCACCTGAGAGATTGTGCTGACAAGTACATCCATCAGGGCGTAAAGATGGGCGAAGGCTGGCTGATAACCGCAGAAATGGCGGCTCTTGCAGAGACAGGCACGAAGAACATCATCTGCACACAGCCCTTCGGCTGCCTGCCTAACCATATAGTGGCAAAGGGCAGTGCCCGTGTCATCAAGCAGGCTTATCCCGAGGCGAATATAGTTGCCATCGACTATGACCCCGGTGCGACTAAAGTCAATCAGGAGAACCGTATCAAGCTGATGCTGGCAAATGCTGTGCTTTAAGAATATCAGGACGGATAGCAACTGCGCTGTCCGTCTTTTTTATGGGAAATATTTCCTGCACACTTGAAAATTTATGGCGCATGGTGTATAATATATTATCGATAGAATGCGATGTTGATAGCTGAGAAGAGACTAGCGTGGAGGTATGCCATGATGAAAATGATATTTCTGACAGCAGCGGTGATGCTGTGTCTGGTATCCTGCGGTGCAGAGGTCGAAAACAACAGCCTGCCATCGTCGCAGGTACAGAGTTCTGCCGATGTGGAAAGTCTCAGGGAAAAGTATCCCGAGTATTTTGAACTTGGCGATTTCAAGGGTATAGAGGTCTATGTTTGGCAGATGGCGGAGGACTCTTATCAATGCGGACTTATGAGCGGTACCAACCGCAACAAGACAGAGGAAGAGATAACGGCATTGGCGCAAAAGCCGCTGACCGTAGATGAAGCTAAGCTGATACTGGACGAGCTGGGCGTAAAAGGCAGCGACATCATCGTTATTCCCGTGATACAGCCGTATTCAAGCTATCATTATGAGATAGACGATGAGTACCGGGAACGGGTGGAAAAATTATTTAAATAGTACAGGAGTTTTTATGGGAAGATCACTAACATCAAATCACATTTTTAATGCGGAAAAGCTTACAAAAGCGCAGTTCAAGAAGAAGTTCACGGACATGATGAAGGCTAAGGGCTACACTACTGCAAAAGCGGACGATGGCGAGCTTTGCTATGCTTTAGCTTTTTCGGGGGATAGAAGCTGGGTAACAGTGCTGACGGAAGAAAGCACTGACAAACGCAAAGAGGCTGCCGGGCTTGCTAAGAACCTCGGTTTGCAGGTGTTAAGCGTGGAACTTGTGGACAGCGATTTTGCGGAACTTACGCTTTATGAAAAATCAGGCGCAGCGGCTGACACTATGTTTTTAGGAGAACCTTATTTCGAGGAGTACCCCGAACCCTCGCCGTTAAAATGGCAGACTTTGCTGAACATCGACTGGGCGAAAGTCGAGGAAATTCAGTCAAAAGATCACACTTTTGCAGATGATGCACTGTGCGAATTCGGTGAAGTCATCGGGTGTGAGAATATGCTGTTGGAATTTGACGGTGCTGACGATGGTGCAGTCAGGTTGTATTTCAAGAAAGCCGGAGAGAAAAAGCTTACATATAAAACAGCGTACAATAAAGTTTTCAGCGAAGTTCTTGAACCGCTTGGCTTTGTGAAAACCAAAACATCACTTCTTTACATGAGATCAAGGGGTGATATCATAGATCTTATTAAGATTGAGGAAGAAAGAAAAGATGCGTTTCTTTCAGGAGAAGATACAAAGCTAAATAGGCATATCGATGTTTGCTTTGTGGCATCAACGCTCTATGAGAGCTCGTTGGAACGTTTTTTCACTTCCGAGAAAAAATCAGGATTGTTGGTCGATACAAGGCAGTTCTCTGTGGAAATATACAGAGAAAAAGGAATAAAAGAAAACTTTAAATTTGTATATGATAAAGAAGATCCCGAAACCCTGAAAACAGCCGTTGAACAGTCGGTAGATTACATACTGAAATATGTGATACCTGTTTTTGATGAGATTGTTGATCTTAATTCTTTTCTTGAATTTGCACGTAAGTATATGTATTCGGGAGATCGTCTTCCATTATATGTAAAACTGAATATAAGGGCTAGAATCTCGGACTATTATACTCAAAAGCTAAAAGAAATAGATGAAGATGAGGAAAAACTCAAGGAAATCCTGAAAATGACTGATGAGATTATAAAGAAAAACAAAGAGTATCTTAAAAGTATAACTCGATAAGGAGGATAATCATGGAATTTAAAACACTTACAGAGGCAAGAAGAAGCGTGCGCAAGTACGCTGACAAGCAGGTGACAAGGGAACAGGTGGAGGAGCTGATAAAGGCGGCACAGGAAGCGCCCTCGTGGAAAAATCAGCAGACCTCACGCTATTACTGCGTGCTTGATAAGGATATGTGCGCTAAAGTCAGGGAGAACTGCCTGCCCGAGTTCAATCAGAAACGCTCGGAGAATGCGGCGCTCATCGTGACAACATTTGAGAAGGACAACGTGGGATTTGACGATAAGGGTCAGCCTATAAACGAGCTGGGCAACGGCTGGGGCTGCTACGACCTGGGCTTGCAGAACGCATATTTCATGCTCAAAGCCAAGGAAATAGGGCTCGATACGCTGGTGATGGGCATACGTGACGCAGACAAGCTGAGGGAAATGCTCAATATCCCCGATACGGAGACCGTTGGCGCAGTGCTGGCGCTGGGCTATGGCGATGAAAGCCCTAAAAAGCCTAACAGAAAGTCTCTGGAAGAAATAGCGCATTTTGATTTTTAAACTATAATGAAATTCTCCGAGTGAAAGTTACGAAACTGCGCTCGGAGCTTTCTTTTATACTTTAAAATGAAAAAAAGGTGAAAATCCTTGCATTGACGGGGAGTCTGTGGTATAATTAAGATTATGCTAAAAGGAAAGGACAAGTTGTAATGAGGACCAAGGGAATGGGCAGAATGAAAAAAAGATATGTCCCCGACCGCACTATCAGGATCGCAAGAGAACGCTCGGCTAAAAATACACTGGCAGCTTTCATTTGTACTGCCGTGGTGGGCGCAGGCTTCTCGGGCTATCTCTATTATCAGTCTTACTATGCCGCAGGCTGGCATACCCACGCTGATGGTACTTATTATATATCTAAGGAAACAGGCGAGAAAGTCACGGGCTATCAGATGATAGACAATATGTGCTATCTCTTTGATGATAAGGGCTATATACTTCCGCCGGGCTGGCAGGACTTCCGTGGCGACACTTATTATCTGGGCAAAAACGGCGTTATACAGAGAGGTACCATCGAGGTCGATGGTGAAAAGTATTATTTCTCCACCGAGTCGGGCGTGTTCAGGAAAGGACTCGTCAGGATAAACGGCGATGAGTATTATTTCGATGACCACGGCTTCCCGGGCTCGGGCTTTTCGGGAAATTCATATTTCGATGAGAACGGCAAGCAGTACCGTGGCTGGGTCGAAGTGGGCGGCAAGCAGTATTATTTCAAGAATGACGGCACCATGGCAGTAGGATTTCTGGAAATAGAGAATAAGGTCTATTACTTCGATGACGAGGGCAAAATGATGACCGACTGGCAGGTGATAGGCGGCGAAAGATATATGTTCTCGGACAGCGGCGTGCTGCATCATGGCTGGATAGAACGTGACGGCAAGTATTATTATGCCGATGAAAAAACAGGTATGTGCGCCCGTGGCTTCAAGGAGATAGAGGGCAAGACCTACTATTTCGATGATAAGGGCGAGATGGTAAGGCGCTGGCGTGAGATCAAGGGTCAGCTTTACCATTTTCAGGATGACGGCGTGATGGATACAGGTTGGTACGAGGACGGTCCCGAAAGATATTATCTGAGAGATACGGGCGAGGCTGCACGAGGCATCACCAAGATAGGCGATGAGATATACGGCTTCGATAAGGAAGACGGCAGACTTCTCACAGGCTGGCAGGAGATAGGCAATTCCAGATACTTCTTCGGTTCGGACGGAACGGTGCAAAGCGGCTGGCAGCAGATGGACGGGCTGGATTATTACTTCGACCCCGAGACCTATGCGGCAGCTTACGGCTGGACAAGCATCGGTGCTGAGTCCTCCGAAACAGTCCAGTTCGCACAGGATATGGAGAAGGGCACCAATTCCGATAAGTACAAAAAGGGCACTCTGGGCGAGTATCAGATGCAGGCATATAAGCGTCTGGGTGAAGAGGTGCTGGGAAATTATTATTTCTATGATGATAACAGCATGGCAACGGGCTGGATAAAGGTGGGCGAATACCGTTTCCACTTCGATGAGGAGACAGGCAAAAAGACCACAGGCTGGGCTACCATTGGCGGCAACAGGTATTACTTCGGTGAGACAGGTGCAGCTGCGGTGGGCGAGTTCAAAAACGGCAGCGAGAACTATATGTTCGCAGCGGACGGCGCAATGTCCGAGGGACTTGTCAAGACCGAGGGTCAGATAAAGTTCCGTGACAAGAATGGCAGCTGGATAAAGGGCGATTTCCACACCGAGGGCGGCAAGACCTACTATTTCGATGAGAGCGGAAATGCGGCTACGGGCTGGACGACCATTGCAGGCGAAAAATATTATTTCGACGAATACGGTGTCATGGCGAGCGGAATATTCACCGACGGTACAGACACTTACTATATGGGCAAAAAGGGTCTTGAAACAGGCAAATGGGTCAATGTGGAAACGGGCACTTACTATTTCGGGGCTGACGGCAAGGCTTATACGGGGCTCAATAAGGTCGGAAACACGGAGTTCTATTTCCTTGAAAACGGCTTGCTGGCTGAAGGCTGGCTGAATGTCGGCGATAAGAGGTGCTACTACGAGAACGGTGTGGCGCTGAGAGGACCTGTTTATATTAGCGGAGATTATTTCAATCTGGGCGAAGGCGGATATATCACCGCAGGCTGGGTGAACTGGAGCGGCGAGAGGTATTATAACCTTGAGGGCGGCTACATGGCTACAGGCTGGCAGTATATCGACGGCGAGCAGTATTATTTCGACAGCGAAGGCGTTATGCAGTTCGATACGGTCATAGACGGTATTGAACTTGGTGCTGACGGGACCGCAATTTATGACTAAAATTATGTTATAAAAATACAAAAAAGACCCTTGCTCAGCATGGGTCTTTTTACTGTTTGTTCATATATAAATATTAAAGTAGTTAATAAATATAATATTTTTATATATAAACACGAAAGATACAACGTCATAAAACGAAAAAAGCAGCTAAAAGCTGCTTCTTCGCCAAATCACCTAAACATTCATAATTCGCAAGAAAATCAATACTTTTCTCACCTTCGATATTATACTACATTATGAAACATTTGTCAATAGTAAAATAAAAATTTTTTTAAAAATTTTGAAATTTATTTTGCAGATATTGGAAGTGTCCATTTTTTGTTACTGCTTGACAATTATTGCGGTTGATGATATAATCTATAAGGTATGATGAACGGCTGCGGGCGTTTGTCTATTATGGTTTTTGAAAGGACGAGAGTCATGAGGATTGGTATAGTGGGATTGGGTCTTATCGGCGGCTCGCTGGCTAAGGCTATAAAGAAGAATACTGCGCACAGCTGTTATGCGCTGGATATAGACAGGGCTGCCCTGGCAGGTGCAATGGCGCAGGAGGCGATAGACGGTGAGATCACTGCGCAGGAGCTTAGCAGCTGCGATGTGGTGATAGTCTGCCTGCACCCCAGGCAGACCATCAGTTTTATTACCGAGAACCGCAAGAACTTCCGCAAGGGCGGTATAGTGGCGGACAGCTGCGGTGTCAAGAGCGCCATCGTCGAGGCGGTGGAGGGTGTGCTTGCCGAAGAGGGCGTGGAGTTTTTGGGCTGTCACCCCATGGCAGGAAGAGAGTTCTCGGGCTTTGCCTATGCGGTGGATAACCTGTTCGAGAACGCAAGCTTCATAATGACCCCCACACAGCGCACTCCGGAAGAGGTAGTGGAGAAGATAGCTGCCCTTGCAAGAGAGATAGGCTTTGCCAAGACTGTCAGGGCGACGGTCGAAGAGCATGACAGAGTTATCGCCTTTACTTCGCAGCTGGCGCACGTTGTATCCAGCGCTTACGTCAAGAGCCCCAGTCTCATGAAACAGGCAGGATTTTCCGCAGGCTCGTTCAAGGATCTGACAAGAGTGGCAAAGCTCAATGAGGATATGTGGACAGATCTGTTTTTGATGAACGCAGGTCCATTGACAGATGAGCTTGACTGTATCATAGCAAGGCTCACCGAGTACCGTGATGCTATCTCGTCTGGCGAGACCGAGGTGCTGCATGATCTGCTGAAAGAGGGCAGGGAACTTAAAGAGCTTTCCAATAACGCATCTGCGAACTTATAAGCTTATCCATGCGGACGCTTTCCCTTGTGAATGGGAGAGCGTCTTATTTTTATCGGGAAATAAAAGTATACCCAAAAGGTAGATTTATCGGGATAAAACTACCGATGGTATATGTTAAAAAATTAACAGTCTCGGGTCAAAAGTACAGAAAAATGTACTCAAAATCACATCCGAGCCATGCACTAATCTAAATGCCCCATATAAAAACTGCGAAAAATCGGGCATTTTGTGACCTGTGTGAACATATGAAGTAAATGTTAAGACATAGTAATATTTTTGTTGTTAGCTTGACATAAAGGGGTAAATGTGGTATCCTTTTAACAGAAAGATGATCTATATATTGTGTTTGCCCGACGGCGGATGAAATATCGCCGAGCGAAAACAGTAAGGTTCGCATGGGCAGGGTCGTCCTCACAAAAAACAGCAAAGATGATTAAGCTCCCGTCAGGACACTGTGGGGAGCCTGTCGTATTGTCTTTGACTGCACAGACAGGGAGAGATTTGAATGGAAAGAACATGGTATGATGAAGAATGGAAAGGCTTTAAGCCCGGCAGATGGTCGAGCACTTCCGTTAACCTGAGAGATTTCATCCAGAAGAACTTCACACCTTATGATGGTGACGAGAGCTTTCTGGAAGGCCCTACAGAGGCTACAAAGCAGCTGTGGGATCAGGTTCTGGAACTGAGCCAGAAGGAGAGAGAAGCAGGCGGCGTGCTGGATATGGATACAAAGATCGTTTCCACCATCACAAGCCACGATGCAGGTTATCTCAATAAGGATCTTGAGAAGATAGTAGGCTTCCAGACAGATAAGCCTTTCAAGCGTTCTCTGCAGCCTTTCGGCGGACTGAGAATGGCACAGGCTGCCTGCAAGCAGTACGGTTATGAGGTAGATCCCGAGGTCGTAAAGATCTTCACAGATTACAGAAAGACACATAACCAGGGCGTTTTCGATGCTTACACTCCCGAGATGAAGCTGGCAAGACACGCAGCTATACTCACAGGTCTGCCCGATGCTTACGGCAGAGGCCGTATCATAGGCGACTACAGAAGAGTTGCACTGTACGGTATCGATTACCTCATTGAAGATAAGAAGGATCAGCTGGCTAATTCACTGGTCAGAATGACTTCCAAGAATATCAGACTCAGAGAAGAGCTGGCTGAGCAGATCAGAGCTCTGGGCGAACTGAAGAAGCTGGGCGCTATCTACGGCTGCGATATCTCCAAGCCTGCAAAGAACGCCCAGGAAGCTATCCAGTGGCTGTATTTCGGCTACCTGGCTGCTGTTAAGGAGCAGAACGGTGCGGCTATGTCTCTGGGCAGAACTTCCACATTCATTGATATATATATCCAGAGAGATATACAGAACGGCGTACTGACCGAAGTTGAGGCTCAGGAGCTGGTAGACCACTTCATCATGAAGCTGCGTCTTGTTAAGTTCGCAAGAACACCCGAGTATAACTCCCTGTTCTCGGGCGACCCCACATGGGTAACAGAGTCCATCGGCGGTGTTTCCATCGACGGTACACCTATGGTAACAAAGACTTCGTTCAGATACCTCAATACTCTGAACAACCTGGGTCCTGCACCCGAGCCTAATATGACAGTTCTGTGGTCACAGAAGCTGCCTCTGAACTTCAAGAAGTTCTGCGCTAAGATGTCTATCAGAACTTCCGCTATACAGTACGAAAACGACGACCTGATGAGAGTTACTCACGGCGATGACTACGCTATAGCTTGCTGCGTATCCTCCATGGTAGTTGGTAAGGAGATGCAGTTCTTCGGCGCAAGAGCTAACCTGGCTAAGTGCCTGCTGTACGCTATAAACGGCGGTATCGACGAGAGACTCGGCGTTCAGGTAGGTCCTAAGTACAGACCTGTTGAGGGCGAGTACTTGGACTATGATGATGTTATGAGCAAGTACGATGATATGATGGAATGGCTGGCAGGTCTGTATGTAAATACACTGAACGTTATCCACTATATGCACGATAAGTACAGCTATGAGAGACTGCAGATGGCTCTGCACGACAGAGATGTAAAGAGATACTTCGCAACAGGTATCGCAGGTCTTTCCGTTGTTGCTGACTCCCTGAGCGCTATCAAGTATGCTAAGGTTAAGCCTATCCGCAAGGATATCGAGATCAAGGACAAGGAAGGCAATGTTATCGACATCGCAAGAAACGTTGTTGTTGATTACGTAGTTGAGGGTGACTTCCCCAAGTACGGCAACAATGATGACAGAGTTGATAAGATCGCTGTAAATATCGTTAAGACATTCATGAACAAGATCAGGAAGCACCACACATATCGTGACGGCGTACCTACCATGTCTATCCTGACCATCACATCCAACGTGGTATATGGTAAGAAGACAGGTTCGACACCTGACGGCAGAAAGATCGGCGTGCCTCTGGCTCCCGGTGCTAACCCCATGCACGGCAGAGATACTCACGGTGCAGCTTCCTCACTGTCCAGCGTAGCTAAGCTGCCTTTCAGACACGCACAGGACGGTATCTCCAATACATTCTCCATCATTCCCGGCGCACTGGGTAAGGATGATGAGGTATTCGCTGGCGATATCGACATAGAGAGCATTGCTCGGGAGATGGAAAATGGCAATTAAGGCTTCACTCGATGATGACGGCAAGGTAAATGAACTTGTCGAAATGATAGATAAGCTCATGGCAAGCGGCGAAGGTCATATCAATATCGACGCCGATGCCCTGCTTAAAGCCAAAAAAGAAGGTCAGGACGACGTTGAACTCAACGTTCAGACTTTCAGAACAAACGACTGCGGCACAGGCGCTTGCTGTCAGCCAAATGAAAAAGCGCCCGATGAAGACGATTAAGAAAGGATGGTCTTTTATGGCAAATTTTGAACCTACAGACACACAGGTCGATAATCTTATAGGACTGCTTGACGGCTATGCAGAGAAGGGCGGTCATCACCTTAATGTAAACGTACTCAACAGAGAGATGCTGCTGGATGCTCAGGCACACCCTGAGAAGTATCCTCAGCTGACAATCAGAGTTTCGGGTTATGCAGTTAACTTCGTTAAGCTGACAAAAGAGCAGCAGGACGACGTTATCTCCAGAACATTCCACGATAAGCTCTAATAAGGATTTTTCAAAGTCCTGTCCCGTACATGGGGCAGGACTTTTCTGTGTGTCTTTACAATTGAAAGGTTTTGTGGTATAATATTTTTTCAGGGAATATCCCTGTGCTGTATAAACGATGATGTGCTTTTTGAACGCCATAAGTTTGATACAGCCTCGCAGAAAGATATAGCGGAAGGCAGACTCAACTGCCCTCTTAATAAAAAGGAGATCATATTATGCAGGACAACAGACAAAACTATGGAAATATAAACGGGCAATACCAGCCTTACGGAAACGGTCAGCCTACCATGCAGCAGAACGGGCAATACCAGCCTTATGGCAATGGTCAGCCTACAATGCAGCAGAATGGGCAGTATCAGCCTTATGGAAACGGTCAGCCCACCATGCAGCAGAATGGGCAGTACCAGCCTTATGGAAACGGTCAGCCTACCATGCAGCAGAACGGGCAGTATCAGCCTTACGGAAACGGTCAGCCCATGATGGGTCAGCCGCAGGTCATGCCTAAAAACAGCCAGTTTCCCCCCTATGCAAATGGTCAGCATATGGGGAACGGACAGTATCAGGACTTTACAGCTGAACAGTTGAGAAGAAGTTCCCTTGATCCCAATGACCCTGTACTGAAAATGACCAGGGCACGCAACAGGCAGCAAAATCCCGACCTCAGGACCAAGTCGCTGATACCTGCCATCGCAGGTGTGCTGATAGCTGTGTTCACCTGCTCAAATTTCCCGAAATTAGCGCTCTTTATCGCCTGTCTCAGCCTGATGATAACTTTTATTCTGGCGCAGAAGGATGTCAGACCTTTCAAGAAAGAAAGCAAGTTCAGCAGGGCTATGTATGCGGCGGCATCGGGAGTGGGCGCTCTTGGTGCGTTCATATCAATGGTGATGCCCGGTGCAGGCAAACTTGCAGCAGGTGCGGCGCTGCTGCTGGGAATTATCGTTGCGGTAACACCCCATGTTGCCAGAAGTCTGAAGAAAAAACGCTGCACTGAAAGGACAAAAGCGGTCTGCATCGGCAACGATTCGCATATGTCGGGCAGCGGCAGGAACCGTAAAATGGTCTTTGCGCCGATCTGGCAGTATACTCTGGGCGGCAGAGCGTACACTCATGGCGAGACTGTTTATAAAAGCCCGCAGGAATTTCAGAACGGCGAGGGTACCGAACTTCTCGTGAACCCCAATGACCCTATGGACTTCCTCCGTGAGAGCGACCATACTAATCTGATACCTACGGTGATAGGTGCTGTAATTGCTCTTATTTCCATCATTAATATGCTGAAATAAAAGGATAATGAATAATGAATGATAATACAAACACTGTCCTGAAAGGACATATACATTCCACTGAAAGCTTTGGTACCGTGGACGGTCCCGGCATAAGGTTCGTCATATTTTTTCAGGGATGTCCCATGAGATGCCTCTACTGCCATAACCCCGATACCTGGTCTGTGGGCGGCGGCAGGGAGGTCACGACAGATGAACTGCTGGCGGAGTATGAGTCGGTGAAAGAATTTATGAGGGGCGGCGGAATTACCTGCACGGGCGGCGAACCTACCCTACAGATGGATTTTCTCACCGAGCTTTTCGAGAAAGCCCACGAAAAAGGCATACACACCTGCCTTGACAGCTGCGGCGTGACATTCAATAAGTCGCACCCGGAAAAGTTTGAGCGCCTTATACGCTCCACCGACCTTGTTATGCTGGATATAAAGCATATCGATCCCGAGGAGCATAAGAAGCTTACAGGGCATGATAATAAGAATATACTGGATTTTGCTGACTTTTTAAGCGACCATGATGTGCCCGTGTGGATAAGGCACGTTGTTGTCCCCGGTATCACAGATAATAAGGAGTACCTGTACAAGCTGGGCAGAAGGCTCGCACATATCCATACCATGAAAGCGCTTGATGTACTGCCTTATCATACCATGGGCAAGGCTAAATATGAACAGCTGGGATTGGAATATCCTTTGGGCGATACCGAGCCTATGTCCCACGAAGGCGCTAAGGCTGCACGGGATGAGATAATGCGTGGGCTCAAAGATGAGCTGGCGGAGATCATCAGAAATAAAAAATAATACTTTCCGCAGGGCAGCACACTCAGAATGTCTGCCCTGCTTTGTTATGGGATAGATACAACATTTTTAACAAAATGTAAAACTTGCTATGATGGTTAAATCATAATCTATAGTTCACATTAGGTTAATAATTATCTGATATAATCAATTAGGAAGTTAATATGGAATAACACTTGAGCATTCTAAATGAAAAGTCAAATTACTACATTCTAAAATTCATTATTCGGAGGAAAGTTTATTATGGAGCAGCATGGTATCAGTAAGCTGGACCTTAAAAGGCGCAACAGGATGCAGGTCCTGAAAATACTCAAGCAGAGAGGACCTACATCGAGGATCGACATTGCAGGTACATTGGAACTTACAAGGGCAGCTGTAACTATCATCACCAATGAGATGATCGAGCAGGGTATCATTCAGGAGATCGGTGAGTATAAGCACGTTACAGAGAAAGCCCCCAGAGGCAGAAAGAAGATACTTATAGATATCAACCACCACTATAAGTTCGTCATCGGTGTTACTCTTGAAGAGGATATCGTGAGCGTGGGTCTGTCCACACTGGCAGGCGCTGTGCTCGATAAGAGGAACCTCTCCATCGACCACACCATCGAGTATAATGCAATATTCGATTTTGTTAAGAAATCCATAAAAGAGGTACTGGCAGATAACTGCCTGGATAAGAATTCCATACTGGGCATAGGCTTCGGCGTATTCCCCACAATGTATGAGAAGCTCGGCATCGAGGTAAAGGACGGTATTCCAGATTACTCTAAGGTAAAGAGCATAATCAGGGGCTATACAGATCTGCCGCTGGTATTCGATAACTCCGTAAAGGGTACGGCTATGGCGAATATCGACTTCCTCAAGACCAAGGACGCCAACAGGCAGAACATAGCATTTTTGCAGTACGGCAATAACATGAACTTCGTCGTAACTAATCTTAACGAACCTATCTTCTCCTATGATAACAGAACAGGCTTCGTTGATAAGATGATAATCAACCCTTACAGTGAGAGAGTCTGTGAGAAGTGCGGCAGACGTGGCTGTGTCGAGAACGAGATAACTCCTGCGGCTACACTGGTCAAGCTGTCTGAGGTTTATTCGCCCGATAATACACCTTATCTCTATGAGGTATCCAAGGGCAATTTCAAGAACGTTAATATGGATATGGTAGTTGCAGCTTACGACAAGGAGGATCCCAAGGTCGTTGAGGTCATCAACAGCGAGATCAAGCTGACCGCTGTGCTGATAAACAACCTGTATTTCTCCACAAATCCCCAGAAGATAGTGCTGCACCACTTCACCAACCATACCAATAACGAGAATGACTTCAACCGTATCAGGAACGCCCTCAATGAGATAGGCGGACCTCTGGTGGCAGGCAAGATCGAGACCTCCATCATTGAGGATAAGCACCGTTTCCTGTCGGGCTGTGCGCTGGCTATCAGAGAACTGTTCTTCAACAGAGGCGGTTTTGACGCAAACTGATAACTGCGGACTGAAAGTCAATGCAGGATATTATTCCCCGGGGAAGCTTTTCCTCGGGGATTTTTTTGGAGGCACTTATGTTTGAATACAGTAACGAACCTGCTCTGGAGTATGTTAATTCATTCTCACACTCGGGGAGTCCAGTTAGAGATCTGAGCCGTATAAAAAAGCTGATGAAAGCCGTGGGCGATCCCCAGGACAGGCTGAGATTCGTGCATATCGCAGGCACAAACGGCAAGGGCAGCGTGGCGAGTATGTTCGCCGAGGTCTTTCGGAGGGCAGGGCTCAAAACAGGACTTTTTACCTCGCCTTTTATAATCGAGTACGCCGACAGGATACGTGTGAACGGTGAGAATATTCCCTATGAGACCATAGCTGAGCTTTCCCAAAAGGTAAAGGCAGCGGTGGACAGCATGGAGGAGAAGGAACAGTTCTCGCAGTTTGAAGTCACACAGGCGATCGCTTTTTTGTACTTTGAACTTGTGGGCTGTGACATCGTCGTGCTGGAAACGGGTCTTGGGGGACTGCTTGACTGCACCAATGTCATCAGGACACCTATGCTGACCGTTATTACCTCGGTAGACCTTGACCATACCGCCATACTGGGTGATACAGTGGAGAAGATCGCAGCACAGAAAGCGGGCATAATCAAAGAGGGTGTGCCCTGCATACTCAGTGCGGAAAACTGCGCTGATACGGTCAGGGTGGTATCCGATAAGGCAAATGAAATGGGTTCACAGCTTACCATACCCGAGATAAATGCTCTTGATATACACCTTATGTCGCCCGAGGGCAGCCGTTTCAGGTACAGGGATAAGGAGTACAGCACCTCAATGTGGGGCAGGCATCAAGTCATAAATGCGCTTTCGGTCATCGAGGGCTGCGGTGTGCTTAAAGAAGAATTAAAGCTTGAAGATAAGGCTGTCATCGAGGGCATAGCTGCGGCGAAACTCTGCGGCAGAACAGAGGTCATAAGCCGTGCGCCGCTGACGATACTTGACGGCGGACATAATCCCGACGGTATCAGGGCGCTTACTGCGGTCATAAGCGGCAGACGACCCTGCCATGCTATCATCGGTATGTGCATGGATAAGAATATCAGCGAGGCGCTGAGGACGCTTATACCCTATGTGGACAGCTTTGTTGCGGTGGACGGTTTCTCTGACAGGGCTGAAAATGCGCAGGAACTGGCTGAGCTGATAAATTCGCTGGGCGGCTGTGCAAGGGCTGCACGAGAGAGTCTTGCGCAGGAGATAGCCGAGCTGGAAAGGCGCAGCACCGAGGGGCTTGCGCTGATATGCGGTTCGCTTTATCTGGTGAGCGCAGTACATGAGATCATCGACGAATGAAAGGAATACGATATGAAACTCTTTATTGCATCTGACATACACGGTTCAGCCTTTTGGTGTGAAAAAATGCTGGAGGCTTTTGAGGCAAGCGGTGCTGAAAAACTTCTGCTGCTGGGGGATATACTCTATCACGGTCCCAGGAACGACCTGCCCGATGACTATGCCCCAAAGAAGGTCATTTCCATGCTCAATCCCCTGAAAGAGCGTATTCTCTGTGTACGTGGCAACTGCGATACCGAGGTCGATCAGATGGTGCTGGATTTTCCGATAATGGCGGAATATGCACTTATCTGCGCCGATGGTGTGACTATCTTCGCCACACACGGACATAATTTCAACTGCGAACACCTGCCGCCGCTTTGCAAAGGCGATATCCTTCTGCACGGTCATACCCATGTACCCGTTATCAAGGATATGGGAGATTATACCTATATAAACCCGGGTTCGGTCTCAATTCCGAAAGAGGGCAGCGATCACAGCTATCTCATTTTTGAGAACGGAAAATTCACTTTTGGTAAGCTGTAAAAAAATCCTATGACCAATTGTGCATTTTGCTAAAAATGTGAATTACTATTGAAAAATTTAAGTGTATATGATATAATATCAGTGGTGAGAGTGATCTTGCCGCTGTTATTTTTTATAGAGGTGGTGACAGACATGGACGAGAATATCAGACTCGATGCAGGTATCTGCTATATCGACCCTGAACGGAATGGTATCCTGTTGGAGTGTGAAGAAGAGTTTTTCCACATCACAGGCTACTGCAATGATGATGTGAAAGAGAACGGGATAACTCTGCCTATGCTGTTTACCGAAAATAACCGCAAAGTTGCCGCTGAAATAATGACTGAGACCTCTATGAGGGGAAAAGCTTTCTGTGTGAGAGTGCCGCTGCTGCGTAAGGATGGCAGTGAGGTCTTCGTACACTGTACGGCAGATATGCGTGATAAGAGCAGGGTCAGGGTCATCGTCTGTGAGTGCGGATGCCGCAGCGTGGTGGATCATGCCCACAGTACACTGCTTCGCAAGATCTCCGAGCAGGAACAGAAATTGCAGATGATAGCGGAAAATACCAATGATGTGTACTATGATTATGATATCGAGAACGATGTCATGCACCTGACTGTCAGCATAACACGCTATAATGTGGATTATGACAACTGCATCTACGGATATATGAAAGAGAAGATGTACAAGGAATTCATTCATCCCGATGATCTTGAGAACGTAGTCAAGGAGTTCCATAAGGCGAGCACTATGCCGTGCAAGGGCAAGGTGGAGTTCCGCACCATGGCATACGATGATGATTATTGCTGGTATCAGTGCGCATATATAAGCTTTGCTGATGAGAACGGAAAGGTCAATAAGTTCTTCGGCAGACTATCGAGCATACAGAACCTGAAAAATCTCAATACCAAGGTGGACAGCGATTCGGAGTACATCAGCTACCTGCTTGCTACAGACCAGCTTACGGGGCTTTTGAACCGCAAGGGCTTCAATCGGCGTGCGGAGAGCGAGCTGAGCACAAGGGACGAAAAGAGCGTCTATTGTCTGGTGTATTCGGATATCAACGACTTCTCGTATGTCAATGAGAATTTCGGCTACGAGGCAGGCAACAAGATGCTTAAAGACTTCGCTGTGTGTCTTGAAAAGGGTAGTACCTTTGTAATTGGATGCAGGATATATTCGGACTTTTTCATCACCCTCTGTAAAGCTGACACAAGGGACGAGCTTATAAAGAGCGTGGAAAAGCAGAACGTAAGCTTTACCGAGCTCCAGAAAAAACGCTATCCTGCCAGTGATATAAGGATAAGCTGCGGAATGTACGTTATCCCCCCGACGGGTGATGTGGAGATAAACACCGCCATCGACAATGCAAATCTTGCAAGGCGCAGCGTAAAACATTCCAGCAGTATACTCTGCGGCATATACTCCCAGCGAATGAGGATGCAGAAGCTTTATGAGCAGTCCATCTGCAATGAGCTCCATGCAGCCATCGCCAACAGGAAGATAGAGATGTTCTTGCAGCCGAAATTCCATCTGGAAACACGTACCATCATCGGTGCGGAAGCGCTGGCGAGATGGCGCAATGATAACGGCACCTATAAGATGCCCTTCGAGTTTATACCTGTGCTTGAAAAGGTGGGCTATATCGACGAGCTGGATTTCTTCATCTACGGCGAGGTGCTCAGTACGCTGGAAAAATGGAAGCATGACGGGCTTGACCTGATACCGCTCTCGGTGAATTTCAGCCAGCACCATATCACTCAGCCCAGATTTGTTGAGAATATCATCAGGACGGCTGAACACTATGATGTGGATAATTCAAATATTGAGATAGAGATAACCGAGTCGAGTTTCTCGGGCGATACCCAGATGCTGTTCAGCGTTATGGAGAAACTGCGTAGCAGCGGCTTCAAGGTCAGCATAGACGATTTCGGTATAGGCTATTCGACGCTTAGCGTGCTGATGAATGCACCTGTTGATATCGTGAAGATAGACAAGTCCTTCATCGATAATATCGAAAAGAACAAGAACGACCGTGATTTCGTGGCGACCATGTGCAGCCTTATCGACACCGCCAAGAAAGATGTTATCTTCGAGGGCGTTGAGACCGATGCGCAGGCAGCTATACTCTGCCAGAGCGGCTACACCAAAGCGCAGGGTTGGCTTTTCGATAAAGCCATACCGCTTGCAGAATTTGAAAAGAAGTATATGTACAAAAATAAGGACAATAAAAATAATGCATAATAATATCCCCGTATCACATAAGATACGGGGATAAGTTTTATGTTTGATGTAATTAACAGCCTTACATACTCTCGGGGCAGTTTATTTTCAGCATATCGAGGATGTTGGAGATTATCTGCTTAACTGCCAGAGACAGCGACAGTCTTGCCTGCATAACGTTCTCTTCCTCGCCCTTAATGCGGCAGGCATTGTAGAACTTATGGTACAGTGTAGCGATGTCAACCACGTACTTTGTCACCTTAGCAGGATCATATGCCTTAGCAGCTTCTGTAACTACGGTAGGCAGAGTTGCTGCGAGCTTTATAAGCTCCAGCTCCTCGGGAGTGCTGAAAGCTTCTGCCATATCAGCACTGAAAGCCTTAGCCTCAACGCCCTCTTCTTTCAGCTTTTTGATGACCGAGCAGATACGTGCGTGGGCATACTGTACATAGTATACGGGGTTCTGGCTGGAGTTGGAGATAGCCAGGTCAAGATCAAAATCGAACTGCGAATTAGGCTCACGCAGGTTGAAGAAAAATCTTGCTGCATCTATCGGGATCTCTTCCAGCAGAGTGTTCAGTGTTATAGCCTTGCCCGAACGCTTTGAGAGCTTGTATGTCTCGCCGTCCTTTACGAGCCTTACCATCTGCATGATAACGATATCCAGCTTCTTTTCGTCCACACCGAGCGCTGTCATAGCAGCTTTCAGTCTGGGGATATAGCCGTGGTGGTCTGCACCGAAAATATCTATCGCCTTATCGAATTTACGTACTGCCAGCTTGTTGTAGTGGTAAGCTATATCGGGCACGAAGTAGGTAGGTATGCCGTTGTCACGTACAAGTACCCTGTCCTTTTCGTCGCCGAAATCAGTTGTCCTGAACCACAGTGCACCGTCCTGCTCGTAGGTGTAGCCGCCTGCTTTCAGCTTCTCGATAACTTCCTGTACCGAGCCGTCGTTATGCAGTGTGCTCTCCCTGAACCAGGTATCGTAGCTGATACGGTACTTTGCAAGGTCCTTGTGCAGTCCGTCGATGTTCTTTGGCAGAGCGTAGTCTACCAGTGCCTGCTTGCACTCGTCCTCAGGCTGTGCGCTGGCAATCATGCCGTACTCGTCAAAGAAACTCTTTGCGTGGGCGATTATATCCATGCCAAGATAAACATCATCGGGCATAGGGAAGTCTGCTGTATTCTCGTAAATGGTCTTTGTAAACTCATCCATGTTCATATTTTTGGACACAAGCTCCTGCCCCTTATCGCTGCATATCTGCATATAGCGCAGTCTCAGGGACTTACCGAACTTCTCGATCTGGTTGCCTGCATCGTTTATGTAGAACTCACGCTCTACCTCGTAGCCTGCATACTCCATAACAGCAGCGAGACAGTCACCGATAGCGCCGCCTCTTGCATTGCCTATGTGCATAGGACCTGTGGGGTTGGCGGAAACGAATTCCACCAGCGCACGCTTGCCCTTGCCGAACTCGGTCTTGCCGTAGTCCTTGCCGTCATCGAGCACAGCCTTAACGACAGAAGCATACCAGCTCTTATCATAGAAAAAGTTTATAAATCCGGGGCCTGCTATCTCCACCTTGGAAAAACAGCTGCCTGTAACGTCCAGCTTAGTCAGCAGTGCCTCGGCTATCTTTCTGGGAGCGCTCCTGAAAGGCTTAGCGCATACCATAGCCGCATTTGTGGAGATGTCGCCGTTCTTGGGGTCGGCAGGTATCTCTATATTGAAAGAGGGAACAGCCTCGGCAGGGAAAGTCCCGTCAGCCACCAGCTGACCCATAGCATTCATCACAAGCTCCCTTGCCTGCGAGAAAGCTTCGTTGATCAGATCGTTCATATTTACTTCCTCCTTATGAAACTTCGTATAAGTATATGGAAAAAAGCGCTCGCTCTTTGTAAAGACAGCTGCCCTTTCATCCGCTGCCCGATATTCAGGCTCTCGGCTTTACTTCCACCGAGATCTCAAAATCGCCGATGTAGCTGGAATTAACATCCACCACATAGCTGAAATACAGTGTGCCGCCGTTGTCATCAAGCTTCACATTTATCTTCTTTGCCGCAACGCCGACCTCGAAATTACCAAAAAGCGTGCCGTATACGCAGTGGTGCTTTTCGCCCAGCTGTACGGTCATGTTAGAGGTGACACTGCCCGATCTCGACATGGTGACTTTGTCAGTGCCGAAATTTTCGAGCCTTGTGGTGCTGCCCTCGTAACCTGTGGCTTCGCTCTCCTCATATTCGATGAAATAGCCCTCGTCCGTCACACCGAACCTGCCCTGCGAAAGAACCTCGGTCTCCTCGGTGGTCTCGCCGTCAAACTGTCGGCTGATGAGCTTTATATCAACATCCTTAGCTTCCAAATCAATTATCCTTTCTGTCGGTAAGATCGACTGTTCAGGTCAGCGAGCATTTCTCTATCGTGCTCTCAAAGCCCTCGCCCAGAAATCTCTCAACGTTCTCGGAAAACAGCTCCACACTGTCGGTGCAGTAAAGCTTTATCCTGCCGTTTTCCTCACGTTCAGCCAGTTCATCGTTGAAGGTCAGTGTTTTTACTGCGAACCTAGCCAGCTCAGCGCTGGAGGAAATGAGCTTGACTTCACTGCCCATTATATCGGATATTATTTCCGAGAGATGAGGGTAGTGGGTGCAGCCCAGTATCAGTGTATCCACCTTTTCACGCTTCATACACTCCAGATATTCTTCTGCGAAATATCTTGTGGGAGCGCAGTCGGGCGCAACATATCCGTTCTCGACCAGCGGCACGAACATGGGGCACGCCTTGCCGATGACCTTAGCCGAAGGATTTATGCTGCGTATCACCTTGCCGTAGCTGCCGCTCTTGATAGTGGCACTGGTGGCGATAACGCCTATCCTGCCGCTTTTGGTGGCAGCGCAGGCGGCGTGTGCCGCAGGCTTTACCACTCCGCTGAAAACAGGCTCGCTGTTCTCCGAAAAGCTTGAATTCGACATTATTATGGACGAAGCTGTGCCGCAGGCGACCAGTATCATCTTGACATTGTGCCCACGCAGAAAAGCCATATCCTGCTCGGTATAGCCTGCTATGGTCTCTTTGCTTCGTGTGCCGTAGGGGACTCTCGCCGTATCACCCAGATAGACGATATCTTCATGGGGCAGCAGCTTTGCCAGCTCCTTGACGCAGGTGAGTCCCCCTACACCCGAGTCGAATACCCCTATAGGTGCATTATTCATAATCCACTTCCGATCTGTCCAGTGCAAGCTTTATTAGCCTGTCTTCCTGCTCGGCAAAGGATATGCCGTCATGTTCCATAAGCATGGGGAACATACTTATCTTAGTGTGTCCGGGCAGAGTGTTTATCTCGTTGAGGATTATGCTGCCGTCTTCCTTCATGAAAAAGTCTGCTCTTGAAAGTCCGCCGCAGCCCATGGCTTTGTAAGCCTTAACAGCAGTCTCACGAACGTTCTTTGCCACATCATCGGGTATCCTTGCAGGTACGTATACCAGCGAACCCTCGTCGTTGTACTTGGCATCATAATCATAGAACTCATTGGCAGGGGATATCTCGCCGACGGTCGATGCGAAAGGCTCTTCATTGCCCATAACAGCACATTCAAGCTCGATACCCTTGACTTCCTGCTCGATGATGACTTTCTGGTCGTGTACGAAAGCAGACTTTACACCTGCTTTGAGCTCATCGAAATCGTGAGCCTTTGTGATGCCAACGGATGAACCGCAGTTTGCGGGCTTGACGTACATCGGGTAGCCAAGCTCCTTTTCGGCAGCCACGCACTTTTCCTGAAGCTTTGCAGAGTCACGGCAGTCGCTGTATTTGAGGGGTATCCACTTGGCAGTCTTTACGCCGTTTGCCTCGAGGATAGTGTGTGTGACATCCTTATCCATGCAGCAGGCAGAGGAGATAAGGTCGCAGCCCACGAATGGTATCTCAGCCATTGTGAAAATGCCCTGTATTGTGCCGTCCTCACCGTTCTTTCCGTGGAGCACGGGGAATATGACATCGACCTTGAGGTTGCTGTATGTACCATCGTCATCAAGCACGATGAAACCTCTGTGAACAGGGTCGGGACTCATTATGCAGGGGGTGTTGTCGGGGTGTTCAGCCCATTTGCCGTTCTGTATATCCTCCACACCGCCGATGTATTTCAGCCAGTGACCTTTCTTGGTGATGCCTATGCATACGACCTCATATCTGTCGGAGTTCTCACTGATGCTTTTTATAACATGAGAAGCGGATACTACCGATACATCATGTTCATTGGATTTACCGCCGAAAATAACAGCTACCTTTATCTTAGCCATAATAAAAACGTTCCTTTCGCAAGAAGATTATGATAAGTACATTGCCCATCCCGGGCAATACCATGTCAATTTAATATTATACCACACATTTACGATAAATGCAAACATTTATCACAAAACACAAAAAATTTACAAATTACACTGTCGGCTAAAGCGCTCACCAAGAGGTCGTAAGGTGTGAAGGCGTTGATTTGTTGACAATTTTGTTAATTTGTGGTATGATTATAATGTTAAAATATGCCCGATAATGCGATACGGGCGCTAAAAATTTTCCGGGAGGAATAATCTGATGAATAGTAAGATAGAAGCTCTGGTCTCAAATATTGAAAAGGTCATAGTCGGCAAGCAGGAATGTGTGCTGAAGATCGTCACAGCGATGCTTTGCGGCGGCCATGTGCTTATAGAGGACGTGCCCGGTGTGGGAAAGACACAGCTTGTTTCCGCACTGGCAAGGTCGGTGGCAGGCAAGTTCAACCGTATACAGCTCACACCCGATGTAATGCCCTCGGACATCGTGGGCTTTTCCATGATAAATCAGGTGACCAGAGAGCTGGAATATAAGGAGGGTGCTGCGATGTGCAACTTCCTGCTGGCGGACGAGATAAACCGTGCCTCGCCTAAGTCACAGTCCTCACTGCTGGAGATAATGGAGGAACACCAGATATCCATTGACGGTGTCACCCATATCCTTCCGACACCTTTCATGACACTGGCAACCCAGAACCCCGTGGAGACCTATGGTACCTACCATCTTCCCGAGGCGCAGATGGACAGATTTATTATGAAGATATCCATGGGCTATCCCGCTTATGAGGACGAGCTGAAGATAATGAACAACGGTGAGAATGAGATCTCTGCAAAGGATCTTAAAGCGGTGATGACCACCGACGATATCGCCGCACTGATGGACGAAGCTCAGAAGGTGGGCACTGCACCGAGCATCAGGAAGTATATACTCAATATAGTAACAGCCACAAGAAATTCCGAGAATATCCGTCTGGGCGTATCACCCAGAGGTTCCATAGCACTGCTGAGGGCATCAAAGTCCTACGCTTTCGTTATGGGCAGGAACTATGTGGTGCCCGATGATGTTAAGGCTGTCATGGGCGAAGTGCTGGCACACAGGCTCATACTTTCACCCAAGGGCAAATCTGCTTTTGAGACTAACGAGGCTGCACTTGCGGCAATAGCTATGACAGTTGAGAGCCCTACTACAGCGGAGTGATGGGATGAAGAATTTATTTAGTTTTTTGCTGTGCCTGTTCGTGGCGGTGGTGCTGGCTTACCAGATAAGCGGCAGGGGCGGCATATTTGTACTTTTCCTGCTGGGGGGAGCGCTGCTGTTCTCGCTGGCTATGCTTATCATTTCGGTAAAAAGCGTCAGGACCGAGCTTTCGCTGTCATCGGGCATAGTGAATAAGGGCGAGGGCTTCACGGCACATCTTGATGTGAACAAGAGCACATTACTGCCCACCAGCTTTATCGAGGTGACTTTTGCTTCCACACCGAATATCGGCATAAAGGACGAGGGCATGACCTATAAGTTCATCTGCTCCAAGCCTTACGGTGAAACTCTCGATGTTGAACTTGATGCGCAGCTTTGCGGTCTGGGCGAGGTCTTTGTGGAGAAGATAGTGCTGTGCGACTATCTGGGGCTGTTCAGGAAAAAACTCAATAAACTGCCCGAGAAGTGTACCATAAAGATATTGCCGAGGATACCCGACACCGGTTCACAGACCGAGGTCATAAGATCAGCCTCGGATAATGTGGTATTCGATGACAGCGATGAGGAGAGCGATGAGATCTCGCTGGTGCTTACAGGTGTGCCGGGTTACGAACACAGGGACTATGTCCCGGGTGATCCTCTAAAAAGGATAAACTGGAAGCTTTCTTCAAAGAAAGATCAGCTTATGGTAAGGCTGGATGAAAAGGTATCATCTTCCAGTCAGGTCATGCGTCTTGACCTTGTGCTTCCCGAGAAGCCCGAAAGGCGGCATTATGAGATATCCGATAATATCATCGAGGCATCGCTGGCACTGCTTTCGATGCTGGTGATGTCGGGCTATGAGAGCGAGTTCAACTTCTGCCTTGACGGTGCATGGATAATGCAGCAGGTCAGTGATGAACAGACCCTGATACAGCTTCAGGATATGCTGGGCGGCATATCACCTTATAAGGACAGTGAGCGTGAACCCGACCACGAGATAAATCTCAAGGGCAAAGCGATGATGTGCCTGACCTCATGTACAGCCGATACTTCTGGAAAGTTCGCAGCACTGTGCGAAAGCCTGAACGGTTCTGTGATCGTCGCAAGGGACAGCGGACTTACTGCGGTGCGTCCCGATATGTGGATGGTCAGCAAGGAGTTTGAATTTACTAAACTAAGTTAAGGGGGCGTGCGCCTTGAAAATCGATAATATCAAGCTGGGAAACAAGGTCAGCGCTCTGCTTGAAAAATATTTCCTGCCGCTGCTGCTGGGCGCAGTGGTGATGAATGTTATATTCCAGACATACTACAGATATTTCGTAGGTGTAGTGACTATAGGTTTCGCATTATATGAGATGTTTCTGTTCTGGTTTTTTGAAAAGCTTAAAAAGTGGAAGATACTGCGTTTCTTCGTGTACTGTGCCTTGGGTTTCGCAGTGCTTATGGGTTCATTTTACCTGATAGGCTACGGCTGGGCGAATACGGGTGTAAGCTTCATAGACTGGTTCTACGTCAACTCGCAGGAAGTCGGCTCGGTCTGGTACTATAATGTTTTCCTGTTCGTGGGACTGGGCTTCTTTATAATCTCGGTGCTGTACTACTTTACAGTCTATCGTTTCAGGATATTCGGTGTCATGCTGGTGACGATGTTCCCGTTCGTTATCTACGGCAAACGTTCGGATAATATATCCACCCTCAACCTGACTATCATGATGACCACGTTCTTGGCGATGATGGTGCACCAGCATCTTGTGACTGATGATGCCAAGCGTACATCAAAGCTTAGAATAAATACGTCCTATACCATTGCGGTGGCGCTGTTCGTCACCTTTGTGGGCGCAGTTACCATGGTGCTGCCAAAGCCCGACTATAGATCTGCCCTGGAAGAGGACAGGGGCATATTCAGATTTCAGATGGGTTCCAACCGAACGGATTACGATGACCTCAACGATGTGTCATCGCCAAGATTCGGCGCTGATTCCACAGGTGAGATACTTTTCTATGCGAGATCGTCAAAGGATGAAGATGTGATATATCTCAGGCGTCAGTCCTTCGATGTGTTCCGCAACGATCAGTGGGAAAACGATGATGAGTATTACAGGTGGTACGAGATGGGCGAAGACGGAGCGCAGCTGAGAGAATACCCTCGCCGCCCCGACAGAAGAAATGAGGAAAGCCTGGAAAAGTTTGTGGATAACGAGGTCAATTCGCCGATGTATATCTACAAGCTCATCAAAAGGCTGGCTGAAACAGGCTACTACAAGGCTTATGGGCTGACAGAGGATATGTTCGGCAAGTACGGCGAGTACAGCGACCATGCTTATCTGTCTCTCAGCGGCAATTACAATCCGAGCTATATCCCCGCACCGCTTATGGTAAATACTGACAGCCATGTATATGCCACAAAAATGGTACACGGCGAGGTCTACTATTCGGGCGGATATACACCCTCTCCGATGTCAGGCTACGGCGAGCTGGGCGTAAGCTACAGCTATTACGGAGAAAATGTACCTGAGATCAGATATATCCGTGATATGCCGCTGAACTGGTATACTTTCAGGGAGCTCATGCAGGAAGCAGCGCATTACGGAGATATAAGCGAAAGCGAATACCAAAACGTGTGCAGGATCTATGATCTGTATACCAATACCGAGGGCGTTACCGAGGGCATCGAACAGCTTGCCCACGAGATAACCGACCCGTATGACAATGATTTCGATAAAGCCAATGCTATAGTCGATTATTTTATGACCAACGGCTATATCTACGATATTGATTATATCCCCGAGGATGAGTCCATCGACTATTTCCTGTTCGAGAGCAAAACGGGCATCTGTACAAGCTATGCATCTTCGATGGTGCTGATGGCAAGGGCGGTCGGACTGCCTGCACGCTATGTGGAAGGTTTTGCGGTCTTTGAAAAAAATGAGGAAGAGGAGCGCTCTTTCATCGTAAGAGACAGCCACGCTCATGCTTTTGTGGAGGTCTTTATCCCCGGCGTGGGCTGGGTAACTTTCGACCCTACTGTCCCCGATTATAAAGATCAGCAGATGAGACAGGGCGGCGGAAATGCCGCAGCTATCAGGACTTTCATCGACTATTTCAGCAGGATAGTTCTGTTTTTGGGCGTAGTGTTCGTGCTGGTGTTCATCGTCTTCCTTGACAGGATAGTTGAGCTGATATTCCGCATACGCTACAGGTTCACCAAGAAAAATTCCGATAGGGCACAGCTGATGTACCGACGCATACTGCGTCTGCTGGAAGTTTCTGCCGGAAGAAGTGTGAGAGTCAGGGGCATGACACCTTACGAGGTGCTTGAACTGGCTAAGTCCCGTGGGGCAGAGATAAGCCGTGCGGTGGAGATCTTCGAGAAGGCGGCATTCGGCGGCTACGAGCCTGCTGATGTTGAGACCGAGGCGGCATACAGCTGTTACAAGCAAAGCTGGAAAGCCCTTGCAGGCAAGCTCAAAAAGCAAAAAGCAAAGCTTGGCACTGCATAATAAGAGTAAAAAAACGGACAGTTTCACCTGTCCGTTTTCTTTATGCTTTTTTTATCAGCCCCACAACAGTCTCGATGCCCATGGTGTGCGGAAACATATCGACAGGCTGTATGTACGTTGCCTTGTAGCCCGATCTTGTCAGTGTTTTAAGGTCACGTTCGAGCGTTTCTATCTTGCAGGAAACATAGACTATCTTTTTCGGTGCGAGCTTTGCTGTACAGCCCAGAAATTCCCTTGTGGCACCTGCACGGGGAGGATCCATCATCAGTATGTCAAGACCTTCGCCACGGCTTGCCATAGCCTGCATGAAACGTCCTGCGTCGTCGTTGAAAAAGCGGATATTCTCCAGCTTGTTGAGTGCGGCATTCTCTGCGGCATCTTTGCAGGCGGACTTGTTAAGCTCCACACCTGTGACGCAAGCGCCGTTTTTAGCACAGATGATGCCTATTGTACCCGTGCCGCAGTACGCATCTATGAGAGTATCTCCCTCGGAGATATCTGCCGCCTTTACTGCACAAGTGTACAATTTTTCGGTCTGTATTGGATTGACCTGATAGAACGAAGCAGGGGATATCCTGAAACGGCAGCCGCAGAGTTCATCTTCGATATGGCCGCTGCCGTAAAGCACCATGCTGCGCTTGCCAAGGGTCAGGGGCATACCGTCGGGACAGACGTTCTGCACTATCGTGGTTATCTCGGGGTGGGCAGAAAGCAAAGCTTTCACCAGATTTTTCGAGGACGGCAGCATCGCACCCGAGGTCACCAGCACCAGCATTATCTGCCCCGTGGTCGGGGAGGTGCGTATCAGGGTGTGGCGCAGTATGCCCTTGCCCGTGCGCAGGTCGTATGGCGATATGCGCATATCTTTCATAAGCTTTTTCAGTGTGCGCACTATGGGCGCAGCGTGGACATCTTCAAGCATACAGTCATCCACCGTGACCATCTTCTGACCCGATGATTGGAATATGCCCGAGATTATACGCTTTGAACGGTCAAGCCCGTAGATGTTCTGCACCTTGCAGCGATAGTTGTAGGGCTCGTCCATGGGTATTATCTCATTGACCTTGCAGAATTTTGAAAGCATACGTTCAGCCTTTTGCTGTTTTCTTTCAAGCTGTGCCTTGTAGCTTTCAGAATGCTGACATCCGCCGCAGCGTTTGAAGCATTTGCAGGCTTTTTCGCCTGTTTTGGGGTCAATGTATATCTTATTGTGTTCAGACATAGAAACTCCTTGTAATAAATAACGGTGGGCTGTTTACACTATCATCATCGAGTCGCCGAATGAGAAGAACCTGTATTTTTCTTCCACCGCAGTTTTGTAAGCCGCCATGGTGTTCTCGTAACCTGCGAATGCCGATACCAGCATTATCAGCGTGCTTTCGGGCAGGTGGAAGTTGGTGATAAGTCCGTCCAGCACCTTGAACTCAAAGCCGGGATATATGAATATCTCCGTGAAACCGTCGCAGGGACGTATGTCGCCGTAAAGCGCAGCTACACTCTCCAGCGTGCGGCATGATGTGGTGCCCACAGCGATGACCCTGCCGCCCTCGGCTTTCGTGCGGTTTATCAGTTCAGCTGTTTTTGCAGGCAGCTCATAGTGTTCACGGTGCATTTTGTGATCGAGGACCTTATCTTCCTTTACGGGACGGAAAGTGCCCAGACCCACATGGAGGGTCACATAGGCGATATTCACGCCCCTTGCCTCCAGATCCTTCAGCTGCTCTTTTGTAAAGTGCAGACCTGCCGTGGGCGCAGCCGATGAGCCGATCTCGTTGGAATATACGGTCTGATAACGCTCCTTGTCATTGAGCTTTTCGGTGATGTACGGAGGCAGCGGCATCTGACCTATCTCATCAAGGGCAGCAAAGAAATTCGTATCCCCGTTTACCTCGAAACGTGCGATACGGTTGCCGTCTTCCAGTACCTCGGTTATCTCCGCCGTCAATAGACCCTCACCGAACACAAAGCGCCTGCCGACCCTTGCTTTCTTGCCTGGGCGGCAGAGTATCTCCCATTCGAGATTTCCTCTCTGCTCCACCAGCAGAAATTCGATGAACGAGTGAGTATCCTCTGTTTCACCGTAGATACGTGCAGGCAGCACCCTCGAATCGTTGAGCACCAGCAGGTCACCTTTTTTCAGGTGGTCGCATAGATTGTAGAAGTGATCGTGGCTGACCTCGCCCGTTTTGCGGTCAAGGCACAAAAGTCTGGAGGCATTTCTGGGCTCTATTGGGGTCTGTGCGATCAGCTCTTGCGGAAGATCGTACCAGAAATCTGATTTTTTCATGTTGTTAAGATCAAGCATCTTTACATCTCCTATATCAATAAACAAAAATAAACAAAATTTATTCGGAAGTGCCGAATATCATCATGAGAGCATAATCATGATGTTTGAATGTAATAAAATAAGCGCCGAAAATGATGCCCATATATGCTCCTGAAACAGCCCGGTTGGTATTGAAGGCAACATCGGAGTTATCATCGAGCAAATATATGCTGTCCGGCTCACCCAGATACCGGCTGATATCTCTTAAAAACTTATCGGCAGCTGCCCGGGCTTTCTCAGAGGATGTATATGAGGAGTCGATACTGTCACGGAGATACTGCCTGATGTCGCAGTCATGGCGTTTGAGCCCCAGTCTCAGGCTGTTCACATCATCGGCGGTATAATAAGAATAGCATCTCATATAGCTTAACAGCCGTTTTTTGAAGGACTCTTCAAGTTTCGAGATATCGCCGTCCTCTATAAAGAAAATATCTGCATCCAGAGTGGTGAATCCACGGCAGGAAAGTGACAGCTCGTCCGAAAGGACATCAACGACACCTGCCAGAAAACCCGTCTGTTCCTTTTCGGTATCAAAACCCCAGTATTCTTTGCTCATGGGCATATCTCCTTCTTGATAATTTACAAAATAGTAATAATTTTCTTCCATAGGCTATTGACAAGTCGGAAAATATCTGTTATTATATGTTTCAGAACAGATAGAGGTGCGGTAAAGATCAGTAGCACCGTCCGACTCACTCAAGGGTCAAGGCTTCCACAGCTGATGGGCGATGCGAAAGGCGATACTGCCGAAGCTCTGGACGTGGGATGTCCTCTGCTGACTGATGGTTCAACAGATCATCGGTTGTCATCATGCTTTATGATGGAGTGCTATCGGCGAGTTTTTTATTTTGCCAACATTCTTAATTATAATGTATGATGCGCCGGTTTTCAACCGGTTTTTTTGTTATTTGTCAAATTTTTATGTTTTGCGCAAATCTATCGCATATACAAAATGTATTATTGTCGGATATGACGGCTTGCGTGAAAGGAAAAGGAGTTTTTTAGTATGGAAAAGAAGTTCAAGGTCGGTATCATCGGTGCAACAGGTATGGTTGGTCAGAGATTTTCTCTGATACTCGATAAGCATCCGTGGTTCGATGTAGTATGTCTGGCAGCTTCTCCCAGAAGTGCAGGCAAGACTTATAAGGAAGCAGCAGGCAGCAAGTGGAAGCTGGCTGACCCAATGCCCAAGTCCATGGAAGATATGGTAATAATGAACGCAGAAGAGGATGTTGAGAAGATCGCATCTATGGTCGATTTCGTATTCTGCGCAGTTGATATGAAGAAGGATGAGATCAGAGCACTGGAGGAGAAGTATGCAAAGGCTGAGTGCCCCGTAGTTTCCAACAACTCTGCTCACAGACACACTGATGATGTTCCTATGGTGATCCCCGAGATCAACCCCGAGCACATCGAGATCATCCCTTCACAGAGAAAGAGACTCGGCACAAAGAGAGGCTTTATCGCTGTTAAATCCAACTGCTCACTGCAGAGCTATGTACCTGCACTGGCACCTCTGCACGACAAGTTCAAGGTAACAAAGGCTCTTGCCTGCACATATCAGGCTATCAGCGGCGCAGGCAGAACTTTCGAGACATGGCCCGAGATACTGGATAACGTTATCCCTTATATCGGCGGCGAGGAAGAGAAGAGCGAGCAGGAGCCTATGAAGATCTGGGGTAAGATCGAAGGCGACAAGATCGTTGACGCTACAACTCCCAACATCACAGCACAGTGCCTGAGAGTGCCCGTTTCCGACGGTCATACTGCTGCTGTATTCGTAAGCTTCGAGAAGAAGCCTACCAAGGACGAGATACTCAAGGCTTGGAAGGAGTTCGCAGGTGTTCCTCAGGAGATGCAGCTGCCCAGCGCTCCCAAGCAGTTCCTCAACTACTTCGAGGAGAATGACAGACCTCAGGCTAAGCTTGACAGAAACCTCGAGGGCGGTATGGCTGTATCCATCGGCAGACTGAGAGAAGATTCTCAGTATGACTACAAGTTCGTTTGCCTGTCCCACAACACACTGAGAGGTGCTGCAGGCGGCGCTGTTCTGCTGGCTGAACTGCTGGCTGCAAAGGGCTATTTTGACTGATCTGTCCCTAGGATAAGAAAGCATGGACAGTATAAAGCCCTTTGAGCAGGGGTATCCCTATAAGAGCTTTAAGGGCTTTTCTGTCTGTTTGATACTATAACACACGATGCCATGTAAAAGCACATGACAATGACGATAATATTCCCGAATAAGGAGAATAATCATGAAGAAGACTATTTTCACAGGCGCAGGCGTGGCTATCGTCACACCTATGAACGCCGATGGTTCAATTAACTTCGATAAGCTGGGCGAGCTGATCGACTGGCAGATCGAAGAGGGTACCGATGCCATCATTATTTGCGGTACCACAGGTGAAAGCGCTACCATGATCGATGAAGAGCATATCGATTGCATAGATTATGCGGTGAAGAGAGTTGCTCACAGAGTACCTGTTATAGCAGGTACAGGATCAAACCACACCGATTATGCGGTAGGTCTTTCCAAAAAGGCTCAGCTGCTGGGCGCTGATGCTCTGCTGCTGGTAACACCTTACTATAACAAGACCTCACAGAAGGGTCTTATCACCCACTATACAACGATCGCTAACGCTGTAGATCTCCCGATAATACTCTACAACGTACCTTCCAGAACCGGCGTGAATATCCTTCCCGAGACTCTGAAAGAGCTCTCTAAGATAGATAATATCGTTGCTGTTAAGGAAGCTACAGGCAATATCTCCCAGATCGCAAGAGTTGCGGCTCTCTGCGGCGACGACCTGGATATCTATTCGGGCAACGATGACCAGATAGTTCCTATCATGGCACTGGGCGGCAAGGGCGTTATCTCGGTACTTTCAAACTGTATGCCCAAGGAGACCCACGAGATCACACAGCTGTGTCTGGATAACAAGTTCCCCGAGGCACAGGCAAGAATGAACAAGGTGCTGGAGTTTGCAAATTCCAACGGACTGTTCTGCGATGTTAACCCTATCCCCGTAAAGGAAGCCCTGAACATCATGGGCTGGGACGTAGGCGAGTGCAGACTGCCACTGGTAAGAATGGACGATGATAAGATCGCAAAGCTCAAAGCTAAGATGCAGGAGCTGGGTCTTGTAAAGTAAAAGAACAAGTATAAGAGGGCGGAGCGTTCTGCCCTCTTTTTATAAAGGCTCATCTTCACCCTCACTGAGGATCAGACGATTTTTCGGGCATGATGATAGAGCAATAATACGAAAGGAAGTTTTAAAAATGACAAATATAGCTATCTGCGGCGCAAGCGGACATATGGGCAAGGTCATTGCTGAGGTCATAAGCGGCCGTGATGACTGCAAGGTAATAGCAGGCATAGATAAAGTAACGGCGCAGTACGGAGATTTCCCGATCTTCTCAACAGTGGGCGAGCTTAACGTAAAGCCCGATGTCATCATCGACTTTTCGCACCCTGTTCTGCTGGACGACCTGCTGAATTACTGCCTGGCAAACGGCACAGCGCTGGTAATAGGTTCAACAGGCTATGATGAAGAGCAGACTGCAAAGATCAAGAAGGCAGCAGCGCAGATACCGCTGTTTTTCACCTTCAATATGTCACTGGGAATCAACCTGCTTTCAGACCTGGCAAGAAGGGCAACAAAGATACTGGGCGAGCAGTTCGATATCGAGATAATCGAGAAGCACCATAACCAGAAGCTGGATGCACCCTCGGGTACAGCAATAATGCTGGGAAATGCCATCAACGAGGAGCTTAACAACAGATGTACCTATACCTATGACAGACATTCTGTCAGGGCAAAGAGGGGCAGAAACGAGATAGGAATGCATTCAGTCAGGGGCGGCACTATCGTAGGCGAGCATGAGATAATATTTGCAGGCAGAGATGAAGTAATATCCTTGAAGCATGAAGCGCACTCGAAGTCGGTATTTGCGGTAGGAGCGGTAAATGCGGCAGTATACCTGTTTGGAAAGCAGGCAGGGCTTTATACGATGAGCGATCTTATCGAGAATTCATAATAAAGGCAATAGATAAAACGGACACTGAACCGCAAAAGCAAAAGACGTTCCGAGCGCAAAAACGGGCACCAAAGCAAAAAGTGGTGACGAGGCAAAGCGCAGGGTCAAGCCGGGCGCTAGACGGCTTGCAGGGGGTGTGGGGGACAGACAAATAACACGGGCGGCGAATAACAAAAATCAGTGCGTGAGCATCTGAACACGTCCCCATAGAACTTCGTGCGGATAAATTCGCCGCCCGATGACTTCAAACAGCGATAGCGAATTTGAAGTCATTCGCAGCGTTAGCTGCGACCACTTTCCTTTATCTCCATTTCAAGATAAGAACAACAAAAAATCGACCCCCACAGGATAACGCAACTCCTGTGGGGGTTCTTTGTGATTTTGTCCGTTGCTCGGAATTTTGCCATGCTTACCAGAGCGATTTTTTGTTTGGCTTATGGACGTTTTTGCTTGGGTGGATAGGTCGCTGTCGTCGCCCCTTACGGGTCGAAGAGGTCAAAAGCGTTTCACTGTTTGACCTCTGACGGGCGGCGATGTCACTCG